>NZ_JBALTF010000083.1:0-7099 GCF_036964675.1 Parasphingorhabdus sp. | reverse complement strand
GAAAGTTGAAATGGAGTGGGGCGGACAGACCCTCACCCTCGAAACGGGCCGTATTGCCCGTCAGGCTGATGGCGCAGTACTCGCGACCCTCGGCGAAACGGTTGTGCTGTGCGCAGTCACCGCCGCCAAATCGGTACGCGAAGGGCAGGATTTCTTCCCGCTCACCGTGCACTATCAGGAAAAATT
This sequence comes from Parasphingorhabdus sp., assembly GCF_036964675.1. Classification (GTDB taxonomy): domain Bacteria; phylum Pseudomonadota; class Alphaproteobacteria; order Sphingomonadales; family Sphingomonadaceae; genus Parasphingorhabdus. The sequence goes on along the minus strand of NZ_JBALTF010000083.1, from coordinate 6,913 downwards.
CTCAGCCGCTGGTCGTATCCCGGGCGGTTTCTTCAAGCGCGAAGGCCGTGCGACGGAAAAAGAAACGCTGACATCGCGTTTGATTGACCGTCCTTGCCGTCCGCTGTTCCCCGAAGGTTTCTTCAACGAAATCAACGTGATCTGTCAGGTGATGAGCTATGACGGCATCAACGAGCCCGACATTTTGGCAATGGTTGCAGCTTCTGCTGCGCTGACCATTTCCGGCGTTCCCTTCATGGGTCCGATCGGTGCGGCTCGCGTCGGTTACAAGGAAGGCGAATATCAGCTGAACCCAAGCATGGATCAAGTCGCTGAAGGTGAACTTGATCTGGTTGTGGCCGGAACAATGGGCGCCGTGATGATGGTTGAATCGGAAGCGCAAGAGCTTTCCGAAGAAATCATGCTCGGTGCTGTGCAATTTGCCCATGATGCATCCAAGCAGGTCGCCGGCCTGATCATCGATCTGGCGGAACAGGCTGCGAAAGAGCCTTGGCAGCTTGATGCTGGCGAAGACAATAGCGACATCAAGGACGCCCTGCGCAAGCTGGTCGGAAAAGATATTGCTGCGGCTTACAAGAAAACCGACAAATCAGAGCGTAGCAACGCGCTGAACAAGGTTCGCGACAAAGCCAAAGAAAAATATGCCGATGCAGACGGCCAGACTCAGATGACCGCCGGCAAGATGGTCAAGAAGCTGGAAGCCGAAATCGTTCGCGGTGCAATCATCAAGGATGGTACCCGTATTGATGGCCGTAAGCTCGATCAGGTTCGCCCGATCGAAGCCATGGTTGGCTTGCTGCCGCGGACCCACGGTTCGGCTTTGTTCACCCGTGGTGAAACACAGGCAATCGTGACCACGACCCTGGGCACCAAAGACGCCGAGCAGATGATCGATGGGCTTGATGGTTTGAGCTACACCAACTTCATGCTGCACTATAACTTCCCTCCCTATTCGGTTGGTGAAGTTGGTCGTTTCGGATTTACCAGCCGCCGCGAAACCGGCCATGGTAAGCTCGCTTTCCGCGCGCTGCGTCCGGTATTGCCGACAGTGGAAGATTTTCCATATACGATCCGGGTACTCTCCGACATTACCGAGTCCAACGGTTCGTCTTCGATGGCGACCGTTTGTGGCGGTTCGCTTGCGATGATGGATGCCGGCGTGCCTTTGACGCGTCCGGTCTCCGGTATTGCGATGGGCTTGATCCTCGAAGGCGAAGAATTTGCGGTTCTGTCCGACATTCTCGGCGACGAAGATCATCTCGGCGACATGGACTTCAAGGTTGCGGGTACCGAAAAGGGTATTACGTCCTTGCAGATGGACATCAAGGTAGCCGGCATCACGCAGGAAATCATGAAGTCTGCTCTGGAACAGGCCAGTGGCGGTCGTGCTCACATCCTCGGTGAAATGGCCAAGGCGCTGAACAGCGTTCGTACCGAAATGTCCGAACATGCTCCGCGTATCGAAACCTTGCAGATCAACAAAGAGAAGATCCGTGAAGTTATTGGTACCGGCGGCAAGGTGATTCGCGAAATCGTTGCGGAAACCGGAGCGAAGGTCGATATTGACGATGAAGGCCTGATCAAGGTTTCTTCTTCCGACAAATCCCAGATTGATGCGGCAATCGCATGGATCAAGGGCATTGTCGAAGAAGCCGAAGTCGGCAAAGTCTATGACGGCAAGGTTGTGAACCTCGTCGACTTTGGTGCATTCGTGAACTTCATGGGCGGCAAGGACGGTCTAGTCCACGTGTCTGAAATCAAGAATGAGCGCGTCGAAAAAGTCTCTGACGAACTGAGCGAAGGCCAGGAAGTCAAGGTCAAGGTTCTTGAAATCGACCAGCGCGGCAAGGTTCGCCTGTCGATGCGGGTTGTCAATCAGGAAACCGGTGAAGAGCTGGAGGACACCCGTCCTGCACGCGAACCACGCGGTGACAAGCCCCGTGGACCGCGCCGTGACGGCGCTGGCGGCGGCGGTGGTCGTGGACGCGATGGTGGCGGACGTGGCCGTGACGGCGGCGGACGTGGCCGGAACAATGATGGTCCAAAGGACGAAGGCGGCGGTGATATTCCATTGCCTGCTTCGATCACCGAAGACTAGATTTTCGCAAAATGAAACAGCAAGGGGCCCGGAGCGATCCGGGCCCTTTTCTTTGTCTGGCAGAGGGCGCGAACCAATCCCCATTCCATATGTTGGATCGCGGGCTTCTATTTGCCCCGGGCAAATCGACCGGGGTTCAATTTTATCACGAGAAAAAATGCCGCCGGATCGCCGGATTAATGTCTGGTAAAGCTCCAACAGAACAGGGAGTGTCGATCTGCTCCAGTGGCTTTTTTTGCTTTATTCTTGGCTGGACGAAAACAAGCGGTTAAGAGGTCAGGCATATGACAAAACACATTATCAAATGGGCCGTTATCGGTCTCTCAGCTACGCTGCTTTCCGGTTGTGCACTGCTTGGCGGCGGCAGCGGTGGTCGCGGTTCCGACACAAAATACGTCGCGCGCGACGTCGACACGCTGTACAATGCGGCAAAAGATCGGCTTGACCGCGGTCAGTACAAGATTGCCGCTGCGCTGTTCGACGAAGTCGAGCGCCAGCATCCCTATTCTCCCTGGGCTCGCCGCGCGCAGCAGATGAGCGCATTCAGCTATTATCTCGCTGGCGATTATAACAAGGCGACGGAATCGTCCCGCCGCTTCCTGTCGATTCATCCGGGCAACAAGGATGCGCCTTACGCTTATTATCTGATCGCGCTCTGCTATTATGAGCAGATCAGCGATGTCACCCGTGACCAGAAGATCACCGAACAGGCGCTGTCGGCTCTCGGTGAGGTTGCCCGTCGCTATCCCAATAGCCGCTATGCCGCCGATGCGACATTGAAAATGGATCTGGTCAATGACCATCTGGCCGGCAAGGAAATGGAAATCGGCCGCTTTTACCAGCGTCGCGGCAAGTGGCTCGCCGCCACCATCCGCTTCCGGACGGTGATCGAGAAATATCAGACCACCACCCATACGCCAGAAGCGCTGATGCGACTCACCGAATCCTATCTTGCGCTGGGTGTTCCGGTGGAAGCGAAGAAAACCGCCGCTGTGCTGGGCGCCAACTATCCGGGCACCAAATGGTATGAGCGCGCTTATGAGCTGGTCAACAAACATGGTGCCACTTAGCATCACATGTGCTGCAATGCGTTGCAGCTAAGGTAAACGTGTTTTAGGAGGGTATTGTGCTGCAGTCCCTTTCCATCCGCGATATTGTACTGATTGAGGCGCTTGACCTCGAGTTCGGGTCGGGCCTCACCGTGCTGACCGGGGAAACCGGTGCCGGCAAGTCGATCCTGCTCGACAGTCTCGGGCTGGCACTCGGCAATCGGGCGGATAGCGGTCTGGTTCGCCAGGGCACCGAAAAGGCTCAGGTTACCGCCAGTTTCGCGTCACCGGTTGCCGATAGCAGGCTGGCCAGGATGCTCGCCGAAAATGATATTGAAATTGAACCCGGCGAGCCGCTGATCATCAAGCGATCGGTCAAGGCCGATGGTGGCAGCCGCGCTTTCATCAATGATCAGCCCTGTTCGGCGACTCTGCTGCGGACCGTGGGCGGGCAACTGATTGAAATCCATGGCCAGCATGATGATCGCGGCCTGATCAACGCCAAGGGACACCGGGCGCTGCTCGATATTTTTGCCGGTGTTGAAGGCCATGCGGTTGGTGACGCGTTTGACGCCTGGCAGGCGGCGAAAACCGCGCTGGAACAGGCGAAACAGGATCAGGAATCGGCGGAGCAGGACCGCGAATATCTCGAGCATAGCGTCGCCGAACTGGCCAAATTCGCGCCGCAACCGGGCGAGGAACAGGAACTGGCGCTGGGCCGGGCGACGATGATGAAGGGCGAGAAGCTGACCGGCGATCTCGAGGCGATTCGCTCTGCCTTTGATGGCTCCAATGGCGGGCTGGCCTCGCTGCGGGCAGCGGCGCGGCGGCTCGACCGGATTGCCGAGGATCACCCTTTGCTGAAAGAGGCACTGGAGGCGCTCGACCGGTCGATCATCGATGCTACCGACGCCGAGGACAAGCTCAACGAAGCGGCCCACGCGCTCAGTTTCGACCCGCAGCGACTCGACGATATGGAGACCCGGCTGTTCGATCTGCGCGGGCTGGCGCGCAAGCATCGGGTGGAGCCGGACAGGCTTTCGGACCTGCTCGGCGAATTGCAGAACAAGCTGGCGGCGATCAGCGATGGCGGCAAGACGCTGGAAGGATTGGAAGCATCTTTGGCCAGCGCCAGGAAATCCTACATTGCGGCGGCGGAAAGCCTGCGGGCGCAGCGGGCCAAGGCGGCGAAGGCGCTGGACAAAGCGGTGGCTGGCGAACTGGCACCGCTCAAGCTCGACGCGGCCAGATTTGAGACTTTGCTTGAAGAATTGGCCGAAGAGCATTGGAATAAAGGCGGAATAGACCGGATCGAGTTTCTGATTTCGACCAATCCGGGCGCGCCTCTGGCACCTTTGGGCAAAATTGCGTCGGGTGGTGAACTTTCGCGGTTCATTTTGGCCTTAAAAGTCGCTTTGGCGGAAGAATATGGACTGAAAACGATCATTTTTGACGAAGTCGACCGCGGCGTCGGCGGCGCGGTCGCCTCGGCGATCGGCGACCGCCTGTCGCGGCTGTCGAAGGGCGCGCAATTGCTGGTCGTGACCCACAGCCCGCAGGTCGCCTCCAAGGGTGACGCGCATATGCTGATCAACAAGTCGCTCAGCGGCACCGTATCGCGCACCGATGTCAGCGCGCTGGACGATGAAGGCCGGCGGCAGGAGATTGCGCGGATGCTGTCCGGTGCGGATGTGACGGATGAGGCCAGGGCGCAGGCGGATCGGTTGCTGGAGGGGGTTTAGTGAGGGTAGTTTTAACGCTATTCTTAGCATCCCTGCTTTTCGGCTGTTCATCTCCAGAGCCTGGAATTTTTCAAGTTGATGCAGGAGAATTAAAGCCAACTGGTGCAGTGCTTGAGCTTTACGGCGTCGAATCTCCTATGGAGCAAAACGGAAAGATATTCGTTGGCCGCAGGTCTGTTAAAAGCGATGGATCCGGTAAAATTATTGTCAATTTTGAGGGCAAGCCACCGATAATTTGTCACATTGGCTATGTTACGGGAGGGTTTCAGTATCGACTGGAATATAAGATTGAAAACGGGAAATGCAAAATGACTCGGATGCTTCTAGATGCAGACGCGCCCGCTTAAGCCCCTCCTCTTCAGAGGAGGGGTTGGGGTGGTGGCGGTGCTTCAGCATCGCTCGCGTAGCGAATTCAGGTGGGGCCGACGGAAATGTGTGGGAAACTAGGGGGACGGCTCTTTGACGAGAGAAACCACCCCAACCCCTCCTTTAAAAAGGAGGGGCTCAGGCAGTGACTGATCGCGCCACCCTTCTTGCCCGTGCAAGGGAGATGCGGCTCAATCCTACCGAACCGGAAAAGCGGTTGTGGCGGCATTTATCCGCGTCGCAGCTGGCGGGCCATAAGTTCCGCCGCCAGTCGGTGATCGATTATTATATCGCCGACTTCTTTTGCCCGCTTAAAAAGCTGATTGTTGAAGTGGATGGTGATACGCATGATGTGGAGGCCGATTTCAAGCGCGATGATCGGTTGCGGAACAGGGGATATCGGACGGTGCGTTTTACCAATTTGGATGTGATGGGGAATATGGACGGGGTTTTGTTGGCTTTGGTGGGTGTGTTGGAGGAAACTCCGGATCGGTGGAGATTGCGTCAGGCCGGCACCACCCCAATCTCTAAAGAAGAGGAGCTAAAGTGATTAAAAGCCTCTCTAAATCTCAAGCCGCTAGTGATTGTCTAGGCTTTCTTAAGCCCCTCCTTTTTAAAGGAGGGGTTGGGGTGGTTTCGTGCCGCTTGTCGCTACGCGAGCGATGCTGGCGCACCGCCCCAACCCCTCCTCTGAAGAGGAGGGGCTTTTAGTGACCGCCACTCCGGTTGAGACCCTCTCCGAAGCCGATGCCGCCAACGAACTGATGCGCCTTGCGCGCATAATCGCGAAGCATAACAAGCTCTATCATGCCGAGGACACGCCGGAAATTTCCGATGCGGATTATGATGCGCTGGTGCGGCGGAATAATGAGTTGGAGGAGGCGTTTCCGCATCTGGTGCGGGAGAATAGTCCGAACCGGCTGATCGGGGCGGCGGTGGCGGCTTCGCCTTTGTCGAAGGTCAAGCACGAGCAGCGGATGATGAGCCTCGACAACGGCTTTTCCGACGAGGATATCGGCGAATGGCTGGCGCGGGTGCGGCGCTTCTTGAATCTGGACGAGGGCGCGCCGGTTGCGGTGACGGCGGAGGACAAGATTGACGGGCTGTCCTGCTCCTTGCGCTATGAAAAGGGCGAGCTGGTGCTGGCGGCGACGCGCGGGGACGGGCAGGTTGGCGAGGATGTTACCGCCAATGTGCGGATGATTGGGGATATTCCGCAGCGATTATCCGTTAGTGGTGAGCCTGTCGAACCACGCCTCTCGGACGAGAAGCGCCCTTCGACAAGCTCAGGGCTAACGGGTTCCCACCCCATCCCCGACCTGTTCGAAATCCGCGGCGAAGTCTACATGGCCAAGGCCGACTTCGCCGGGCTCAACGAGCGGTTGATGGACGAGGGCAGGGCCGATGCGCTGGCCAAGGGCATCGAGTTCGATCCCGAGAAAATCCGTCAATTTGCCAATCCGCGCAACGCGGCCGCGGGTTCGCTGCGGCAGAAGGATGCCAATGTCACCGCGAAACGGCCGCTGAAATTCTGGGCGCATGGCTGGGGGGTGCATAGCGACTTGCCGGGCGAGACCGCGCTGGACGTCATGAAGGCAATCGAAAGCTGGGGCGTGCCGGTTTCGCCTTTGGTACAGCGGTTTGAAACGCTCGACGCG
>NZ_JBALTF010000082.1:0-9531 GCF_036964675.1 Parasphingorhabdus sp. | reverse complement strand
GGAACGCTGGAACTGTGACTGAATCCACGAGCTCCTGGGGGTCTTTTGCCATATTGGTGTCGCGATCATCCGACTGTGCAAAAACCGCAGGGTGATCGATAATCAAAAAGGCGAGCATGGCGAAGCCGACCAAAAATATCCTTTGCGGCCAACTATTCCCGTCGCGCGCCAAATTCAAGGTTTTCATCAGCCAGTTTCTCGTTTTTGCAATTTTGACGGGAGCTTCGCACAGTTAGAGTAGTCAATCAAATCATTGCATTCTTCAATTTTGACAAAAACCAGTCTACCCGCAATCGGACTTCCTCAAGCCATTTGGGCTAGGTAGGTTTCCCGAATCCTTCACCCAAACCTGCCTTTCCGTTTCCCACCCGATTGCCGCCGTCTGGCAAGGTCAAATCGAATGCCTCCACTTGGACGGAGAAAATGCTCTGTCCATCATCGCCCAACGACAAAAAGCCCGGAGCAATCGCTTGCCCCGGGCTTTCTGTTTCTAATCTGACCGAAAGGATCAGCTCGAATAATACATGTCGAACTCGACCGGGCTCGGCTGGGTTTCCCAGCGGCTGACTTCTTCCCATTTCAGTTCGGCATAAGCGTCGATCTGGTCTTTCGAGAAGACATCACCCTTGAGCAGGAACTCGTGATCGGCTTCCAGCGCGTTGAGCGCCTCGCGCAACGAACCACAAACGGTCGGCACTTCGGCCAGCTCTGCTGGTGGCAGGTCATAGAGATTCTTGTCCATCGCTTCGCCGGGATGGATCTTGTTCTCGATGCCATCAAGACCCGCCATCAGCAGGGCAGCCGACGACAGATAAGGATTGGCCAATGGATCGGGGAAGCGGAACTCGACGCGCTTCGCCTTGTCTCCGGCGCCATAAGGAATCCGGCAGGAAGCGGAACGGTTGCGGCTCGAATAAGCGAGCAATACCGGTGCTTCAAAGCCCGGAACCAGCCGCTTGTAGCTGTTGGTGGTCGGGTTGGAGAAAGCGTTGATTGCCTTGGCATGTTTGATGACGCCGCCGATATAGTGGAGGCACATTTCCGACAGACCGGCATATTCATTGCCGGCGAACAGGGGCTTGCCGTCTTTCCAGATCGACATATGGGTGTGCATGCCGCTGCCATTATCATCCTTGATCGGCTTTGGCATGAAGGTTGCGGTCTTGCCATAGGCATGGGCAACCTGCTGCACGACATATTTATAGACCTGCACCCGGTCGGCGGTTTCGGTCAGCGTGCCGAAGGTGATGCCCAGTTCATGCTGGGAAGCGGCCACTTCGTGATGGTGCTTGTCCATCGGCAGGCCCATTTCCAGCATGGTCGCGACCATTTCGCCGCGAATGTCGACGCAGCTGTCAACCGGAGCGACCGGGAAATAGCCACCCTTGACGCGCGGGCGATGGCCCATATTGCCGACATCATAGTCGCGGCCGGTGTTGGTCGGCAGCTCGATATCATCGATCCGGAAGCCCGAACGATCATAGCCATTTTCAAATTTTACATCGTCGAACATGAAAAATTCCGGTTCCGGTCCGACATAGATGGTGTCGCCAATGCCGGTCGATTTCAGATAGGCTTCGGCGCGGACAGCGGTTGAGCGCGGGTCGCGGCTGTACAGCGATCCATCACCCGGTTCGACGATATTGCAGACCAGGATCATCATCGGGGTTGCGGAGAACGGGTCCATATAGACCGCGTCGAGATCAGGACGCAGGATCATGTCGGACTCGTTGATTGCCTTCCAGCCCTCGATCGAGCTGCCGTCAAACATGAAGCCTTCTTCCAGCACATCTTCATCGATGACGCCGGCGCACATCGACAGATGCTGCCATTTGCCGCGGGGATCGGTGAAACGAACATCGACCCATTCGATCTCATGTTCCTTGATCATTTTGATAATATCGGATGCAGTATTGCCCATATTTTTTGGTCCCTTGGTTCTGGTTATTTTGATTTGGTTGCGAAAGAAAGATCAGATGGCGTCGTTGTCGCGCTCGCCGGTCCGGATACGCAGCGCCGATTCGACCGGAATGACAAAAATCTTGCCGTCGCCGATCCGACCGGTTTGGGCGGCTGCGGCAATCGCTTCGACCGTACGGTCGGCAAGACTGTCCTCGACAACAACTTCAAGCTTCACCTTGGGCAGGAAATCCACGACATATTCCGCACCACGGTACAACTCGGTATGGCCTTTCTGTCGGCCAAAACCTTTCGCCTCGGTCACGGTGATCCCGGAAACGCCGACTTCGTGCAGCGCTTCCTTGACTTCATCCAGTTTGAAAGGCTTGATTATCGCTTCAATCTTTTTCATTTCTATACGTCCCCGTGTACCTCTTTCTCGGCCATTCCTCTTGCGTAGAGGGAAGGTGCCTGAGCCGGGCACTATTGCCCGATGCTATTCAATTACCATGCCAGAATCGATTCGCGAACAGAATCACCGGAATGCTTGAATGCATTGCTAATAGCTAATCGGCCTGCTGACAATGCCGCCTAAATAACAGGCATTTGCGCGGGCAAATGACCATAATTTAGGCAGCTATTTTGGTGCCAGATTACAGCGCCAGTGTCAGCGCGGGGTTGGCGCCGTCATCTCGGGCAGGTTTTCCTTGGTCCAGTGCGACCGGTCGACGACATAGTGACGGATATTCTCCACCTGTTCGGCTTTCAGCTGAGATCCGAAACCAACCATGCCTGCATGTTTCAACGCCCCGCTGATGACAACCGAGGCCCAGGCTTCCGTGTCCGGCAGCACGCCGCTGACCCGAAGGTCCGGCGTGAAACCATTGCCAATCGCGCTGTCGCCATGACAGACCATGCAATTGCGACCAAACAGCGCCTTGCCGGCGGCAATCTGCTGCGGCGTTCCGGTCTGCACCGGCGGCTCCCAGACCACTTCGTCTTTTTTCGGTAGCGCCGGCAGCTTGGCTTTGCCGCCCAGTTTCAGCACCACCAGCCGGGGAATATTCGGCACCTGGCGGGTCACCCCGCCGGCAACCCCGGCGACCAGCGGAAAGGCACCGCCCTTGCTGGTCAGGAAGGCGACATATTGTTCGCCGTCGATCATATAGGTCGAAGGCGCGCTGACGATGCCCGACTGCATCGGCAGGCTCAGCAATTCCTTGCCCTTGTCTGCCGAATAAGCCTTTAAAAAGCCGGTGCTGGTGCCCTGGAACACCAGATTGCCGGCGGTTGTCATCGTGCCGCCATTCCAGGCCGCCGGATAATCCACGCTCCATTCGACCTTGCCGGTTTTCGGGTTGAACGCGACCAGTCTGCCGGTGGTCGCGGCAATCGCGGCCTTGTAGACATCCTTGTCATCGGGCAGCTGGCCGATCGACCAGCCGATGCCGACGTTAAAGCCCAGCCGTTCGCGCTTCTTGTCAATTTCCGAGACCGGCACATCATAGCCCTGCGGGATTTGCTGGGCGGGAATATAGACGAGGCCCGTCTTCGGATTGTAGCTCATTGGATGCCAGTTATGCGCGCCCAGTGCGCCGGGGATGGCGATAAACGGCTTGCCGGTCTTGTAGAATCGCGATTCCGGATTCTCGATCGGCCGGCCGGTTTTCAGATCATAGCCGGTCGCCCAGTTGATCCCGTCGACAAACGGCTCGGCGCTGATCAGCGTGCCGTCGAGCCGGTCGATGACAAAGAAGAACCCGTTTTTCGGCGCGTGGTAGAGCACTTTGCGCAGCTTGCCGTCGATCGGCATCTCGGCCTGGATGATATGCTGGGTCGCGGTATAGTCCCAGGTTTCGGCCGGTGTTTCCTGATAATGCCAGAGATATTTGCCGGTATCGGGATTGACCGCGACGATCGAGGACAGGAACAGATTGTCGCCTTCGCCGCCAGAGCGGATGCCGTGGTTCCATGGATTGCCATTGCCGACACCAAAGTAGAGCTGGTCGAGATCCTCGTCATAGACGATGCTGTCCCAGACCGTGCCGCCGCCGCCGGATTCGCGCCAGTTGCCGCCTTCGCCCCAGGTGGCGTTGGCCGCTTTTGCAAAAACCTCGTCGCTCGCCGCGCCGTCGGCTTTTCCTTCCGGATTTGGCACGGTGTAGAAGCGCCATTTCATATTGCCATCCTGGACATCATAGGCGGAGACATAGCCGCGCACGCCAAATTCCGCGCCGCCATTGCCGATGATCACCATATTCTTGACCACGCGCGGGGCGCCGGTGATGGTATAGGGCTTGCTGTTGTCGGTGGTCTGGGTTTCCCAGAGGCGCGCGCCGGTATTGGCGTCGAGCGCGATCAGCCGGCCATCGATGGTGCCGAAAAACAGCTTGCCGCGGTTGATCGCGACGCCGCGATTGACCACGTCACAACAGGCGTCGACCGCTTTCTCGCCAGAGACCGCAGGATCATAGGACCAGAGTTCCTTGCCGGTTTTCGCGTCATAGGCAAAAACCTTCGACCAGGCGGTGGAGATATAGAGCTTGCCGTCGACCACAATCGGGGTCGCTTCCTGACCACGGGCATCGGGCAGGTCCTTGAACCAGGCGATGCCAAGATCGCTCACATTGCCGTCGTTGATCTGGGTGAGCGGGCTGTGGCGCTGTTCCTTGGCGTCAAAACCGATATTGTTCCAGTCCGCTTCCACGGCCGCGTCGGTCGTTTCCGGCGCGCTGGTCTGGCTCTCGCAAGCCACCAGCATCAAAGGCATCAACAATATTCCCAGCCTGCGCATCACCCGTCTCCCAATATGCTGCCGGATGATTAGCCAACCGTGCAATTTAACTGACTAGCTAAATTGTGGGCAGCTGGTCAAGGACTATAGCTGACGGGGCAGGTGGAGACGGTTTGTCAGACCGCATTTCTGGTCGCGGTCTGGATGCGACAATATCGGATCCATTGCTCCCTATCTGGCACCTGCCTTATTGTTGCCAGCCAGTTTTGCCCGGCACTTTTGAAAAAATTGGCTTTCAGTTGAGGCAAAGCCTCTCATCTTCTATGGCGGAAACGCGGGTGAGACGCAGTCTGCATCGGTACACCGCAAGATGCGCTCGAATTACCCACATAACCCACGGTCATGCTGGGAGTGTTCATGCGCCAGAAATATTGGCATGAACACAACGGGTCGGCTGAAGCAGTTTGAAGGAGTCATTTAATGCGTGTCATTTCCAAAAGGTCTGGAGCTCTCTTGATGATTGCGATGCTGACCATGCCAGCATCGGGCAGCTTGTCTGCACAGCAGCCGGATCAATTACCGGATCAGTCCAGGGCCGATATCACGGTCAACGGTTTGCCACCGGCTGAACTGTCCGGCATGCCCGAAGGGCCCGATATCGAAGGCTATATTTCCGCGCGCGGCGACGAAAAGATACAAGTCACAAGCGCCGATGGCACCCGCACCGTGATTCTCATCAGCGAGGGAACCGAAATCAGGGCCAGCAAGGGCCTGTTCGGCCTCAATCGCAGCAAGCTTGCGGCGGACTCGCTGCTCAACGGTCTGCCGGTGAACGTCAAGACAGTGCAATGGCGCAGCGGCCTGGTGGCGAACCAGATCAAACTGCGCAGCAGCGACCTCAAAACCGCAACGATGATCCGTACCGGCACCGCTCAGGGCTTTAACGAACAGAGTGCCGCGACCGAGGCGCTGCGCAGCCGCGTCAGCGATATCGACCAGTATAATGTCAAGGGTACGACCAATGTCCACTTCGACACCGGCAAGGCGAAGCTGTCCGCACGGGGCAAGTCCGATCTGTGCGCCACGGCGGACGCAGCCGACGCAATGAACAACGCCCTGATCCTGGTGGTCGGCTACACCGATTCCACCGGAGATTATGAATATAACCAGCAGCTGAGTGAAAAACGCGCCAGCCGCGTTGTCAATCATCTGCAGCAGGCCTGCGGCTGGAAACCCTATCGCATGCTGACCCCGACCGGCATGTCCGAAGCCGATCCGCTCGGCAGCAATGACACCGCCAGCGGCAAGGCGCAGAACCGCCGTGTCGAGGTCAATATTCTGGTCAGCAAGGGCCTGGACGGCCTGTGAATTTCTGAAGCAAGCGGGGCGGGTACGCCCGCCCCGTGTTCCCCAAAATCCGGCAGCCCGCTCAGCGCTGCTTCTTCGCAATCGTGGCGTTGAAGTCGGGGTCCTTTTTCGCCACCCAGTCGACAAATTTGCGCACCACCGGATCGGCGAGCAGCGCCTCGACATCCATGGCGTGGCGCTCCAGCTCGCTATTGGTGAAATGGGTGATGATGGTCTGCTGGCAGATCGGATGCATCGGCACGACATCGCGCCCGCCCCGGCTTTTCGGCACCGGATGATGCCAGACGATGGTCTCGCCGGTCGGCCGCCCGCAGAGCCAGCAATGAACCACCTCCGCCGGAGCCTCCGGCTCGGATTCCATATCCTGATAACCACCATGTTTCGAATGTTTGCGGGCCATGTGCCTGTGCCTTTTTGCCTGAACTTGCGCTGCTTCCCTAGGGGGATGCGTTCGGCATTGCCAGCCAAAGCTGGTCGCCGGGACGCGCCCTGTGTCCGTTCCCCAGCTTTCGCTCCCTCAGAGCGGACTATCCGCAATCGCCTCAAAGGCGGTCGTCACGGACCCGGCTGATAATTCCCGAAATCAGTCATCCAGTGTCGGCGTTTTTCACAAATTCCGTTCGTTTTCAAACTGGGTGAACACAGGGAGCATAGCGAGGAGCCAGACGGCGACTAGGATATGAAAAAGATGCCAGCTGACCGCGGGGGGCAACAAGGGTGACTGCCGGATCAACAGCAGATTGATCAGGAAAATGGATGTGATCGCTCCCGCCATCATCCTGCGCCCGGCAGTTTGTTTGCCGAGAAACAGGGTGGTGAGGATTGCGCCGACCAGCCATGCAAGGAACAGGGGCGTGGTGCTAGCCGGTACCATGGCAGCGGCACCGCCGGTCAGAAAAATTGCCGCAAAAATGACCCGTCGCATCGCGGCGCTTCGCGATACCGCACGCGCATTCAGCAGCAGCTGGGCAGATATGAGCGCCATCGCGACCGCACCGCCTGTTTGTGAAAAATCCTTGTGAAAGACGGCCAGTGCGTCGATCTCATTTGCGGCGAAGCGGTACACACCGATTGCCGCCGCCGCTCCGAAGATGGCGCTGCCGAGTGCCGCCAGCCAAAGGCCTTGCCGTCCCAGCTTTATCAGCGACCAAAGCGCAGCACAGACAATCAGGCTTTCCGAGATTGCATAATGCGGTCCCGGCACCGGTCAGGCCTTCTGCAGTTTCTGCCGGGTCAGCGGCTGCCCGTCTGCATCGGCAGTTTTGGCAAGCTGTTGCTGGAGATATTCTTGTTTTATTTCTCCGGACGACTGCCGCGAACCGTCGTGACTCCATCCCGGCGGCGCGAATATATAAAGAATCCGTTGCCACAAATTGGGACCGCGACTGAACACATCTTGCGCGATACCCCAATATTCATGGAATATGATGGTCAACGGATTGAGCGTCTCGAGATTTTTGACCAAGCCATAATCGGGACGGTCTGCGGCATCTTCAGCGACAAAAGTTCCGAACATCTTGTCCCAGATGATCAATGTGCCTGCATAATTGGCATCCAGATATTGGGGGTTGCGGCCATGGTGAACCCGGTGATGCGAGGGCGTGTTGAAAATCGCTTCAAACCAGCGCGGCATTTTGTTCACCAGTTCCGTATGCAGGAAAAACTGGTAGGTGGGATTGAGAAAGCCGCAAAACAGCACGACGACGGGATCGAAACCGATCAGTACCAGCGGCAGTTTGAACATCATCGTGCCGGTAAAATGTTTGGTCCAGCCCTGCCGGAGCGATACGGAAAAATTATATTGGGTGCTGCTATGGTGGGTGACGTGCATCGCCCACACCCAGCGGCAACGATGGGCGACGCGGTGGTGCCAATAATAGCGCAAGTCATCGAGAACGAAACACAGGATCAGCGAAGCAAGGGTCAGCGGGATGACAAATAATTGATATTGAGCGACCCAGAACAGTGCGCCGACCGTGATCGCCGCACCCACGCCATTGGTCAGCGCGCTGACCAGGCCGGTGAAAATCGACACGAGATTGTCTTTCCAGTCACCAATTCCTTTTTCCGAACGAAAATGGTTGGCAATGGTCTCGCCGACAATCGACAATAGATATAGCGGAATGACGATCATCGCAATGTTGGACGTAACGATCTGTTCTAGCGTCATGGCTCAAAAACCCCATTTAAAAATTCGATCCAATCGGTAGGGCGATCTATTAGTGAAATATATTGAGTAATTTTCGTATATTTGATACTTACAGGAACATATGGACGATCTCCGCCTGATGCGACATTTTGAAGCGGTTTACCGGCTGCGCAGTTTTTCCAACGCTGCCGAGGAGCTGCGGCTGACCCATTCAGCCCTGACCAAAAGCATCAAGGCACTGGAGCAGGATTGGGACGTCAAACTGTTTCACCGCACGACGCGGACCGTTGTGCCGACCGAAGCCGGCAAAAGACTATATCCGATGGCGGTGGATCTGATCAGCTTCGCCCGGAATGTGCGGATAAAAACCCGGGGCGGCGATCACCGGCTCCAGATCATATGCGGCCCGGCGATATTGGACAGTCTGGTCCAGCCCGCCATCATCCAGTTTGCAGACCGATATGCTGAAACCCAGATCACCGTTGAAACCATGCCGCCAAATCTGGCGGCGGAAGAGCTGGTCCAGCGGCGGATACACTTGCTGCTCTATCATGAAGCGACATTGCGCCAATTGCCCTATTTCGACAGACTGCGAATCCGGAAAATCATCGATGAACCTTATTATATGGTTTTTCGGCCAGGCCATCCGGTAACGGCGACCAGCCAGAGGATAGAAGACATTGTCAAATTTGACTGGGCGATTGCCGGTTATGACAATTTGTTCGAGATGAGCCTGCCTGCGGAACTGCAATCGTTGCTCAAGTCGCATCGCTTTCCAAAATACCGGTTGCTCAGTCAGTCGGCCTGTATCGATCTGGCGACACGGTCCGACATTCTCACGGCGGTTCCCAAATCTGTGGCTGCGCCGTTGATCGACAATGGCATCCTGCAGGGCATAACGCACCCCGGCAATATCAGATTCTCTGTGAATTCGGCGGTGCTCGTCGATGCCGCCGCAGAGCCAACAGTCAATCACTTCATCGACTGTCTGCAAAGTGGAAAGCAATGACGGTCCCGATCCCCATCGCCGGAAAGCAGCCAGTCAGCAATCGCCCCGATTGTGTTCTCTAATACGTCAAGGGCAACTGCTGTTTTCCTGAACTGGTGCGATTGCCTTTGGGTGTCTGCGTTCTCTGCGTGCTCGTTGGCACTTTATGGGGTCAGCTGGTTGCGGTGTGGCGAGGTTGAAATCGCAGTCGACCGACTGGGGCCGCATGCTACACAATAGGCGCCATCATCCGCTCCCTCCCTCGGGCGTTCGCTCCCGCTCGGGAACTCGTTTCGATCTCCTTTCTTACCGGTCAGGCCGGATGGAACTCGGTGCCATCTCGGAGCATGGCATGCATGATGATGGCAAGGCGTCGCGCGAGCGCGATGCGCG
>NZ_JBALTF010000081.1:0-9544 GCF_036964675.1 Parasphingorhabdus sp. | reverse complement strand
GCGGGAAAAACCGGGTCGGCCATCCGGTGGCGCTATCAGCTGTTGATTTCAAAGCGGACTTTCAGCGTGATCCAGCTTTCAAACGGCTTGCCGTCCTTGGTCGCCGGTGTGAAACGCCATTTTTTCAGCGCCTGTTTGCGGGTTGCAGACCAGAAATCCACATGCGGCGAATCGATCAGTTCGATTTGCCTGACCCGGCCATCACTGCCGACCAGCACCCGAACGCTGACCTCGGCCTCCCGCTCGAGCCGCAATTGGCCCGGCGGATATGCAGGCTGGAACTGCTCCGCATAGCGCGTGTTCAGGCGTGCACCGAAAATCACCGGGTCCGGCGTAATTTTGATCGCTTCAAAGGGGATATCGACGCCGGCTCCCCCTGATCCTGTCCCAAGCTTGAGATCGGTGTAACCATGGATGGGAACGACTGGTAGCGGGACCAGATCGATATCCGGCTGGTCCGGCGCCCTTTGCCGCGTTTGCGGCGCGGCTTTCACTTCAGGCTTTTTGTCTTCGATCACCGGCTCCGGCGGCGGCTGAACCTTCACCGGAAAGGCAATGATGGTCCCCTTGAATTTCTCGGGCACCACGATTCCGGGTATCGCAATCACGGCGGCGATAATCGCTGCGTGAACGGCGCCGGTCAATATCAAGCCTTTCGAACGGGGCGTCTTGTTCTCGTAAACGGAAACATAGCTCATGATCATATCCTCTCAACCATCCTCAGAAGTGGCGGAGCGGCTCCGTGCCTGTTTGACTATCTCACCCCAGCGCCATTTGTAATGATATACTATTACATAATAAATGGCAAACGAGGGGCTCCACTGTCGGAATATCAAACTTCCAACAATGGTTAAGCGGCTGCTTTTGCTAGTCTTTCCAGCGCAACGTCGCGGCCGATCAGCGGCAGCAATGCGTTCATATCCGGACCATGATCCAGCCCGGTCAGCGCCTGGCGCAATGGCATGAACAAGGGCTTGCCCTTGCGTCCCGTCGCCTCCTTGAGCGCTCCGGTCAGATCTTTCCAGAGATCAGAAGATGCTTCCAATTCTTCCAGCTTATCATGAGCGATCGCCAGAAACTCCCGGTCCTCTGTCGGCATTTCAGGCGAAGAAATCGGGCCTGTCACCACCTGCCACCATTGGTCGACGTCGCCCATGTCATGCAGGTTCGGCCGAATCACTGCCCAGGCCTCGGTATCCATGGCTTCCGGCAGACGGTCCTGCACATCCACATAGTCCAGCAGATGGACGATCTTCTGGTTGAGCTGGGCCAGTTCTTCATCGTCAAACCGTGCCGGTGCGCGGCCAAAACGGGCAAAGTCGAAACTGGCGATCAGCGGCTCGACATCAACAATCGGCTCGACCGGGTCGCTGGTCCCGATACGCGCCAGCAAGGCGACAATTGCCTGCGGCTCGATATTTTTATCGCGAAAACTGCTGACGCCCAGCGAACCAAGCCGCTTCGACAGCTTGCCTTCGGTGCCGACCAGCAGCGCTTCATGGGCAAATTCCGGCGGCTCTGCCCCAAGGGCCTGGAACATCTGAATCTGCACCGCAGTATTGGCAACATGATCCTCGCCGCGCACGACGTGGGTGATGCCCATATCGATATCGTCAATCGCCGAAGGTAACATATAGAGCCAGCTGCCATCTTCGCGCCGGATAACAGGATCGGATAGCAAAGCCGGATCGAAATGCTGGTCTCCCCGGATCCGGTCGGTCCATGTGATCGGCGTTTCGTGATCCAGCTGGAAGCGCCAGTGCGGTTTGCGCCCTTCTGCTTCAAAAGCAGAAATCTGTTCCGGTGTCAGTTCCAGCGCCGCGCGGTCATAGATCGGCGGCTTGCCCCGACCCAGTTGAATCTTGCGCTTCAGGTCTAGGTCCTGCGCCGTTTCATAGGCCGGATAGACCCGGCCGGTTGCCTTCAGTTTTTCCAGCTGCTCCTCATAGCGGTCAAAGCGCGCCGACTGGCGCTGCTCTTCGTCAGATGTCAGGCCAAGCCAAGCCAGATCAGCCCGGATCGCCTCGACATATTCCTCCTTCGACCGCTCGGCATCGGTATCATCGAGCCGCAGCAGGAATGTGCCACCCTCTTTCTTCGCGAACATCCAGTTGTGCAGCGCAGTCCGGATATTGCCGACATGAAGATGGCCCGTGGGCGAGGGGGCGAAGCGGGTTTTTATGGTCATACGGTCCTGAATGCGTTGGTTATAGGGTAGCGCCGGTCACGGCCGAAATTTCTGGTGCCAAGCTTGACACCCGGCGGGGCCTGCCGGCGTTTATATTCGGCGATATAGAGCAGCCGCTCGATCCGCACCACCGTTTCCCGGTCGAATCCCCGCGCGACCAGATCATTGACCGACAATTCTTCCTCGATCAGGCCGTGCAACAGCGGATCGAGAATCTCATAATCGGGCAGGCTGTCGCTGTCTTTCTGATCCTCGCGCAATTCCGCGCTCGGCGGCTTGGTGATCACCCGCTCCGGCATCACCGGGCCGTCGGGGCCAAGGCCCAGGCTCGGCTTGTTGCGGTTGCGCCATGCCGATAGTTTGAACACCGTCAGCTTATAGGCATCTTTGAGCACCGAATAGCCGCCCGCCATGTCGCCATAGATGGTCGCATAGCCGACACTCATCTCGCTCTTGTTGCCGGTGGTGAGCAGCATGTGACCAAATTTGTTCGACAGCGCCATCAAGGTGACGCCGCGAATCCGCGACTGGATATTTTCTTCGGTAATATCGACATTGCTGTCGGAAAAACTGTCCTCGAGCATCGCGTCAAAACCTTCGATCGCCGGGCCAATTGGTATAGTGTCCAGTCTGGTGCCAAGCATTTTGGCACAGCCCTCGGCATCGTCCAGACTTTCCTGCGACGTGAAGCGCGATGGCATCATCACATTCCAGACCCGGTCGGCACCCAAAGCGTCGACAGCCACCGCCGCCGACAAGGCGCTGTCAATGCCCCCGGAAAGACCCAGCAGGACCCCGGGGAAGCGATTCCGGTTCACATAGTCGCGCAGGCCAACAATCATCGCATTATAGATATCGGCAGGATGGTCATCCAGCTGATGGATTTCGCCGGGCGCGCAAGTCCATTGGCCACTTTCCCGCGACCAGTGCGTGTCGACTATCGCCTCGTCCCAGTCGGGCAGCTGGTGCATCACCCCGGCATCGCCATTGAGCACGAAACTGGCGCCATCGAACACAATCTCGTCTTGTCCGCCGACCCGGTTCAGGAACAACAGCGGAATTCCGGTTTCACGAACCCGCTGGGTGGCGACCTGTCCCAGCCGCATGTCGTCTTTCTCGATTTCATAGGGGCTGCCGTGCACGGCGATGAACAGTTCCGCACCTTGCGATTTCAGATGTTCGCAGACGGTCGGGAACCAGACGTCCTCGCAAATCGGCAGGCCAATTTTGCAGCCCTTGAATACGACCGGCTCCGGCAACGGGCCGGAGGTGAACAGCCGCTTTTCGTCGAACGTGCCGTAATTGGGCAGTTCAACCTTGTAGCGAATTTCTTTTATATGTCCGTCCGCCAGCAGCGCGATGCCATTGTAAAGCTTGCCGTCTTCGCGGAAAATCGACCCGACCAGCATCGCCGGTCCCGGCCCGGCGGTAGCCGCCGCCAGCCGGTTGAGTTCCGCCTCCGCGCGCTCCCACACCGCTGGTTTTAAAACCAGATCCTCTGGCGGATAGCCAATCAGCTGCAGTTCGGGAAACACGATCAAATCGCTGTCGGGCCGCGCGCCGCGCGCCGCGATCATCGCATCCGCATTGCCACGCAAATCGCCAACGCTCTGGGTCAATTGCGCCATCGTGATGGTAAGCTTTTCCGTCATTGCGCCCTGATAGAAAGGGCCACAGTGCGGAGCAATCGAAATTAACGCAATTACGGACTTTAGATTTGACGGCCATCTGTCTAACAGGGTCACGAAAATGTCATGGGGTGCCGCTGGCGATTCTTGCGGCCCGCCGTCATCGGGGAAACGCCATTATGAAACTCATGTCGGGCAACAGCAATCTGCCGCTTGCTACAGAAATCGCTCAATATCTGAATATTCCGCTCACTGACGCGAGTGTGAAGCGCTTCGCCGATGACGAGATTTTCATAGAAATCCACGAAAATGTCCGCGGCGAGGATGTATTTGTCGTTCAGTCGACCAGCCATCCGGCCAATGACAATCTGATGGAATTGCTGATCAGCATCGATGCGCTGCGCCGGGCCTCGGCCAAGCGCATCACAGCGGTCATCCCCTATTTCGGCTACGCCCGGCAGGACCGGAAACCGGGGCCGCGCACGCCGATCTCGGCCAAGCTGGTCGCCAATCTGATCACCGAAGCGGGCGCTGACCGAGTGTTGACGGTGGATCTTCATGCCGGTCAGATTCAGGGCTTTTTCGATATCCCGACAGACAATCTCTTCGGCGCCCCGGTGATCAGCGAAGATATCATCAAGCGTCATAGCGACAAGGATATCATGGTCGTCTCTCCCGATGTCGGCGGCGTGGTTCGCGCACGGGCATTGGCAAAGCGGCTAGACAACGCGCCACTCGCGATCGTCGACAAACGCCGCGAGCAGGCCGGCGTTTCGGAAGTGATGAACATAATCGGTGATGTCAAAGGCCGGTTCTGCATCATGATTGACGATATTGCCGACAGCGCCGGCACCTTGTGCAACGCGGCGGAAGCCCTGAAAGAAGCCGGTGCTACTGACGTCGTGGCCTATATTACGCATGGCGTATTGTCAGGCAAAGCGGTCGAACGGGTCAACGCCTCTCAGCTACGCAAGCTGATCATCACCGACACTATTCAGGCGCCGCAATCAGCGCTCGATTCCGACAAGATTCGCGTACTTCCGATTGCACCCTTGTTGGGCGAAGCGATCAAGCGGATCGCGGACGAAAGCTCAGTGAGCAGCCTGTGGGACTAGTCACGACAGCAAGTTTTGATTTCGGGAGAAAGCGATGCCAGGTTTTGAACTGCTGCTGAAATATCGTATCCATATCGCAATATTGGCGATTTTCATCTCGCTATTCGCATGGTTCACCGAATGGGCGGACTGGGTCTATGTCTGTCCTTATTGCCGTGTCCAGAGAACGGTCATCGGACTGCTCGGCTTGCTGCTGCTCGCCAATCCTCTGCACTGGCTCAACCGGTGGATAGCATCGTCTCTTGCGGTGCTGGGTCTGATTGTCTCCGGGATTCAGCATTTCAATGGCTGGAAAAAGATCATGTCCGGCGAATTTTCTTGGGGTGACTATTGGTATGCCAATGCCTGGGTGCTGTCCGGCTTTGCGCTATTCATCATCACCGGTCTTCTCCTGTACCTATGGGCCTGGCGACCAACTCCTTCCGCGATGGACGAGCGATGACCCCAAAAGATATCGATCTCGCGCAAAAACTCGCCGAAGCCGCAGGCGAGGCCATTCGCCCGTTTTTCCGCGCCAAATTTGATCAGGAAACCAAAGAAGACTCCTCGCCGGTAACCGAGGCGGACCGCGCGGCGGAGGCGGCGATGCGGGCCATCATAGAAGTCGAACGGCCTGATGATGGCATCATCGGTGAGGAATATGGGCCCCGCAACGAAGGTGCGTCGCGCCAATGGGTGCTCGACCCGATCGACGGCACCACCAGCTTCATAGCTGGCCGGCCGATTTTCGGTACCCTGATCGCGCTGATGCAGGAAGGTTTTCCGTTGATCGGGATCATCGACCAGCCGATTGCCAGAGAACGCTGGATCGGGGTTATCGGTCGCCCGACAACATTCAATGGCAAGCCGGCAAAATCCGTGCGCTGCCGCGAACTCAAGGACGCTGTCCTCGCCACCACCTCACCGCATCTGTTCGACGAACATGATGCCGAGCATTTCATGGGTCTGGCCAGCAAGGTCGCGCCGCGCAAGATGATCTATGGCGGCGACTGCTATAATTACGGCCTGGTCGCCAGCGGCCATGTCGATGTCGTCTGCGAAGCAGGCCTGAAACTGCATGACTTTGCCGCCCTCGCCCCGATCATCGAGGGTGCCGGTGGCATGATGTGCGACTGGAATGGCGAACCGCTGCACGCCGAATCAGACGGCCATGTGCTGGCAATCGGCGATCAGGCGCGGGTGGATGATGTGCTGGAGGCGCTTGCTTGCCATCATTGACTGTATTTCCGACGCAATAAAACTTGCATTTCAAGCGAATCCAGCTAATGCCGCCCTTCCGATGTGACGCTCTGGCCAGTGTTGGGCTGCCACAAGTGTCCGTAACGGTAACTTCTAAAGGAGACCAAAATGCCCAAGTTGAAGACCAAAAGTGGTGTGAAGAAACGCTTCAAGATCACCGCGACCGGCAAGGTAACGCACGGCGTAGCCGGCAAACGCCACCGTTTGATGAGCCATAACAGCAAATATATCCGTCAAAATCGCGGCACCAAGAAATGTTGCGATGCCGATGCAAAAACAATCAAGAAATGGGCGCCATACGGGCTTTAACGGCTCGCGCTTCCAATTTCACAGATTTACAGGATATAGAATATGGCACGTGTCAAACGGGGTACGACCACTCGTACAAAACATAAAAGATTATTGGTACAGGCGAAGGGCTATTATGGCCGTCGCAAGAATACCATCCGCATCGCGCGGCAGGCTGTCGAAAAAGCCGGTCAATATGCGTATCGCGATCGCAAAGTCAAAAAGCGGGCTTTCCGTGCTCTCTGGATTCAGCGGATCAACGCAGCGGTTCGCGCAGAAGGCCTGACCTACGGCGTATTCATCCATGGCACCAAGCTGGCCGGCATTGAACTGGACCGTAAAGTCATGGCTGATCTGGCGATGAATGAACCCGCTGTGTTTAGCGGCATCATCAAACAGGCGCAGGATGCTCTAGCGAAAGCTTGAAGCATAATCAGAAATTCAAAAAAGCGCCGGAGAGCAATCTCGCGGCGCTTTTTTATTGGGTTTTGAGCAAGGCTTGCTAGACGGGCAACGAGAAAAACAGGACAGAATGATGAGCGACATCGAGGCGATCAGGGACAAATATCTCGAGCAGATTGACGCTGCGACCGATGGCGACGCGCTGGAGGCTATCCGCCTGGCTGCGCTTGGCAAGAAGGGCGAGATTTCACTGCTGCTGAAAACCCTGGGGCAAATGACGCCGGAAGAGCGGCAGGAACAGGGCCCGAAGATCAACGGCACACGGCAAGCCGTCGCCGATGCGCTGGCGACCCGCAAGCAGGCGATGGAAACCGCGGTTCTGGATGCGAAGCTGGCCACTGAAAAGCTTGATCTGACCTTGCCTGCGCCCGCCGCTCCAAAAGGCAGCATCCATCCGGTTAGCCAGGTGATGGACGAACTGGCTGAGATATTCGCGGACCTTGGTTTCTCGGTCGCTACCGGTCCGGAAATCGAGGATGACTGGCATAATTTCACCGCGCTCAACATTCCCGAGACTCACCCTGCCCGCGCGATGCACGACACATTCTATTTCCCGCAGACCGATGACAGCGGCATGCCGAAATTGCTGCGCACCCACACATCACCCGTGCAGATCCGCACGATGATGGATGTTGCCAAACAGACAGACGGGGCCGGCGAACCGATTTACCTCATTGCCCCCGGCCGCACCTATCGCAGCGACAGCGATGCCACCCATACGCCGATGTTTCATCAGGTCGAGGGTCTGGTGATCGACAAGAACATTCACATGGGCCATCTGAAATGGACGCTGGAGACCTTCATCCGCGCCTTTTTCGAGCGCGACGATATCGAATTGCGCCTGCGCCCAAGCTATTTTCCGTTCACCGAACCCAGCGCCGAAGTCGATGTCGGCTTCTCGGTTGAAAAAGGCCGCCGGATCATCGGCGGAGACCCGCGCGGAGACAATGGTGGCTGGATGGAAATATTGGGCAGCGGCATGGTTCACCCCAATGTCATCCGAAATTGCGGACTCGATCCCGATGTCTGGCAGGGTTTCGCCTTTGGCTGCGGCATCGACCGGCTGGCGATGCTGAAATATGGCATGGACGATCTGCGCGCTTTCTTCGACGGCGATTTGCGCTGGGCCGATCATTATGGTTTTGATGCGCTCGATGTGCCCACATTGAGCGGAGGAGTCGGCGCATGAAATTTTCCCTAAGCTGGCTCAAGGCCCATCTCGATACCGATGCAAGCCTGACCGAAATTACCGACAAGCTGACCGATATCGGTCTGGAGCTGGAAGGGGTGGAAAACCCTGCCGATGCGCTGAAACCCTTTCGTGTGGCCAAGGTCATCGAAGCCGGACCGCATCCGAATGCCGACAAGTTGCAATTGCTTAAAGTTGACGATGGTGCCGCGGAACCGTGGCAGGTGGTTTGTGGTGCGCCCAATGCGAAAGCCGGGATGATCGGCGTGTTCGGGCCTCCGGGCACCTATATTCCGGGTAGCGATTTCACGCTGAAACCCGCGAAAATCCGCGAAGTCGAGAGCTTCGGCATGATGTGCAGCTATCGCGAGCTGGAACTGGGTGATGACCATGATGGCATCATCGAATTGCCGGAAAGTGCGGCCAGTGAAGTTGGCACCAGCTATGCGGATTATGCGCAGCTGGATGATCCGGTCATCGATGTCGCCATCACCCCCAATCGTCAGGATTGCATGGGCGTGCGCGGCATTGCGCGCGATCTGGCGGCTGCCGGTATCGGCACGCTGAAACCGTTGGACATTGCCACCATCGCCCGCAACGGCAACGGCCCCGATGTGCGCACCGATGATCCCGAAGGTTGCCCCGCTTTCTACGCTTGCACCGTCAGCGGTGTGAGCAATGGCGCGTCGCCGGCCTGGATGCAGGCCAGGCTGAAATCGGCCGGTCAGAAACCGATCAACACCCTGGTCGATATCACCAATTATGTGATGCTCGATCATGGGCGCCCCTTGCATGTCTATGACGCCAACAAACTTGCTGGCGGCCTGGTTGCACGCAAGGCGAAGCCGGGCGAGACGGTTCTGGCGCTCAACGACAATGAATATGTGCTCGACGAAATCATGACCGTGATTGCCGACGACAATGGCGCGCATGATATCGGCGGCGTCATGGGCGGCGCTAACACCGGCTCTGACCAAGCGACGACCGAGGTGCTGATCGAATGCGCCTATTTCACGCCCGAAAATATTGCCAGGACCGGTCAGAAGCTGATGCTGACCAGCGACGCGCGCCAGCGGTTCGAGCGCGGTGTCGATCCGGCGTTTCTCGATGACGGTCTGGATTTGGCAACGGCACTGGTGCTCGATCTGTGCGGCGGTACCGCCAGCGAGGTCACTCGGGCCGGAACGCCACCTACCGAGCAACGCAGCATATCTTATGCCCCAACTCAATGTCTGGCGCTAGGCGGACTGGACGTCGCTCCGGATCGCCAGAAGGCCATTCTCGAAGCGCTGGGCTTTGCCATTGCCGATGACTGGACCATCACCGTTCCGACCTGGCGGCGTGATGTTTCCGGCTGGCAGGATATTGTCGAGGAAATCGTCCGGATCGAAGGTCTCGACACGATCCCCTCGACCCCGCTGCCCCGCAAGCCGGG
>NZ_JBALTF010000080.1:0-9687 GCF_036964675.1 Parasphingorhabdus sp. | reverse complement strand
TTCGCATTGAACAATGCTGTGCTCCTGCGTAGGCAGGAGTCCATCTCCTGAAGTTTCGGCTAGAGGCAATGGTCGGAGATGGGCCCCCGCCTTCGCAGGGGAACGGAGCATGATGAAGGAACGCACATGAAACTCGCTACCCTGAAAAATGATACCCGTGATGGCCGGCTTGTCGTGGTCTCGAAAGATCTGACCCGCTGCTGTGAAGCGAGCAATATTGCCCCGACCCTGCAGGCGGCGCTTGACGACTGGGAGCAATGCGCGCCGAAGCTGGAAGCGCTCTACCGCGACGTCGAACATGAGACCGTGCCCTGCGAGCGCTTTCACGAGCGGCTGGCCGAATCCCCCCTGCCCCGCGCCTATCAATGGGCCGACGGCAGCGCCTATATCAATCATGTCGAACTGGTCCGCAAGGCGCGCGGCGCGGAAGTGCCGGAGAGTTTCTACAGCGATCCTTTGATGTATCAGGGCGGCTCGGACGCCTTCCTCGGCCCGCGCGACGATATCCCGCTCGGCGATCCCGAATGGGGCTGCGACATGGAAGGCGAAATCGCGGTCATCACCGACGATGTGCCTCCCGGCGTCAGCACCGACGAAGCCGCCGACCATATCAAGCTGGTCATGCTGTGCAACGATGTGTCCCTGCGCGGCCTGATCCCCGGCGAACTGGCCAAGGGCTTCGGCTTTTTCCAGTCGAAACCGCCGAGCGCTTTCTCCCCGGTCTGCGTCACCCCCGACGAATTGGGCGATGCATGGCAAGGCTCGGTTATCCATCTGCCTCTGCAGGTCGACTATAACCGCGAGCCCTTCGGCCGCGCCAATGCCGGCAAGGACGCGACCTTCAGTCTCGCCGATCTGGTCGCCCATGCCGCCAAGACCCGGCCTTTATGCGCCGGCACGATCATCGGTTCCGGCACCGTGTCCAACCAGGGCCCCGACGGCGATCCCGGCAAGCCAGTCAGCGAAGGCGGCCTCGGCTATAGCTGCATCGCCGAAATCCGGATGATCGAAACGATCAACGACGGCGCGCCCAAGACGCCGTTTATGAGCGCTGGCGATACGGTGAAAATCCAGATGCTGGATGCGGATGGTCATTCGATCTTTGGGGCGATCCGGCAAGATGTTGTAGCGGTTTGATGGGGAACGAGACCAATAGCGTCTGGCTAGCTCCAGTCATCATCCACCGATGAGATGACGGCTTACCACCGGTATTCTTATCCCTACGCGAATGGCACAATATGCATCAGGGCCAGCTAGCTTAAGCTCTTAAGCACAATAACGCTGGTGTTTGCCAAAAACTGCGCCATATCGCCGAAATGGATGATGACAAAATTTCAGAATTGATCGCCCTTGCCTGGGACGACAAGACGTCTTTCGAGATGATCGAGGGACAGACCGGCTTAGCCGAAAAAAATGTGATCAAGGTGATGCGCAAGACCTTGAAACCTTCAAGCTTTCGATTGTGGCGCAAACGTGTTTCGGGACGTACAACCAAACATGCGGCCCGGATGAACGCGCTGACATGACGTTCCGATTGATCGCAGGCGATTATCAGGAAGCAATGATCCCCAATATGTCACCTTGAAGCACTGGAGCATGATGAAAAAGTCTGACCTGCCACAGAAAATGTGCCCGATATGCGAACGCCCGTTCGCTTGGCGCAAAAAATGGAAGGCCGTTTGGGATGATGTGAAATATTGTTCCGAGCGTTGCCGGCGTTCGTCCAAGAGCAAATCCAAATGATGAAACAACAGACCCGGATTATTGGGTGCAAACGCGATTTGCGGAAAAATGACCATGTCCCCCGATTGGCCGAAACTCCGCTCAATATCCGCGTGCGGGTGGACCATGTTTAACACTGACATTGTCATCACCTGGGTGGATGGAGCCGATCCGGCATTGAAGTCCAAACGCGACCGTTATCTTAGCGACGCGCTATCACCGCTGCACGATAACGGAATTAATCCGCACCGCTGGCTATGCAGTGACGAGCTCAACTATTGCCTGCGGTCTATTGCCAATAATGCGCCGGATGTGCGCCGGATATGGATCGTGACCGATGGCCAGATCCCCATATTTTCCGGACTGACCCCAGAATTTAGCACAAAGATCAGCACGATCGACCATCACGAGATTTTCACTGATTATGAAGAAGTCCTGCCGACTTTCAATTCGCTCTCCATCGAAACCTTCCTGTGGCGGATTCCGGACCTGTCCGAGCATTTCATCTATTTTAATGACGATGTATTTTTAACCTCGCCCGTGAATTTTTCCGATTTTTTTACCGCAACGGGGCCAGTGATGCGCGGCCAGTGGGTTGATTTTTCTCATCTGCCTGATTGCGGGAACAGTCAGCGTGATGCGGCATTACTCAATCATTATAATCAGATTGAAGCAGCCAATATCATGGGGTTTGGCAGCGACCATATGTTTGCCAGCGCCCATGTCGTCCACCCGATGCAGCGTTCCATCATGGCCAAGTTATTTGCCGAAAATCATGATCAGTTCGTCCACAACAGCTCATTCCGGTTTCGCGACATCGCCCAATTTTTACCGCAGAGCCTGCACAATCATCATTGTATCAGAAACGGCCATGGCCGCATTCACGAACCCCGCGACTATATCCACGTCGCCGCCAATGAACCGGACCAATGGATCACGCAACAGATCAATGGCGTCCCGGGCGACACCGATTGGGACAATATAAAATTCTTGTGCATCAATGATTTGCCAGAATTGAAACGGCGAATTCCCGACGTACACCGCTGGATCGAAACCGCGATCGGAAACTAGAAAGCGTCAAATTTCCAGTATTCGCTTTTGCGCGGTGATTTCAACCGGTCGACGCAACACAGGCACCGAACCGCTGGGCCGGTGTTTCATATCTGATCCGCTCCATCGCGAAGCTCGCCGACACATCGGACAGCGGCACCGCCTTGATCCGTTTCGTGTACATCCGGTCATAGTCGGCAACATCGCGCACCAGCAGGTTGAGCAGATAGTCCACCTCGGCGGATTGGGGCCTCAAAATGCCCAATCAAAGTCCCGCAAAATCGATGACTACGGCAGCATGATCGCTGGCGTGTGGCCTGTGCTTGCCCACACCAGCGAACCGGGTCCCATGAAAGCGCGAAGTTTCCTCGCCCAGGCCCTTGCGCACCACAACCGGTTCGGCATTCGGCCACTGCTCAGCGAGCGCCGGGGATGCCAACATCGCGTCAGGGCAATGGTACAGTCCGGAATGCGGATCAAAATAGGTCCATCGTTCCTTCTCTGGCAGACGTTTCATCAGATCGATTGAAAAGCCAGTTTCGAGCGGTGCAATGGCGCGCGGGTGGCCTGCCACCAAGTCATTGGGCTCATTCAGATCGCCAGTGATGAGCCATAGATTTTGCGCGGGATCCTGAAAATGACGTTCGATCAGTCGGCGGGTTGCAAGGGCTTCCAGTCGGCGTGTGGTCCAGGCCGTGTCTGCATCCGGATAGGTCGATTTAAAGTGGCAGACAAAGAGTGTGAGCGGCCCGATCGTGACCATCAGGCAGTCCCGCCGGAACACGGGGAAATCTGGATCGACGGCCGGAGGTGGATCGATTCCCAACTCTGTCAAAGTAAGCGATGCATGGCTTTGGATCGCATCAACGGGGTGGCGAGAAAGCAAAGCGACATCAAGGCCGCGACCGTCGTTTCCGGGCAAGCAAATAAGATGCGGATAGGGGGCCGCTCCCGCCGGTAACAAGTAGTTCTGGTGGAAATATTCAAGGGTTTCGAGATCGAAAACCTCTTGCAAAGCCACAACATCGGCATCGAGGGCCTTCAAAAGTTCAGCGGTCAACCTGCGATCGATCGGATCCAGACGCTCCTCCTCCGGATCGTCGGAGTCCCAGGCACCGTGGAGATAATTGCGGCCATCAATGCTCTGGAGCCTGAGGTTTTGAACATTTAATGTTGCGATGCGCATGATGGTGAAGGGATCGCATAGTCTCAAGGCTTTGGGAAGAATTGAAATTCCTCATCCGCATCAAGTTACGGTGACGTTGCGAAACCCCCTCAAACCGGCACCGCCGTCTCATATTTAATCCGCTCCATCGCGAAGCTCGCCGAGACATCGGACAGCGGCACCGCCTTGATCAGTTTCTTGTAGACCCGGTCATAATCGGCGACATCGCGGACCAACAGCTTGAGCAGATAGTCGACCTCGCCGGCCATCCGGTAGAGCTCGACCACTTCCTCGACCGCCGAGGCAGCGGCGGCGAATTTTTCCAGCCATTGGTCGCTATGGTCATTGGTCCGCACGGCGACGAAGACAGTCATGCCGAAACCGACCGCCTCCGGATCGACAATCGCCACCCGGCGGGCGATGATCCCGTCCGCCTCCATCCGCTTGATTCGCCGCCAGCAGGCATTGGTCGAAAGGCTGAGCTGCGCCGCGAGATTCTCCAGCGACAGGCTGGCATCGCGTTGCAAGGCTTTCAGGATATTGCGGTCATTATCATCAATATTTTTGGTTTCTTTGCTCATATTCAGATTATTATCACGTTATTCGTGCAATGACACCAAATATTGACAAGGATTTCCCGCCCGACTGGCTTCATATGTGAAGCCAGATGATCACAGGGGAAGATATGATGCTGGATTTTGTAGGCCGGGCGCGCGAAGACAAGCTGCAGTCGCTTTCGGCTCTGATCGGCAATACGCCGATGATCAAGATTCTGGCGCGCTGCGAAGGGCAGGATGTCACCGTCTATGCCAAGGCAGAAATGTTCAACCTGTCCGGCAGCATCAAGGACCGGATGGCGCTGGCGATCCTGCAGGATGCGATGCGGCGCGGCGATCTGCTGCCCGGCCAGACAATTGTCGAGGCGACCAGCGGCAATAGCGGCATTTCCTTTGCTGCGATTGGCTGCGCCCTCGGTCACCCCGTTACCATTTTCATGCCCGACTGGGTCAGCGCCGAACGGCGGGCGATGCTCGCCATCTATGGTGCTGATGTGCGCTTGGTCTCGCGGGAGGAAGGCGGCTTTCTCGGCTGCCTCGCCGCTGCCGAGGAACTGGGCGCGCAGGGCGCTTATATGCCGCGCCAATTTTCCAACCCGGTCAATGCCGACGAACATGCCGAAGGCACCGGGCCTGAATTGTGGCAGCAGGTTGCCTCAGACGGCGGCACGCTCGGCGGCTTCGTCGCCGGTGTCGGTACCGGCGGCACGGTGATGGGCATGGGACGCTATCTCAAGGGCCGCGACGAGAGCATCGCCGTCCATCCGGTCGAACCACTCGAATCGCCGACCCTGTCGGTCGGCCACAAATGCGGCCAGCACCGGGTGCAGGGCCTGTCGGATGAATTCATCCCGGCGATCCTCAACCTGTCCGAACTGGACGGGGTGATCGGCGTCAACGACGGCGACGCGATCCTGATGGCGCAGAAGCTCAATCAGGAATTTGGCCTGGGCGTCGGCATTTCCAGCGGCATCAATCTGGTCGCCGCGATCCGCGTCGCGCTGCAGCAGCCGGTGGCCGCCGACGTTACCCGCAAGGCAGTCGCGACAATCTTCGCCGACAGCAACAGCAAATATCTGTCGACCGATCTCGCCAAAACCGAACCCTGCCGCGACTGCTATTGGACCCCGAAAGTCGAATTGCTGGATATGCAGACTATCCGCTAAGCGTCGCGATATTGCGGTCGTCCTCGGTGATCACATCCACCGCAAGACCGATCAGATCCGTGTCTTCCGGGGCATCTGGCAATATGCCGATGGCGGGCAGGCCCTGCTCGTCTTGCAGCCAGACACTGGCCGCACCGCGGCTGGCCTTGCCATAAGGCATGGCATAGCTTTTTATCACCGCCTTGCCGTTGAAATAATGGTCGGCTTTGACATGGTCCGGCTTGGGGATGCGGACCGGTGCCGCGATCCGGTCGGGGGACCAGCCGCCAGCGACGGGTTGCGCCGCGTAGATGCCGACCGATTCCTTGTTGATCACCCCGCCATTGGCGGAAATCATCCCCGGCTTGCCGCCATCCTTGCGCAACGCCTCGACCAGCGCGACCATGCCGTGGGCGCTATAGCTGTTGCCGGGGCCGCCAAAGAAGCTGAGCCCGCCGGTCAGCGTATAGGAAGCCAGCGACCGGTCCGGCGAACCGAGCGCGTCCATCGCCAGCGACACTGCCACCGGGAAGCAGCTGTAAATATCAATCGGCCCGAGATCTTTCGCTTCAATCTCCGCAAGATCCATCGCCTTGGGAAAGGCGACCTGCATCGCCGGCGAAATCGACAGATCATCCTGCAGGCTCATCAACGGGACGCTCGCGTCGGACCCGCTGTGCAGATAGATCATCTTGTCTTCGGCAATGCCCAGCTCTGCGGCATGGCCAGCGGTGGTCAGGATCACCGCCGCGCCCAGTTCGACCGCATCCTGCGCCACCATCCAGCGGCGATAGGGATCGTTGAGCCGGTAATTGCCATGGTCATCGGCGAGCAATTCCTCTGCCGTCCATTGCCGCGCAAATTGCGCATGCTCGCGCGTCAGCGACACGCCGGCAAAGGCCTCCCACAATTCGGCCATGCTCTGCGCATAGCTGTCCCGATCCATGCCGAGCCGCGCGCGCCGGGCATTTTCGACAATCCCGTAGGCCATCGGCATGCTGATGATCCCCTGCCGCCATTCATAGGCGGTGAGCATCTTGTCTTCGTCGGTTTTCAGGTCAGTCATTGCGCGGGTCGCCGGCTGGTTCCAGTTCAGCTCGTGGCCGCTCCGCCGGGCGCGCTTGACCGTGCCGACATTCTCCGCGCTGGAGAGAATCACCGCCTTATATTCGCCGGCGTGGACCTGGCAGGCGAGCTTGTTGAGATGTTTCTGCGGGCTCTGGCCACCGACATCGCCATAGAGCAAAGTTGCCGGATTGAGGCCGGATGCGGTGGCCACCGCTTCGGGATGATTTTCCGGCGAACCAAAGTCATGCGGCAGGCCGCTGTCGTGAAACAGACGGATCGAGAGCAGGCAGTCAATCGACGCCGCCAGTTTCTCCGCCGCGCCGCTGTCAGCCAGCGCTGCCTTGATCGCTGCCGACGCAAGATCGACGGTCGAGGGCCATTCCAGCCCCTGCGATTGCTTCAGTTT
The DNA here is from genome assembly GCF_036964675.1 of Parasphingorhabdus sp. Lineage (GTDB taxonomy): Bacteria > Pseudomonadota > Alphaproteobacteria > Sphingomonadales > Sphingomonadaceae > Parasphingorhabdus. The sequence goes on along the minus strand of NZ_JBALTF010000080.1, from coordinate 2,574 downwards.
CCGGCCACTTGTTTCACCAACGCCGATCAGGACCGGCGCTTTCTTGTCTGCCAAAGCCAATGGTAATTCCCTCAAAATAAACAGTTCATCAATCGATTAAACATGATAACAGACGGGGTAATCAATGCACCTAATAATTTGAGGACTAGTGAATGAGCGGATGGCCAGAGCTGAAATGGGAAACGGAACCGACCGGTCCACTCAAGGGATTGAAGATCGTCGATATGTCGACCGTGGTGCTCGGCCCCTTTGCCACGCTGAATTTCGCCGATATGGGCGCGGACGTGATCAAGATCGAAAATGGCGAGGGCAAATTTGCCGGCGACATGATGCGCCATGCCGGTGACAATCCGACCGGCGACCTCGGCCCGATTTTCACGTCGCTCAACCGCAACAAGAAATCGATCACGCTCAACGGCAAGGATGAAGACGACAAGGCGGTCATCCTCGAGCTGCTGAAGCACGCCGACGTATTTTTCCACAATGTCCGGCTGGCTGGCATGGAACGGCTGGGGCTTGATTATGAAAGCATCAAGGCGATCAATCCGGGCATCGTCTATGTCCATTGCGCCGGTTTCGGTCAGGGCGGCGAATATGAGAAAAGACAGGCTTATGATGACCTGATCCAATGCGCTTCCGGCTTTGCCAGCCTGTTCGAAATGCGCGGAGACAGCGGCCGTCCGCTCTATATGCCATCGCTGGTGGCCGACAAGACCATCGGCCTGTTCGCGGTCAACGCCACGCTCGCTGCCATGTACCACAAGGAAAAGACCGGCGAGGGACAATTTGTCCAGGTGCCGATGTTCGAAGCCTTCACCTGGTTCAACATGGTCGAAAATCTGTGGGGCGAGACCTTCATTCCCGGCAATGGCAAGCTTGCCTACACACGCTCGATCAATGAAAATCGCAAACCCTATCCGACCAAGGACGGCTATATCGGTCTGGTTCCCTATAATGATGCGCAGTGGCGGAAGTTTTTCGAACTGGGCGGAAAACCCGGCGTCTTTGATGAACCGCGCTTTGCCGATTATTCCCAGCGCACCAAGAATATCACCGCGCTCTATGCCCTGATCGAGGAAATTGCCGCGACCAAGACCACCGAGGAATGGCTGCCGCTGCTGGATGAGAATAATATTCCGGCAATGCGCTATAATAGAATGGAAGATGTGCTGACCGATCCGCATTTGCAGCAGGTCGGCTTCTGGCAGGAACGCGAAGGCCCGAAAATCGGAAAATATCGGACGATCAAACATCCGGTCCATTATTCCGCCAGCCCCGCGAATATATATGCCGATCCACCGACCTTGGGTGCAGACAATGACGAGATACGCGGCGCCCTCAATATGCCGGCCAATGACGAATGATAATGATAAACAGGACGAGGTTTGAACCATGAATTTTGATTTCTCTGACGACCAGAAATTTCTCCGCGATGAAGCCCGGAAATTTCTGGCAGCCCAATGTACCAGCGCGCATGTCCGCGAAGTGCTGGATGATGACAGCAAGAGCCACAATGAAGGCGTCTGGCAGCAGATCGTCGAAATGGGCTGGCTCGGCGCCGCCATTCCCGAAGCCTATGGCGGGCTTGGCCTCGGCATGCTGGAGCTTTGCGTGATTGCCGAGGAACTGGGCCGCGTCCTGGCCCCCGTGCCATTCGGATCATCCGCCTATTTCTTTGCCGAAGCGCTGAAACTGGCGGGCAGCGAAGAACAGAAACTGGCATTGCTGCCGAAAGTGGCCGACGGCAGCCTGGTCGGCTGCATCGCGGTCAGCGAAGGGCCGGGCGAGATCAAGGCCGGCAATATTGCCACGCGGCTGAAGAACGGCAGCATCACGGGCAAGAAAATCCCGGTGACCGATGGTGATATCGCCACCCACGCGATTGTGCTGGTGAAAGATGGCAGCGGCGCAAGTCTCGTCATTGTCGACCTGAACCAGAGCGGCGTTTCCCGGAAGCCGATCAAGACGCTCGAGCCCACGCGCAGCCATGCCACGATCAGCTTTGACGGCGCAGATGCAGAACTGCTCGGCGAAGCGGGCAATGGCATGGCGCTGCTTGACCAGATCAACGACCGGGCGGCGGTGCTGATCGCCTTTGAACAATTGGGCGGCGCCTCGCGCTGTCTGGAAATGGCCAATGCCTATGCCAAGGAACGGGTCGCTTTTGGCCGCGCCATTGGCGGCAATCAGGCGATCAAGCACAAGCTGGCCGACATGTATGTGAAAAATGAAGTCGCCCGCTCCAACGCTTATTATGGCGCCTGGGCGCTGTCGAGCGATGCAGCCGAACTGCCCGAAGCGGCGGCAGCGGCGCGGGTCGCGGCATCGGAAGCTTTCTGGTTTGCGTCCAAGGAAAATATCCAGACCCACGGCGGCATGGGCTTCACCTGGGAAGTGGACTGCCATCTCTTCTACCGCCGCGCCAAATTGCTCTCCGTTCAGGTCGGCAGCCCGGCGGTGTGGAAAGAGAAATTGGTCAGCGCACTTGAAGCGAAAAATGATTGAATCGCGAGCCCGGAGTGCCGTTCGTCCTGAGCCTGTCGAAGGACAGCCTTGGGTGCGCACTCGTACTTC
>NZ_JBALTF010000079.1:0-10180 GCF_036964675.1 Parasphingorhabdus sp. | reverse complement strand
TTTGGCCTTAGGTGTAATGCCTAGCCCACCTTTTAATATATAGGGACTCGAACTAGCAGACTACCCGACAGCCCACCTTTTGACATGCGAAACGGTGAAAATCTATGTTTCGCCATGTTCAGCCAATTTTGTCGTACCTATTTGAATTATATGATAAATATTGCGACATGTTCAACTATGGAAAAATGCCGCCATGAATCTTCTGGCACCATATTTTCATTCGCTGATGACCGCGAAAGATTGCCAAACCCTCAGAAAACAGCGAAGTCCGCATCTGTCTCAAATTATCTGACGACGGACACGCCCAGTATCTTAGCGACCTCTTGCTGCAGGCCCTGATTTTTCAGACTTGCAATCAGTCCCTCTTTGCTTCGCAAGGTTGCTTCATTTTCTTTGCCTAATTTGATCTCTCGCCGGGTCCAGGCATGATAAAAATAGGGCTCGGCCTCGCTATATTTCTTTTGCATCGAAAGATTAGTACCCAGCCGATGCAGGCAGCTCATCGTATCTTCGTGATAGGGACCATTAGATGCGTTCAGTATTTTTAACGCAACACGGAGATAAGCCTCTGATTCCGAGGCGAATTTCTTATTGCCCAGAACATCAGCCAGCAGAATCATAAATTTGGCATTCTCTACATCGTCGCGGCCGCGTACTTCTTCGTTCAGCGTCAGCGCCCGCTCCAGCAATTCCCGCGCCTTTGTCAATTGCCCCTGCTGGCCATATGTGTAACCCAGGTTTGCTAGGCTGTTAATGGTCAGAGGATCCCGCGAGCCGAGGATCAAGGTGCGAAAATCCAACACCTCTTGATAATGAATGGCGGCCTCCGCAGACCGGCCTTGCGCGTTGAGATTGGACGCCAAATTGTTGAGGCTGGAAAGAGTATAGGGGTGATGTTCCCCAAGCTCGACAGCGTTGATTCGATAAGCCGTATAAAATAAGCGTTCTGCCGCGAAAAAATATCCCACTTTGTGCAGTTCTACGGCATGGGTTGTGAATATTTTCGCGCGGTCACTGCCAGTTTCAGCCGCCATGTTTTCGACAATTTCAAAAATGGCGTCAGAATGTTTAACCGCGGGCACAATATCGCGCTCATCATAGGCAATTTGTGCCACTTTACCAAGATTAAGAATTTTTACCTTAGCTATGCCTCGGGCAATTTCAGCATCCGGATCTTTCTCGATGTCTTGCGCCGCTAGTGCCTGTGATGCAGGTGACGGCGACGCCGAAACCAGCATAATCAATAGCCAATATTTGGCCCTGATTTTGGAGCCTTCAATAATGATATTACACCCACAAAAATTAGCTGCTTAATATACCAAATAGGCGGAGATTTGTCAAAATTTTTCGAGTTATAACTTATTGAAAAGCATATATTATCTAACTTTTAACCATTAATTTTCAAAACCCGCTAACCACATGCGTAAATAGTAACTTATTCTGGGTCTGCGATAGCGCTTTGGATGAGCAAGTTACTTCCTCTTTCCAGCGCCCAAATGGCCTCGCTTTCGATAGCCGGGCACAGACTCCGGCCTTGTAAACTCCCTTTATGGTCCTCAGCTTTAGCGATATCTGCTGTCTTTTTCGCATCCCAGGCACAAGCTGGCGTTTGGCAAGCTGAGCTTCGTGCTGATAGCAGCGAATTTTGTCAGAATTTGGAGATAGCGGCGCCGGGAAAATCCGATGCGATATTGGGCGTACAAATGAGCGCCCTCGAGGCCATGCAGAACGCACAGCAGAAAGTCGAAAGATCAAGTTGTCCAGACGGGGGCGCAGTTCCGAATGGATCCGCGCAAATTTCTTCTGTTTTCGTGAACCACGAACCGGTTACGAAGGAACCGGTAAATTTCAGCAAGACGCAGTTGGTTGAATTTCCTGCGACAATTACGAAACTGGCGTTAGCTACACAACCAATCTTGCCACAGCCAGAACCACAGATGGTCGCCCCAATGTTTGTCGGTGCGGCTGTTCAAAGTAGCCCCGAAACTGCACCTATAATGAACCAGGAACTAGTTAGGCAGGCGTTGGCCAATTTGGGCAAGAAGCAGTGGCTTGCAGGTTCTCCCCTAGTCACGAAGATAGCATTTTCTTCACAACCAATATTGTCACAACCAGAACCGCAGATGATCGCCCCAGTGTTTGCCGGTAGGGATATTCTAAGCAGTCCCGAATCCACACCGCTAACGGCGCGCAACATCGAACAATCGGCAAAAACCCACTACAATGGAAAGCCCGATATTTTTGGGTCCTTGGCGCTGAAAATCAGCCGAACGCCGATGGATCAAAAATGGAAACATGCGCATAACGTCCAAGAAATAAATATTGCTAGAACAGCACTGGCTCAAGCTGGCGGAATCGTCGGGGTCATTCACAAGGAGAATAACATCCGCGTCGTCAATCGCTGGGTCAACGCCAATGTTCGATATGTTGACGATTACAAGCTTTATGGGAAAGCAGACTATTGGGCGAGCGTTGGAAGAACGCTTAAATCCGGACGCGGCGATTGCGAAGATTATGCGATCGCGAAAATGGAACTTCTGAAGGCAAGCGGGATCCTATCATCTGATATGTTTTTGGTCATTGCCAAAGACCTAGTCCGCCGGGCGGATCATGCTCTGCTGGTCGTGCGCGTGGGGAATGACATGTTGGTACTGGATAATGAGACAGACCGAATTTTACACGCTGAAGATGTCCGTGATTATCGACCGATCATGAGTTTCAGTTCAAACGGGAAATGGCTGCACGGTTATCCCGCCAAACCGATCAACACTCAAATGGCATCACTCGAACTGGGTCGGTAATCCGGAGCTATCTCTCAGTTAGTGCCTGTGATCGCGCTCGCAAGACCGGCTTGAGCAAATAGCTCAATATGCTTTTCCGCCCGGTCAAAATTTCGACATCGCAAATCATGCCTGGCGTTATAGGCAATTTTTTCCCGGCTGCCTGTAACCAAGCCTGATCGGTCTCGACGATAACGGTAAAATAGGCTTCCTGCTTTACTTCGTCGTAAATACTATCCGCTGACACCTGCACGACATTGCCTTGCAAGCCACCGTAGATCGAGAAATCATAGGCTGTAACCTTAACATTGGCACGGTCGTTGACTCGGATAAAGGCAATATCGCTAGGTCTGACGCGGGCTTCGATCAGTAATTTGTCGCCGATCGGAACCACCTGCATAATTTTTTCCCCGGGGCCGACGAAGCCGCCAATGGTGGTTATCTGCACATCATTGACGATACCATCAACCGGAGAACGGATTTCCGAGCGATCCAATCGGCCCTTGGCCCCGCGAATCGACTCCTGATTTACCGCAATTTTTGCAGCGACCTGACTGCGCTCGCTTAAGGCTTCCTGCCGGAATTGCAGATTAGCCTCTGAAAGCTGGGCTTGTGCCTCACGCACAGATGCAGCGGCTCGTGCCACGCCCTGTCGCGCTGCAGCCAAGCGACCCTGCAAATCAACCAGTTCCCGTTGTGCGGTCATCAGTTCGGTTTGCGGAATGATCGATTTTGCGGCCAGCGGTTGCAACATTGCTACCTGCTCGCGGGCCAAAGCTACGCTGCTCTGAAGACTGGCGACTGTTGCCTGGGCCTCGCTCTGATCCCGTCTTCGTTGTTCGATTGCTGCTGACAATCCAGACAGCCTCGAACGTAATGCCGCCCCCCGTGCGCGTTGTAGGACTGCCTCCTCCGCACAGGGTGCACCAGGTGGACAATCGGCCCCGGCGCCACTTCCCTCTCGGCCCAGTCGCGCAGCGCGGGCTGACAAGGATCTGTTTTCGGCTTCGATCTGACCTAGCGCCGACGATGAATCCGTATCGTCCAGCCGTGCCAGCAACTGGCCCTTTTTGACCTGTTCACCCGATCGAACGAGAATGTCGGAAACGGTGGAAGGGTCGCTAGCCTGTATTACCTGAACCTTGCTCGATGGTATGACGCGCCCCTGACCGTGGGTAACTTCGTCGACCTGAGCAAGGCTGGCCCAGACGAGGAACAGAAACATGCCTGCTACACCGATCAGAAGGATACGCTGGCTGCCGTTCAACCGGCCTAGAGAGGAGAGTAGATTCTTCACAGGCCGCCTCCTTCAGAAACGGTCCGCCCGGCCGGGGAGGGCGCGTGCTGATTATCCCTCAGTTTCGCAAAACTTTCTCTGGTCTCGGATGGCTTTGGTATGCGCAGCGTCCAGCCCTTGTTGACATCCAGCCGGCCGCCGACGTCGGTTTCGGCATGACGGTCGGTTACGGCTGGCGGAACCGACAGGCCGTTTTTTGCGAAGTTCACAGCATCGGGTTCTTGGAATGGTTCTGCGGGTTTTCGGATCATTTCAAGCGACGGTAGATATTCGCTTCCTGTATATCGGCTGGTAAAAGCGGCGCGCCGTCCCCAACCCCCCGGCCAGGCATAAAAAATATGCGCTCCCAGTTTCTTTATCTTCGCCAATTTTGGTGCCCAATATGGCGAAACATAGTCTGCATGATAGTGGGTTGCGGTTCCCACGCTAGGCTCAACATAGCCGGCAAGCGCCGCAGCTGCGACAGATTGTGACGCCGTCCAAGCCGCTTTTTGCGGCTTGCGAAATAGAGCACCATCGCAGGTGAAACTGAACTGACAGACGCGAGCCAGATGGCCTTGATAGACAACGCCGCAAACAGAGGAGGGAAAAGCAGGATGTTTCACCCGGTTCAGCACCACTTGGGCGACGGCCTGCTTGCCGGCCAGTGGTTCAAATCCCGCTTCATAATAGATAGCCTGCGTCAGGCACGTTTGTGCGTGCTGCGCATTGACTGCCGTTGTGGCCGCCAGCCGAAAGGGCCTGGCGGCAGAAACGGGTTGACCAGAAAATGGCAGAGCCGCGTTGACAGCCAGCGCGTTTTCACCAGTTACAATGGTCTCTGCGGGTTCGCCTTGGGTGACATCAATCAACATTTGCTGCTCGGCCGTGCGCTGCACCGATCGTTTGTTCGCAGGGGACGCATTCGCGCTATCGGTATCCAGCCAATTCATGACCGGTCCACTCCACCGGTCATAGCTGGCCCATGTGACTGCAGCTATTGCCAGAAAAATGGCGAGAAAGACGTGAAAAGACCAGGTACTTCGGCCTTCATTGGTGTCCACGGCATCAAGCGCTTTTCTCAGCGGTTCTGCCGCCTCAAATTTCGGTTCGTGGATCATGGAAGTTTCTCGCCATTGCCGACACGCGACAATATTTCATCACGGGGTCCGTCCGCTACTATCCGCCCCTGATCCATCACAATGATCCGGTCGACTATCGATAAAATCGCCTGCCGGTGAGTGGATATCACCAATGTCTGGTCGGGTTCTAGTGCACTCTTCAGGTGGTCGATGAACTGGCGTTCGGTCTGCACGTCCATCGCCCCGGTGGGTTCGTCAAGATACAGGAGCTTGAACGGACTCATCAATGCGCGCGCGAGTACAAGGAAGCTACGCTGGCCGCCGGATAAGCGGGCACCGCGTTCTCCGGCCAGCCGGTCAAAGCCGACGGCATCACGGGCAAGGAACTGGTCAGCGCCAGATTTTCGCAAGACTGCCATCATATGTTCCGGATCGCTTTTGGCGACACCCAGTGTCAGGTTTTCCTTGATGGAGCCGCTGAAAAGTTCGGAATCCTGTCCGACATAACGGAAAACCGAACGCAATACACGCGGTGGATATTGCCGACTGTCCAGGCCGTCGACCATTATTGCACCGGAAGCTGGCGGGTAAAGTCCACAGATCAACCGTCCCAAAGTCGACTTTCCCGACGCAACCCGGCCAATGACAGCGACCCTTTCGCCCGGCTTGAACGTTACGTTCAGACTGGACAGAGATTCAGTGTCGGCTTCAGGATAGGCAAAGCTGACGTCGTCAAAAACAATCTTGCCGGCGCTGACCTCGGGAGTGATCGAGCGACTACCCAGACCGCGTTCATCGACCTGCTCTGTCATTGTCTGGATGCTGTCGAGAGTCAAAAATGCCTGGCGGCCGCGCGTCATCAGAAATGCCAGTTGGCCGACCGGGCTCAACGAGCGTCCCGCGAGCATGACGATCGCGATGATCGCACCCATGGAAATGATGCCGGCGTTGAACAGATAAAATCCGCCGATAATCAGGCTGATACTGGTGGTCTGTTGACAAAGGGATGCCAGATTGATCGCGACAGCGCCAAGTCGCCGCATTTTTTCCTGCGTGTCGGCACTCATCTGCGCGTATTTTCTCCAGCGGGAAAGCATCCGACCTTCGGCGCCGCAGGCCTTCAGTGTTTCGATGCCAGCGATGGATTCTACCAGCATCGAATGCTGCAGGCTGGAATCTGCCTGCGCCTCGAAAGCCGCAACTCCCATTTTCTTTTGCAGGACATAACCTGCAACCAGCATAATGATGATCATCACGACCGGCACCAGCGCAAGCCATCCGGCAATCACCGCAATCAGAGCGACAAATATCACCAGAAACAGCATGTCTATGATCAGAACAATCGTCGTCGAGGCGAAAAAGTCGCGGACAATTTCATATTCTGATACCCGTCGCACCATCGCACCAGTGCTGCCGGAGCGGCTGCCCAGAGGGATATTGACAACCTTCTCGAACAATTTTTGGGAAAGCTTGGCATCCAGTTTGCGGCCGGTTTCATCAATGAGCCGCGCCCTGGCCAGGCGCATGCCGTATTCCAGCATGAACGCCAGAAACACACCAATGGCTAGCACCCAAAGGGTGGCCGCAGCCTTGTTCGGGATGACCCGATCATAAACATTCATAGTGAATAGAGGCAGTGCAAAACCTAATAGGTTGATGAACAGAGCCGCACCGGCCACCTGCTTGAATGCTCCGCTTTCCTTGCGCATTTCATCCCAGAACCAATGGCTCTTTTGAGCGGTGTCCCAAGGCCGTTCATGCTGACGGATTTTTGTAGCGTCGGCCGATACCGCTATGGTCTCACCGCCATGTTCCGCAGCGAGGTCGCTGATGGCGAGTGATTGCAATTCCTCGAAGCCGGGCCGGTGAATGACAAATTCATCACCGTCTTTTTCCAGTACAACCACTGCGCCGCCATCCCGCAAGGAAATGATGGCGGGCAAGCGGTTCTCGGCAATCCGCTCCAATTTCCGCGTGATGAGAACCGCTTTTAGTCCCAAAAGTCCGAGCGCCGGTTCAACCTGGTGAAAAGGCAAACAGCCAGCTTCATCCGCAGCTAGCCCCGAACGCAGGACAAGTGCGGATGTTGTCTGGCCGAAATGCTCGGCCAGAAATACCAGGCAATTCAGAACATCGTCGCTCCGATCTTCGTCTTTGCCTAGCATATCAGGCGTTTCCATGTTCAACGCAGGTTCCTTGATTTTCGGGTACTAAAATCCAACGCAAATAGCTCTATTTCGGATACCGTCGGTAATCGGTTTCGGCAGGCGGTGTCGGCCCAACATTATAACGTTCTCTTGCATAGGCCTTGGCCGCGTCAGGCGCACCCAAATTCAGCGCTTCAAGAAATTGGTTGGTCGCCGCGAGCACCTGGAATTCAGCAAACATTTCCGAGAATCGTGCGGTTTCAGTGCGCACTTGCACATTGTAGCGCGTATTTTGCGCATCAAGGACGTCGAGCAGCGAGCGCCGTCCAACATTGAACTGTTCCCGATAGGAGATAAGCAAATCATCAGACACTTGCCCCTGTTTGGTGAGCTCATCAAGCAACTTGCCTTGCGTATTCATGCGATTCCAAGCGGTCCGGGCATCGCTTTCTGCTTCCCGGTTCATTTGATGCAGCCGGAAACGAGCCTCGCTGGAGCGGCGAACCATCTCCTGAAATTTCGCACGGTTTATTCCGCCATCAAAGATATTCCAGCGCAGCACCACGCGGGCAATAAAATCACTGGTCCGACCGCGAAACCCGTCGATATCCTCACCGCCACGGCCTCTGGCTTCGATACCAATGGTTGGGGCAAGATCTCCCTTGGCCTTTTTCACCATCGCATGGGTAGCATCAACATCTGCCATGGCTTCGCGAACCTTAGGATTGTCAGTGCGTGCCTGCGAAACAGCCTCCGCCAAAGTAGGCGCGACTTGAGCGCGCTTCGATGGTGGCATCGCAACATCGTTGATTGAGAGCCCAGTCAATTGCCGAAGCGAAATGGTTGCATTGACCATGTCTTCTTCAGCTTCTGTTTTTCGGACCAATGCGGCCTGCATCCGTTCCTCGGCCTGTTGCTGGTCCGCTATACTGATCGATCCCTGGGTAACACCCTGCGTCAAATCACCAACAAGATTGCGGTGGAAGGTGATGTTGTCATCAGAAGCTGCAACAATTCGTTGTTGCAGCAGCAGATCAAGATACTGCCTTGCGACCTGAAGGGCTATGAATTCTGATCTCTCTTCCACACGCAACGCCGCCCCGTCGGTGCGGGCAGCTTGCCGTTGCAACTCACCAGACCGTCGGCCGAAATCGATCAGAGTCTGTTCTCCAAATATGCTGAGTTCTGCAGGATATAATGTCTGATTATCAATATTTAACGCGCGCCTTGTAACATTTTCCAACCGACGTACTCCGGCCGAACCTTCGACGGTGATCCGTGGCAGAAAAAGTCCCTGAGCTTGTTCCCGCTCAAACTCGATTGCTTCCTTATTCTGGATTGCCTGATTAATTTCAGGATTGGACTCCAGCGCGGCTTCGACTGCCTGCACAAGATCAACCGTTTGTGCGGACACCGGATTTGCAACAACCAGTGCGGATATTGCTGATCCAAGAGCCAGACATTTCATCTTTACGTTTTTCATTTTATCATTCCCCCTGCTTAGCGACCCGCAGGCAATTGGTTAATTTCAACACGGCGGTTGGTTGGATTGCGTTCACCATCCAGCGTCTGTATTTTCAATTCACTTTCTCCCCGGCCATCAACGGTCATTGAACTGGAGGAAATGCCCGCTGATTGCATAAGACTTGCAATTGCCTGAGCGCGCTGGACCGAAAGTGGATAATTATAGCTATCGGAGCCAGATGCATCGGTATGGCCCACCACCGAGAAAGCATTCCAACCGCAAGAGGTCATATTCCCTACAATCAACGCCACTGTAGCCGACGCATCCGGCGGCGGCATGGCGGAATCCCAGTCAAAAAAGACAACCATCGGAAGCTGTTCCCGACATTGCACATCATCAATGGGAGGCGGAGGCGGAGGCAATGGATCGCCAACCATGCGCAGAGCAAAGCGTTCGCATTTCCCGATGCTGTCTGCATCTTTGGTTCCGCTCTTCAGGAACCCCAGTGCGATACCGCATTGTACCTTAGTTTCTGACGCCCAATAATATTGAGAATCGGTCGATTTCAGGACATTCTCACTGAGCGTAGCCGCAAGCGCTGTCTGGTATCGGCTTTCAACTTCTCCTCGTAATTCCGCTTTGCCCAATGACATCAAGTCGCTGCCCTGCGCTAGTGCCACGCCGGGTAATGCGATTGCGCATCCTCCAAAAAACATGGTTAATTTTCCTAATTTCTTCTTCATTGTGCCCTCCGAAAATTCGGTTCTCAGTTTTTTACTATTTTGAATTAGACTGTTGCATGGCCGGCATCCATCATGTCGACATGCGCTTGCAGACCATCTGATACACCCGGAGAGAAATGTCCGGCGTCGCCTGGGACGAACATATCAAGAACCTGTTCCGGAAGCGCCTGACCCGGAAGATGCTCAATCGCTCCGCGGCTACCGTCGATTTCGATGCCGGCGAAGCTTTCAATCACCGCATCAATCGATACAAACGCCGGTGATCCGCCATCGATAGCGTCTGCGACGATCTCTTCGACGATCGCCGGCGGCGTATCGGGTGTCGCGATGTCGATTTGCACCGGTGCTGGAGTCTTGCCCAAAGCGGCCAGCCCTTCGACATTCATCGGAATGCCCATGTCGAGTTGCAGTCCGGATGCAGGTTGAAACTCACTCGCATCAAAACCCGGCTGCGCATCGTTGTTGCCCGAGCTTTCTTCGACAATCATCGCTTCGCCGCCGGCGATCCCGGAGTGAACCGGTGCCTCGTCAGAGCCGGGCCTATTGCCGCTGGACACGGCCTCTTTTTCGGAGGTGCTAGTTTCGTCATTGGCAGCCTGAACGCCGTCGAGATGCAAGATTTCGCGCTGTGTCTGTTCACTGCCAGCTACAGACGCTATATAACCCGTCGTCCCGCCGGATGCATCG
>NZ_JBALTF010000078.1:0-10584 GCF_036964675.1 Parasphingorhabdus sp. | reverse complement strand
AATTTGTCTATTCCCAGCATAGCAAGGCGATGCGCTTCGAAGGTTATTCGGACGAGCAGGTCGCGGCGATCCCCAGTTGGTCCACCGCCGATTGCTTCAGCGAAGTCGAACGGACCGTTCTGGCTTATACCGATTGTCTTGTGCTGGAACGGGGCAGGGTGCCCGACGGTGTCTTTGCGGCGTTAAAAAAGCATCTCGGAGAAGTCGAGATACTCGAACTGACCTATATCACCTGCACCTATATGATGCACGCGGTGATGAGCCGGGCGCTCAAACTGGAATTTGATGATGTGCCCGACCGCGTCGTCGAAGTGCCCGCTCCCGATGGCGCCACGGCCGACGTCATGGGCATGGTCGACAAGAGAAAGGATGCGAACAAATGAGCTACCACCATCTCGCCCTCGCGGCGAAGGACATGAAAGCGATCCACGCCTTTTACGAAGGCATCATGGGCTTTGAACTGGTCAAGGTGGAGATCGCACCGGTCATGGGCGGTGGCTGGGGGAAACATTTTTTCTACCGGATGGATGGCGATGACAGCCGCTTTATCGCTTTCTGGGAGTTGATGGATACGCCCGGAGAAGACGGATATTCTTTCGACCTCAATGAAGCGGCCGGAACCCCGCAGGGCACCAACCACTATAGCTTTAGCGTCGATACGGCTGAGCAACTGATTGTCTGGCGAGAAAAATGGAACGCGGCGGGACTCGACGTGCTCGAAATTGACCACAATTGGTGCCATTCAATCTATACGCGTGATCCCAATGGCAACGCGGTCGAATTTTGTCTGACGACCGGCAGTTTTACCGATACGGATCGCAAACGCGCGCTGGCCGCGCTGGAGGAAACGGAAATGCATCCCTCTCCGCCGCCCGCGATGATGAAACAGTGGCTCGCCGCCGACGGCTAGCGGGCAATATGGAATTCGCGCATGGCGGTCGGCTGTTCAGCCTGGGCCCGCAAGCCGTTCAGGATGGTGCTGATCACGATCCTCAGCCGCTCTTCGGTGGCCAGATGCATCATCTGCATCATCAGCTTGGGATTGCAAAATGGCTGCATCATGGTGTTGACCAGCGACACGATGGTATCGAGCTCCAGCCCCTTGAAATAGCCTTTTTCCATCGCCTCGGCGAGGATCGACGCCATGTAATGATCGGCCAGATCGACATAGCCCTTGATCACCTCAAAATGCTCGTCGCCCAATTCCATATAGGATTCAAACAGCCCTGGATCATCTTCAAAACGCGCCCGCTTGACCACCAGACGGCTGGCAAAAAACTGATAGAGCTTCTCTTCGACCGGCATGTCCGCCGAAACCAGCTCCTCCATGATGACTTCCAGCTCCGCAAACCATTCTCCCGCCATGGCCTCGGCCAGCGCGTCCTTGCTCTCAAAAAAGCGATAGAGGTTCGATGGCGACATGCCGACTGCCGTCGCGAGATCGGTCATCGTGAAGCTGATCGCACCTTTTTCCTGGATCATATGGTCGGCGGCAGTGATGATTCTGGATCGCGTGGCTGCGATGTCGGTTTCGGGACGGGGCATAGACTGGCTCCTGCAAAGGCTCCTGAGTGCGGCAGAATAGCCGTTGTGACCTATATAGGTGATACGGTTTCATGATAAAAGACAAAAGCCTTCATTATTCAATTACGCGGCAGGTAATGTTTCACTATTCGCAATTGTTCCGAGACGCTAAAGCACTGTTATGACAGATGATCAGGCGAATATGGCGAGTCCGGAAAAGTCAAAACGGCCATCCGGCCCACTCGCGCCAGTTGCCGGCAGCATTCGCCTGTTTCGTCGCTGGTGGCGGGTCTCGGTGCGCGGAGGTGTTGATCAGCAGGCGGTCATCGACAAAGTGCGGGAAGATAGCGGCTTTACCCCCCATTTTGCATTCATGACGTCGATGTCGGCCGGTATCGCAATCCTGGGTTTACTCCTGTCATCTCCAGCTGTCGTTATTGGCGCAATGCTGCTTTCACCATTGATGGGGCCAATAATCGGAGCGGGCTTTGCTCTTGCCGTCGGTGATTCTGCCTGGTTGAAAGAGAGCGGAAAGGCGATCGTCCTGGGAACGATAATCTCGATCCTGTTTGCCGGATTGGTGGTGACCATGTCCCCTCTGCAAACCGTCACCGCCGAAATTGCAGCGCGCACCCGGCCGAATCTTTTTGATCTGTTGGTTGCGCTTTTCTCTGCCATGGCGGGGGCCTATGCGATGATCCGCGGACGGATGGGAACCATTGTTGGTGTCGCTATCGCCACCGCCCTGATGCCGCCGCTTGCCGTTGTCGGATTTGGACTGGCGACCTTTAACTGGGCTGTATTTGGCGGCTCGCTGCTGCTGTTTTTCACCAACCTGATGACGATCGCACTGACTGCGACCGCTATGGCCTGGCTCTATGGTTTTCGCTCTTACCTGTCCGAACGACAATCGCAGTTTCAAATTGCCGCGATGGTGGTGGTTTTCATTGCGCTTGCCATCCCGCTCGGTCTTTCCCTGCGACAAATAGCCTGGGAAGCCAATGTCTCGCGGTCAGCCAATGGCTATATCAAGGATCAATTTGGCAAACGTGCCAGCGTGTCGCAGATAGAGATAGATTTCGACGCAGACCCAATCGTGGTCAATGCGACGGTATTCACGCCCAGGATACTCGCAGGGGTGGCTGAACAAAGCTCAAGAGTCTTGAGCAGAACCTTGGGACAACCGATCGCCGTGAACGTCGAACAGTTCAAGGTGGAAACGGGAGAAGATGCAAATTCAGCCGAACTGGCCGCCGCGAAAATGCAGGAGCAGGCCCAGCAAGCGGAAATCCAGGTTACCCGGCTGCGGGAAAACCTCGCCTTGATCGCCGGGGTTTCGGTGGATGATGTGACGCTGGATACGAGCAAGCGGCGTGCGATGGTCAATGCAAAACCGCTCCCCGGTGCGTCGCTGGCATCCTATTATGCGCTCGAACAGCGGGTTGCCGCCGGAGCGAAAAACTGGACGATAAAATTGCAGCCACCGGCCATCGCCTTGCCGGATTTGATCATCACCGATGGTGCGGTGGCGCCAGCGTCGAGCCGCAATCTGGATTTGATAGTCTGGGCCTCCGACCGGATAGGCTTGCCATTGGGCATGACCGGGGCCATCCCGGACAGGTCCGTGGCAAGGGACGCTTTGAAAGCCAAGAATATCACCGTCGCTCAGGAATCTGATGCGGTCATTCCGGGCGCCGGAGTAAAATTGCGCTGGCTGGCACCGCTCGAAGGCTCGAACTTGCAGCAATAGATATTTAGCTCAGGTTCATTTGCAATGCGTTAGCGTCGAGTTTCGATAGGGGAGAGAGAATATGCGGGTTTTTGCTTTTACTGGATTATTGCTGGCGACAGTGGCTTCCCCTGCGATCAGCCAATCTGCGGGGCAGGGCGATGTCTCGGTTACCATTTACAATGACAATCTGGCGCTGGTGCAGGATGTCCGGCAGCTGAATATTCCGGCTGGCCGATCCGTTCAGGACTTTCCCGGCGTCTCGGGGCAGATCCGCGCAGAGACCGTCGGTTTCAGCGCTGCCAATACCGGGATCATCGAGCAAAATTTCGACTATGATTTGCTGTCTCCGTCCAAGCTGATGGAAAAGGCGGTTGGCGAAACGGTAACGATTGTGCGGGTCAATCCGGCAACCGGAGCGGAAACCCGGGAACGTGCCAAGGTGCTGGCCGCCAATGGCGGCGTTGTGCTGCAAATTGGCAGCCGGATCGAGGTGCTTCGCGATGACGGCCTGCCGACGCGGGTGATATTTGACAAAGTCCCAAATAATTTGCGGGCCAGACCGACCTTGTCGGTGACGTTGAACAGTTCGCGGGCTGGCACACGGCCGGCGCAGCTCAGCTATCTGACATCGGGCATGGGCTGGAAGGCCGACTATGTCGCCTTGTTCGACGAGAAGGCAGGAAAGATGGACGTCCAGGGCTGGGTGACACTGACAAATAATACCGGCACGACCTTCGATAATGCCAAAACTTTGCTGGTTGCCGGAACGCCCAATATCAATGGTGGAAGCAACTACCCATCGCGGAGCAATATTCGCAGTGCCGGGATTGAAACGGCCGACCGGGAATCGCTGGGTGATTTCTATCTTTATCCGTTGGCGGCGCGCACGACCATCGCCAATGCCCAGACCAAGCAAGTCAGTTTTCTTGACGTGACCGGTGCGCCGGCGCAGAAAACCTATGAATATGCCAATCCGTGGCTGGGCTCGCAAAATGAACCGCAAAGCGCGGCTACGGTGCTGGAATTCAGCTCGTCCAGCGATGGCGGTCTGGGTGACGCGCTGCCAGCCGGAACCGTCCGGGTCTATATGAAGGATGTCTCGGGCCAGCCGCAATTTATCGGTGAAAATGGCATTGGCCACACGCCGATGGGATCGGAATTCGGACTGAAAACGGGCGAGGCCTTTGATGTGAAGGTCAAGGCAACGGTATCGGAGCGGCGGCGTTTGTCGCCGAACAAATGGCGTACCAGCATGACCTATGAACTCAGCAATGCACGCCCCGGCGCTGTGACCGTCTCGCTGATCCAGAACGGATTGGATTTCTATTGGGACGACACAAGAATCGTCGATGAGAGCATGAAAAGCTCGCGTCGCTCTTCCGATAGCGTGATCTGGAAAGTACCGGTTCCCGCCAATGGCCGCGAGACGGTGACCGCGGTGTTCGAGACCCGGTTCTAGACCGTGATGCGGCGGGCATTATTTGCGGCCCTGTGCATGTTGGGGCCTGTTCCGGCGAATGCCCAATCCGACGTCGCGCGGCATGTAGTGACATCGGAAGCTCCCTCTTCGGTATCTGTCACGGTTTACCGCAACCCCGATCGCGCGGCCGATGATGGCATGAACCTGAATTATCTCGGTGGTTATGCCCTGATCACCGAGCAACGCACCGTGACGCTTCCTGCTGGCGAAGTTGATTTGCGTTTTGAAGGCGTTGCGGGAGGGATCATCCCGCAATCCGCTATTGTCACGGGATTGCCCGACGGGGTGATCGAGAAAAATCGCGACGCGGCGCTGCTGTCGCCGTCGGCGCTGCTCAATGCTTATCTGGGACGCGGGGTAACGATCCGCCGGACCAGTGCCGCGACCGGCAAAACCCGCGAATATGAAGCGCAAGTTCGCACGGATGCCAGTGGCGGCATCGTGGTGCAATCAGCGGAGGGATTTGAAGCCCTGCAATGTACCGGTTTGAATGAAATGATTGTCTATCCCTCCATTCCCGAAGGACTGTCAGCGAAGCCGACGTTGTCGGTGAAAAGCAGGGTGGCGAAAGCCACGTCCGCGACCGTGACCCTTTCCTATCTCGCGAGCGGCTTTGACTGGCAGGCCAATTATGTCGCCGACATCGCTGATGATGGTCGGACCATGAACCTGTTTTCCTGGGTTACATTGGCCAATGGCGACGAAACATCCTTCGTCGATGCCCGGACTCAAACTGTGGCGGGACGTCCGAACAGAGAAGATGACGACCTTGATGATGCCATCGCCGGAGGAGCAATTTCCCTGCGCTGCTGGCCACAGGGCACGACCAGTGATGTTGCGGTGCAGCTTTTTGACCGCGCGCGGAGCGAATCACGATATATGGATAAAGCCATGCCCGTTCCGATGATGGTGATGGCGAAGCAATCCGATGAAATCGTGATGGATGCCGGCAGCATGATGACTGCTGTGCAGGAAGATCTGGGGGATTTGAAACTATATCGCATTCCGATCCCCGTCACATTCGCATCGCAAAGTCAGAAACAGGTCGCAATGTTTGAGAAAGAAGCTGTGGCTTTTGAGCAAGTCTATCCGGCCAAAATGCGGGCAGATAGAGCTGCTGAAAGCAGGCCGCTGGAGACTATGATCCGGTTCAAGAACGAAGAACGCAACCAGCTGGGATTGCCGCTCCCCGCCGGCAATCTGGTTGCTTTTAAAACTGTCCAGGGCGCCAGACTTCTGGTCGGCGAAGGCAGCATAGATGACAAGGCTATTGGCGAGGAAGCTGAAATCACAATCAGTGAAAGCCCGCTGGTCCGTTACGAAGTTGAGCAAGTCGATATTGAAGACCGCAATAATCGAAGCGCTCGTCGCTTCCGGCTCAAGATAACCAACGCGTCTGATCAGTCGGCTGCGGTTGAAATTTCCATTGCTGTTGATGATGATCAAAAACTGGCCAAGACGAGCAGTCGCCTATCTCGCAAAAATGGCATGCCGCTTTGGCGCGTCAATGTCCCGGCGGGCAGTGAACAAACCCTGAGCTACGCAGTCCAACGCTCAGAAAACTGACTCAAGCCAGATATTTTTTCTTGGATTCTTCCGGAATTGCTCTTGGATGATGATTTTCATCCAGCGCCACAAAAGTGAACAGGCCGCTGGTTACCGGCACCTGCTCTTCATCGAGATTGCGCGATGCGATCACATTCAGCCGTATCGCGATCGAGGTCCGTCCGATCCGTTCCACCCGCGCATAAACCGAGATCAGGTCGCGAGACAGGATCGGTGCGATAAACTCCATGGCTTCGATGGCCACCGTCGCGGTTGATCCGCGCGCCACTCTTGCCGCCATGATGCCGCCGGCGATATCCATTTGTGACAGCACCCAGCCGCCAAATATATGGCCATTATTGTTCAGATCTCGAGGTTGCGGCGCAACCCGCAATACCGGCTGCATATTCGCCAGTTCCGGCAGATCATCGCTACTCATCGGGATAGACACTCCTTGAAACCGGATCATCGATCGATTCGTCATGGCCGGAACCGCTCGACAGGAATACCAGGCCCATCAATGCCGCCATCAACATCAATGCGAAGGCCACGCCGCCGGCGGTTGCGATGTACATGTGAATCGACAACCAGCCATGCAGGTAAAAAAGAATGCTCAAGGAGACAGTGACGCAAACCAGCGTAAACATCGCCATGCCGCGCATCAATCGCCAATAGCGCGCCCAGGCGATGCTGGCATAAAGCGGATCATCAAGGCGGGAAGGCTGGGGCAAAGGGGCACTCCGTTGGTTTTCAGTGCATTGGACGGGAATCCTGTTACCATCAAGTCCAATGACTTTCAAAAATATGTTATAGACATGCAATAAACAGAATCAGAGCCGAGGAGAGGTATGATGACCATTCATTCGATTTTGCAGGGCCGTAGCGACGAAATATATAGCTGCACTGCAGATATGTCGGTTTCACAGGCGGTTGAAATATTGGCAGAAAAGCGAATCGGTGCGCTGCCAGTGCTGGATGGAGAAACGGTTGTTGGGATATTCTCTGAACGCGATGTGCTTCATTGCCTGCGAAAATATGGCCATGCCGCGATGGACCACGTGGTGCGCGACGTGATGACAGCGGATGTGATATCGGTCGAGCGCAGCAAGAGTGTCATGGGAGCGCTGTCGCTGATGACCAGAAGACGGATTCGTCACCTGCCGGTCGTCGAGGATGGCAAGCTGGTCGGCTTTGTCTCGATCGGCGATCTGGTCAAATATCGGATCGACAAGATCGAAAGCGAAGCGGCGGCGATGCGCGACTATATTCAGTCGGCCTAGGTCCTGACCCTAGCGAACCGCAATACCGTTCTGCTGCAGATAGGCAAGGCTCGCTTTTCGCACCGCAGCCGCGCGCTCTGCCGGATCGGGAAATTGATCGCGATAGGCTTTGGAACGGATTTCGAGACTGAGCGCTATGTCTTTGGGTAGCGCCTCTATAATAGCGGCCACCGGCAGCGCTCCTTCACCCGGACAGCTGCGCAAATCGATGGCATCCTCCAGATACGCTTCAAAACTTGGGTCGCAGCCCGGATTGCCATCGCAGATCTGGGTATAGGGCAACAAACATGCTTCCATCTTTTCCAGTTCTTCCGGTCGATGCCCGGCGCGCTGGAAGTGGAGCGTGTCGACCAGCAGTGCTGCGGCCGGATGGTCGGCTTTCCCGATGATGGCGAGCGCGTCATCCATCGACTGCACCGCGGTGATCATCAGAAACTCGAGCGCGACCCGCATGTTGCCGGGAGCCGCCCACAGGCATAATTGGTGCAAGGCGTCGGCTGTCCGGCCATGATCCGGTTCCGAACTGACCACCAGCACATTGGCAGCGCCCAGTTCCAGTCCGGCGTCGATGATGCATTTGTGGTCATCGGTCAGCTTGCCGCCTTCTGCGATCCACACGACTTCGACATCCAGCACCGACAGCGCATGCGCCCGGATCGCATCGAGGGTTGCGCGCCTGGCTTGCCGGTTCCATTTTTCCGGTTCGATCGTGAAGCCGACATGGCTATACCCGGCTTGCCCGGCAGCCTGCGCCACTTCTTCTGGTTGGAATTCGGGCAATGTGCCCGCCGCGAGTGATAGGATATGAGCCATCGCACGAAACTGGGCTGTTCATCGCGCTTCGACAATGGGCATTTTAATCAGGGGGATATCGCTACGGAGCCATGTTGATCATCGACTGATGGCCAGCGGCCCGAGCCATTGTCCGGCGAAATATCGGGAATGTGGCCTATATAGTCTCTGTTCCAAGCTGTGCAGGGCCTGGTTCTGGTGGCTTGCGCCGGACAATCAGCCGGATCATCTCCACCAAAGTCGGCCTGGCCAGAATATAGAGCAATCCGACATAGGCGGCTCCTCCGGTTGCGACCAATAGCGCCAGGCGTGCATAGACGATCATCTCGGGTAGCAATTCATCGACCATATAGACAATGGCTGCCATCACGAGAGAAGCGGAAAGGCCCGGCCATACGGCTTTGCCAATCTCCCACGCAGTGACGCCGATATGGCGGTTCGATTGGGAAAAGGTGAAGATGGTAAGCAGCGGGAAGGCGATAACCCAGCTCCAGGCAAGGCCGTAAACACCATATTGGATGCCGACCAAAAAGGTGATCGGCATCAGGATCGCGCCGAACATATTGGTTCGGGCGGTAATTTGCGGGCGGCCGAGCGCGTTATTCGCAGGGGTGAACAATATCTGCAAGGTCATCATCGGCATCGCCAGGGCCAGAATGGCAACAAAGGGCGACATTTCGAGCCACTTGGTGCCGAATACTGTTTCGACCACCGGATAAGCGGTGACCGCCAGACCGAAATATAGTGGGCAGGAGATCAGCATGATCAGCCGAATCGCCTTGAGAAAGGACCAGGCCATAGCGCTCGGGTCCGATTGCAGGCGCGAATAGGCAGGGAAGGCGATCTCGTTCAGTGGCGGAACGAATTTCGCGGCAAAAATCGTCGTCAGGAATAGCGCCTCTGCATAGAGACCGAGTTCATGCGGTTCGAGATAGCGGCCGGCAATGAATATGTCGGACTGGCTCTGGATGGTCCAGAACAGGTGGCTGGCCAGCAAGGTCGCGCCGAACCCGAACATGGCGCCGGCACCTTTGAAATTGAATGAGGGTAATATGTAGAATTTGACCGCGATGACGAGGCAGATCGCTCGACTCCAGAATATCGCCAGCGGCGCATAGACCAATGTCCACACGCCATAATCATTATAGGCAAAATACAGGGCTGTGGCCGCGCCCACCACCGCGGAGATAAGATTGATGATTGCCGGCTTCTTGAACTCCAGGTCGCGCGTCAGCAACGCTTCGGGCAAAGCCATGAACGGAGTCGCGAGAAAGATAAGCGCCTGCACCCGCAACAGATCAGCCACGATCGGTTGCCGATAATATTCCGCGGCAAAGGATGCCAGAATCAATTGCAGGATCGCAATGCCGCCGTTCAGCAGCAACAGCATGCCAAAGGCCTGGCGAATCCGGATCGGCTCGACTTTCTCGGCCTGAATGATCGAGCTGACCAGGCCATAGCCATTCATGAAACTCAGAAAAACCAGAACGACCTGGGTCATCGCGAAGATGCCATAGTCTTCCGGATTGAGGATACGGATTACGGCCAGCGTCGCGCCCCAGGCAATGATCTGGGATAATATCTGGGTGCCTGAACGCCAGAAAACTGCGCTTCTTACGCGGTTTCCAAAATTGCTGTCGTCAGCCAAAGGGGTGGGTTCATTCAACATATTGCAGGGGTCTTGATGCCTTTATATCGCTGGAAACGCCGTCATACCGGCCAATTACGAATATTTTTGAAACAAAAGTAAAAAACTTTGTTGACCAAATCGGGTCATCCATCTAGAGGACGTTCCATCAGCACGACGCGGCTCACATGGGCCCCACGGTGTTGGTCGTCAAAATTTGTAACAACGGTTCTCCCCGGTAGCAATAGCGGGAAAAATCGTTGTCTGCGCATTTTGGTGGGCTCTTTGACATTGTAATTATAGATGAAGGGACATGTGGGCGGCGGCCCCAGACCCGGGAACTTCAAGGTTCCGGTGCTCTGGTAAGTTAAGTCGTTCCATAGGTTTCGTGAGAGAGCTTAGGCTTTGTCATGTTACCGAACATGTCCTTTATATGTATCCATATACGTAAAAATGATTTGTGCAGGAACGGCTCCTTGAAATGAATCAGTTTTGGCGAAGGGCAGACTTCGGTCTGTGTCGCTGGAATTGTACATCAAACTTGAGAGTTTGATCCTGGCTCAGAACGAACGCTGGCGGCATGCTTAACACATGCAAGTCGAAC
>NZ_JBALTF010000077.1:0-10723 GCF_036964675.1 Parasphingorhabdus sp. | reverse complement strand
TCGCCAATCGCGACCGGCACGCGTATACCCGCAGCCACGGTATGGGCATTTTCCCACAGTGGCGCGTGATCGAGCCCCTTTTCCCAGGCATCAACAATCGGCGCGCAGCCGGTGGCCTGCACCGCGACCATCCGGGGGCGCGCCGAACCGATGAAACCAATCGCTTCCAGTTCGTCAAACGCCTTCCACATGCCGATCAGGCCGGTGCCACCGCCGGTCGGATAGAAGATCACATCCGGCATTTCCCAGCCCAGTTGCTCGGCCAGTTCCAGGCCCATCGTTTTCTTGCCTTCGATCCGGTAAGGCTCTTTCAGCGTCGAGAGATTGAACCAGCCCATTTCGGCCTCACCGTCAGCAACAATCTTGCCGCAATCGTTGATCAGGCCGTTTACCCGCCAGATCTTCCCGCCCTGCAAGGCGATCTCCCGCACATTCACTTCCGGCGTGTCATCCGGACAGAAAACAAAAGCCTCCATCCCGGCGCGCCGGGCATAGGCGGCCATCGCGGCACCAGCATTGCCATTGGTCGGCATGGCGAGTCGTTTCAGTCCCAGTTCCTTGGCCATCGTCACCGCCATAACCAGCCCGCGCGCCTTGAACGATCCGGTTGGCAGACGGCCTTCATCCTTGACGATCACATTGGAACCGAGCGAATTGTCGAGCGTGATCAAGGGCGTCATGTCCTCGCCCAGCGAGACAATATTGGCGGCGCTGACGACGGGCAACAGCTCACGATAGCGCCAGAGGTCGGTTGGCCGAGCGGCCAGCTTTTCCTTGGTGAGCGTTTCAGCAACCGCAGCCAGATCATAGCGCACCAATATTGGCGCGCCAGCCGGCGACAGGTTTTGTACGGTCCCCGCCGCCAAAATATCTCCAGTTTTGGAGCATTCCAGATGGGTGACGAAATTGGCGATGTCTGCGGTGCGGTTATCTTGGGTCATATTGCCTCGCTAGCAGCAGCAGCCCGGCAAGCCACCCCAAAAAACTGCATTGCTGGCTCGCTTTGGCAATTACACCGGATTTTTCCAGCATCACCCTGACAATAGAGAAAAAGAAAAAACTGGATTTTGCGATAAAGAAAGGCTCAACCGCCGGATCATATATTGGAAAAGTTGAAACCTGTGTCGCGAAACATGCTCTCCAGATGGTCCACCAGCGAGGATTCGCTTGTCCGGGTGTTTCGCAACAGCAGCTGGCTGTTTTCCGCCAAGGGCGTCGGTGCGATCCTGAGCATTTTCTATCTCGCGATATTGACTCGGACGTTGGGCGTCGCCGGCTTCGGTGAATTCATGGTGATCGTCGGCGCGGTTCAGGTGCTGACAGCAATATTGAAACTCCAGACATGGCAGGCGGTCGTTCAATTTGGCGTGCCCTATTTGCTGGCTGGCCAGCATCGGGAATTTCGAAAATTGTCGGCACAAAACTTCTGGATTGAATTGCTCGGCGGGCTTGCTGCTTGCGGCGCCCTGTGGCTGATGCTCCCCTACGGGGCCTCCCAATTTGGCTGGAGCATTCCGATCGTCCAGGCAATCATGGGCTATGGCGTGATCGTGTTCCTGTCGGTCCGGTCGACACCTATCGGTATATTGCGTGCCCAGGATCGCTTTGGCGGCAATGCTTTTGGCGACGCCATCATTCCCATCGTTCGCTTCGCCGGGGCCTTGATCCTGTTTCTGACGACACCTTCCATGACCGGATTTCTGATTGTCTGGGGGCTATCCGAATTTGTCAGCTTTGTGGTCATGTGGTTGATGGTGTGGCTGCGCGACGAGACCGACCACCCGCTGCGCAACGCAGCCGCTCTGGCAGTTGTGCCGCCGAGCCGAAAAGAATTTCTGGCCTTTCTGCTGTTCACCAATCTCGCCTATCTGATCAGCGTTGTCCGCGAACGGCTGGTAGTCGTGATTGTCGGTTTTTTCGTCGGCCCAGCAGCAGCTGGCCTCTTCCGTCTGGCGGATCAGCTTGCCAATAGCCTCAACCGGCTGTCCGAGGTATTTGCCCGCCCGCTATTTGCCGAACTGTCCCGATTATTCGCTATCGGCCAATCGCGGGAATTGCGGGCCCTGTTCTGGCGATCCCTTCGGGCTTCGGCGATCAGCGGTGCCGTGCTGTTCATTGGCCTGCTGTTGCTCGGCAAATATATCATTGCCCTGATTTCCGGCCCCGAATATCTCGCAGCTTTCCCGCTATTGCTGCTGCTGGGTGCTGCGACCATCATCAGCCTGGCAGGCCTGGGCCTGGAGCCGTTGCTGCAGGCGGCCGGGCGCGCACGAAATGCGCTCGTCGCCCGGCTTGTTGGACTGGTCGCACTCGGACTCCTCATGGCAGCATTTCTGCCAAGCTTCGGAACAATCGGGGCCGCGTGGGTGATGTTGATCTCAGCGATACTGACGACCATCATGCTGTTCGTCTCAAGCCGGTCCGCGATCAGGCAGCCCCAGCATCCCGTGCCAAATTCTCGGAAGCCCTAAAAACCAACCGTCATAAAAAAGGCGACCCGCAGGCCGCCTTTTTCGCAATTCGATGTCGGTTCGCTTAACGCTTGGAGAACTGGAAGCTCTTACGCGCTTTTGCCTTACCATATTTCTTCCGCTCGACCTTGCGGCTGTCACGGGTCAGGAAGCCTGCCGCCTTGACAACGGCACGCAGCGTTGGTTCATATTTGGTCAGAGCTTGCGAAATGCCATGCTTGACCGCACCAGCCTGTCCCGAAAGACCGCCGCCTTTGACCGTGACGTCAACGTCATATTGGCCTTCGCGTTCGGTAATCGCAAAAACCTGATTGAGCACCAGACGCAGGGTCGGGCGGGCAAAATAGGTTTCCTGATCGCGGCCATTGACCGTGATCTTGCCCTTGCCAGGCTTCAGCCATACACGGGCAACCGCGTCTTTCCGGCGACCAGTCGCATAAGCGCGACCAAATTTGTCCAGCTCTTGCTCGCGCAAGGGCATGGTGGATACGGGTGGTTCAACGGCTACAACTTCCGCGTCTGCGTCGGCAGCAACCGGTGCATCGACCACAGCCGGGCCAGCGATATCTTTCAGATCAGCGAGATCGGTTTTTACGTCAGACATTATGCGCCCACCTTATTCTTACGGTTCATCGAAGCGACGTCGAGCGCCACTGGGCTCTGGCCGTTATACGGATGCTCGGTGCCTGCAAAAACGTGCAATGCACGCATCTGGGCGAAGCCAAGCGGGCCCTTGGGGATCATCCGCTCGACGGCTTTTTCTATGATACGCTCGGGGAAACGACCTTCGAGGATCTTTTCCGCGGTCGTGCCGCTGATGCCGCCGGGATAGCCGGAGTGCTTGTAATAGGTTTTCAGTTTGGTCTTGTTGCCGGTGAACTTCACCTTTTCAGCATTGATCACTATCACATGATCACCGCAATCGACATGCGGGGTGTAGCTTGGCTTGTGCTTGCCGCGCAGGATGTTGGCGATGATCGAGGAAACCCGGCCAACGACCAGATCTTCGGCATCAATGATATGCCATTTCTTTTCGACGTCAGCAGGCTTGGCCGACTGGGTCTGTTTGGTGATACCCTTCATGGGGTGGCTCCTTCTTGGAGAATTGGGATTCAAAAATAACAAATGCCGAACGATCCTGATTCGCAGGCGTCCGGCAAACTGGGGCGCTATTGGCGTTGTTTTTGCGGCAAGTCAAGCGAAAGCGGGGCTTTGCTGGAGGGTATAATATTACCGTGCGTGGTTTGGAACCTAGCCGCGCGACCCTTTTTCTTGGTGCTGCTTAGCCGAAACGCCTGTCCGCTCGAGAATGGCTCACTGCGGCGCACGGCCGATCAGATGCACGCCCCATATTGTCGATGCGACCACAAGCGCACCCACCGCCTGATGCAATACCGCAAGATGGATATCGATTCCGGTCATTACCGTTGCGATTCCGAGCAATATCTGGCTGCCAAAAGCGATGTGGATCGCAATCGAGGCACTGCGGTCAATAGGCCGCACCCTTCGAGCAAGAATGACGAGAAATCCGACGACGACCCAAGCCCACCAGCGATGGATAAAATGGATCAGATAGGGGTCATTGTTGAGCGCGCTCCACGTGCCGGCGTCCCAATTGATCCCGCCAGGGATGAAATATTCGTTCATCAACGGCCATGTGCTGGACACATAGCCGGCATTCAGACCCGCGGTATAGGCGCCGAACAGAAGCTGGACCAAAAGCACCGCCAGCACCGCTATGCCCAGACCGGTCATGCGCGCCGGCCTTTTATGACCAGCCGCCAGCCGGCGCAGATCGAGCGCCGTCCAGACGAGACCGCCCAGAATGAACAGCGCGGTCAACAAATGCACCGCCAGCCGGAAATGACTGACGTCCGTCCGTTCGCTCAGACCGGAACTGACCATCCACCAGCCGATCGTGCCCTGCAAGCCGCCGAGCGCGAGCAGCGCAACCAGCCGCCAGCTATAGCCGGATGGGATCGCCCGCTTCATCGCAAACCAGAGCAGCGGCAGCGCAAACGCCACACCGATCAGCCGTCCGAGCAGGCGGTGGACCCATTCCCAGAAATAGATGAACTTGAAGTCCGCCAGTGTCATGCCCGCAGGACCGCTAATTTCCCGATATTCCGGGATCTGCTGATATTTCGCAAATTCCGACAGCCAGTCCGCTTCGCTCAGCGGCGGTAGCGCGCCGGTCACCGGCTTCCATTCGGTTATCGACAGCCCCGATTCGGTCAGCCGGGTGATGCCGCCGACGACGACCATGATGAACACTAGAAAAGCGACGGAATAGAGCCAATTTGCGATGGCTATCGGACGGGTGCGTGCCTTATTGGTCGGCAGGTTCAGGGGGATCGGATCGGTCATTGGCCGCTATTTGGGATCAAAACCATGGCCTGACAACCAGAAACACGGGCGCTAGCCGGAAAATTCAAGAATGATATGTTGTATCTTAACACGCTTTTTCCTATATCCGCTTCACGCAACCAACAAGTGAGGCAGTGAGTCGTGTTTACGACAGCAAAATTGTGGGACAAAGATGGTCTTTTGGTCAGGGACGGCCTGTGGGACCGTATGGCCGTACTCCTGTCCGGCCTGTGCGTTGTCCATTGTGTCTCGACCATCGCCCTTGTCGCAATTCTATCCTCGGCAGGCGGTATGCTTCTCGATCCGCTATTCCATGAAATTGGTCTGGGGGTCGCCATTGCCCTGGGCTTTTTCACTCTGGGACGCGGCGTGCTGGATCATGGTTATATCATGCCGGTCGCCATCGGCAGCCTCGGGCTGGGTATGATGATGGGCGCGATATCGATCGGACATGATAGCGGGCATGGCGGCGCTGAAGTATTGTACACCATGTTGGGCGTCGGATTGCTCGCGCTGGGCCATGATTTGAACTACCGCGCCACCCATTGATTGCGCCCCATTGCCCTTGCGGCGAAACATCCCTAAATTATCCCTATGGGAAAACATGATCATCATGAGCATCAAGGCGATTCTTTAGCCGACGCGGCACGCGCCAATCTGGAAAAATCCGGCGAGAAATGGACCGATACAAGAGCGGCGATATTTGATTCGCTGGCCGGTTTCTCTCGCCCGGCATCGGCCTATGACATCGCCGAGCTGGTTTCCGCCGCGCGCGGCAAACGCGTCGCACCGAACAGCGTCTACCGGATTCTCGACCTTTTCGTGGCGAACAATCTCGCGATGCGGATCGAAAGCGCCAATGCCTATCTCGCCAACAGCCATCCCGGCTGCGAGCATGATTGTATTTTTCTGGTCTGCGACACATGCGGCGAAGCAACCCATATTGATGATGACTCCCTGTCGCAGCAAGTCCGCAAAGTCGCAAAAAGTCAGGGATTTAAATCGATCCGTCCGGTGATAGAGGTGCGCGGCATTTGCCAGAAATGCAATTAATCCATCCTGCGTGTCAGCGAAATTCAACCAGCTGTCAGTTGAAAGTTCGACAGAGCATTGTGATGCCGTTAAAGCTGGAATCAAACAGGGAGTGAATATGCCGGTTTCGAATACACCTTTGCTGGATAATGTCTCCTTTCCAGCCGATTTGCGCAAATTGAAGCCCGCCCAGCTCCGCCAATTTGCCGATGAGCTGCGCGCCGAAGTGATAGACACCGTCTCGACAACCGGTGGCCATCTGGGCGCTGGTCTGGGCGTTGTCGAACTCACGACCGCCATCCACTATGTCTTCAACACACCCGAAGACCGGCTGATCTGGGATGTCGGCCATCAATGCTATCCGCACAAGATCATCACCGGTCGCCGCGACCGAATCCGGACCCTGCGACAGGGCGGCGGCCTGTCCGGTTTCACCAAGCGGTCGGAAAGCGAATATGATCCCTTTGGTGCCGCGCACAGCTCGACCTCGATCAGCGCTGCCCTTGGTTTTGCGATTGCCAACAAACTAAACAATAAACCCGGACGCGGTATTGCCGTCATCGGCGACGGCGCGATGAGCGCGGGCATGGCCTATGAAGCGATGAACAATGCCGAGGCGGCTGGCAACCGGCTAGTCGTCATTCTCAATGACAATGATATGTCGATCGCGCCGCCGGTGGGCGGGCTTTCGGCCTATCTCGCCCGAATCGTATCCTCCCGGGAATTTCTCGGTGTGCGCCAGCTGGCGCGGCGGATCGCCCGCAAGCTTCCCAAGGTGCTTCACGATGCGGCGCGCAAGACCGACGAATATGCCCGCGGCATGACGATGGGCGGGACCCTGTTCGAGGAACTCGGCTTCTATTATGTCGGTCCGATTGACGGCCATAATCTGGAGCATCTGATCCCGATTCTGGAAAATGTCCGCGATGCCGCCGAAGGCCCCTGCCTGATCCATGTCGTCACCGAAAAGGGCAAGGGCTATAAATTTGCCGAGGAAGCCGACGACAAATATCATGGCGTGGCTAAATTTGATGTGATCTCCGGCAAACAGGACAAGGGACCGGGCGGCGGACCGCCGGCCTATCAGAATGTCTTTGGCGAAACGCTTGCCAAGCTGGCCGATAGCGATCCTCGTATCTGCGCGATTACCGCAGCCATGCCCTCGGGCACCGGTGTTGATAAATTCGCCAAGGCGCATCCCGACAAGGCCTTTGATGTCGGCATTGCCGAACAGCATGGCGTAACCTTTGCCGCCGGTCTCGCGGCCCAGGGCATGCGGCCTTTCTGCGCCATCTACTCGACCTTCCTGCAACGCGCTTATGATCAGGTTGTCCACGATGTGGCGATCCAGAATCTTCCTGTCCGTTTCGCAATTGACCGCGCCGGGCTGGTCGGAGCGGACGGCAGCACCCATGCCGGATCATTCGATGTCACCTATCTGGCAACCCTGCCGAATTTCGTTGTGATGGCCGCTGCCGATGAGGCGGAACTGGCCCACATGACCTATACCGCGTCCTTGCACGACAGCGGTCCGATCGCCTTTCGCTATCCGCGCGGCAACGGCACCGGCGTGCCGATTCCGGAAAAGCTCGAACAGCTGGAAATCGGCAAGGGCCGAATCATCAAGCAGGGCACCAAGGTCGCAATTCTCTCGCTCGGCGCCCGACTCGAAGAAGCCAAGAAGGCCGCAGAGCGGCTCGAAGCCAAAGGACTCAGCACGACCGTCGCCGACTTGCGCTTCGCCAAGCCGCTCGACCAAGAGTTGATCCGCAAATTGCTGACGACGCATGAAGTCGCGGTTACCGTCGAAGAAGCCTCTGTTGGCGGCCTCGGCGCGCATGTGCTGACTTTTGCGTCTGACAATGGCCTGACAGACGCCGGCCTCAAAATCCGTACCATGCGCCTGCCTGATATATTTCAGGATCAGGACAAGCCGGATGTGCAATATGCCAAAGCGGGCCTCGATGCGGATGGCATTGTCGATACCGTCCTCAAGGCTCTCCGTCACAATAGTACAACTATCAAGGGTGCTGGAGCGCGGGCATAGTCAATATTGCAGCTTGTGATTGCCGGAAACGGTCTTTAGGCGATTGCGCCATGCCACCCGAACTTACCCATATCGATCACTGGATCTTTGATCTCGATAATGTGCTCTACCCGGCCGAGTGCGACCTGTTCGCGCTGATCGATGTCAAGATGGGTGAATATATCGCCCAGGCTCTGAATTGTGATCTGGTCGAAGCGCGAAAGATCCAGAAGGGCTTTTTCCACGATCATGGCACCACGCTGGCCGGCCTGATGCATCATCATGGCACCGATCCGGCTGATTTCCTCGATTTTGTCCATGATATCGATATGGACCGCCTGTCGCCTGCACCGCTGGTGCGGGCAGCGATTGAAGCGTTACCGGGCGAGAAGCTGGTATTCACCAATGCCGACCGGCCTTATGCAGAACGGGTATTGGAAAAGCGCGGCCTGGGCGGTCTGTTTCATCAGATGCACGACATATTGGATACCGGCCTTGTCCCCAAGCCTCAAACAGCCGCCTATCACAGCATGATCGCCGCCACTGGTATCGACCCGACCCGCGCCCTGTTTGTCGAAGATATGGCGCGAAATTTGCGTCCGGCGAAAGATTTGGGCATGACCACCGTGTGGATCAACACTGGTGCAGAATGGGCTGGCCGCGAGCATGATCCCGCCTATATTGACCATGAAATCACCGATCTGGAAAGCTGGGTAACCGGCCTCCACACCGCCAAGGAAGAAATACCAACATGACCGCAGCATTGCAGACCATCATCGATACCGCCTGGGACAAGCGCGAATCACTGGGCCTTACGACACAGGGAGCGGAGCGCGATGCGGTCAATCAGGCGCTGGCGATGCTCGACAACGGCACCGCCCGGGTTGCGGAAAAAAAGGATGGCCAGTGGGTCGTCAACCAGTGGCTGAAAAAAGCCGTGCTGCTCTCCTTCCGGCTCAACGACAACCATCTGATCGAAGGCCCCGGTGGCGCCAATCACTGGGACAAGGTGCCAAGCAAATTCACCGGCTGGGGCGAAAACCGCTTCCGCGAAGCCGGGTTCCGTTCGGTGCCCGGATCGATCGTCCGGCAGGGTGCGTTCATCGGGCGCGGCGTCGTGCTGATGCCAAGCTTTGTCAATATCGGCGCCTTTGTCGATGAAGGCAGCATGATTGACGGCTGGGCCACGGTCGGCAGCTGCGCGCAAATCGGCAAGAATGTCCATATTTCCGGCGGCGCTGGCATCGGCGGCGTGCTCGAACCGCTGCAAGCCGGTCCGGTTATCATCGAGGATGGTGCGTTTATCGGCGCACGCGCCGAAGTTGCCGAAGGCGTGCGCGTCGGCGAAGGCGCCGTGCTCTCAATGGGCGTCTATCTCGGTGCATCGACCAAGATTGTCGACCGGGTTACCGGCAAGATCTGGATCGGCGAAGTGCCGCCTTATTCGGTCGTGGTGCCGGGCACATTGCCGCCCAGAGTGAATATTGATGGCATGCCAGGACCGTCGCTTTATTGCGCCGTGATCGTCAAGACCGTCGATGCGCAGACCCGGTCCAAGACTGGTATCAACGAATTGCTGCGCGACTGATGGGCACGCCGGTCAATCAGGTGAAGGTAACGCTGGAGCCGAATGACCACCCCTATCGCAATGGCTCCTGGACCCCGGTTTTCGAGGAGCTGGACAGCGATGAGCTGGAGATAATCGGCGAGATTCCGGCCGATATCGATGGCCTCTATGTCCGCAATACCGAAAATCCGGTGCATGACAGCATTGGCCGCTATCATCCCTTTGACGGCGACGGGATGATCCACACGATCCGCTTGCAGGATGGCAAGGCGATCTATCGCAACCGCTTTGTCCGCACCGAAGGTTTTGAGGCGGAGCAGGCAGCAGGCGGCCCTTTGTGGGTCGGCATCATGGGCAAGCCGTCCGATAGCAAAAGACCCGGCTGGGGCGCCCATGGCAGCGTCAAGGATAGCAGCTCGACCGATGTCGTGGTCCATGCCGGTGCGATCCTCTCGACCTTCTATCAATGCGGCGAAGGCTATCGGCTTGATCCGCAGACACTCGAAACTCTGGGCACGGCGGATTGGGTACCCGAGGACGGCATTTCCGCCCATCCGAAAGTCGATGAAGCCACCGGCGAATTATTGTTTTTCAACTATTCGACCAAAGCGCCCTATCTCCATTATGGCGTGGTCGGACCCGACAACAGACTCAAGCATTTCATTCCGATCGCACTGCCGGGACCGCGCCTGCCGCATGATATGGCGTTCACCGAGAATTTCGCGATTTTCAACGACTGCCCGCTCTACTGGAAAGAAGATCTGCTCGACCGGGGCCTGCGCATCCCCGCCTGGCATCCCGATCAGCCGACCCGCTTCGGCATCATCCCGCGCCTGGGGCAACCGAACGAGATAAAATGGTTCGAGGCCAAACCGACCTATGTTCTGCACTGGTCCAATGCTTATGAGGATGGCGATGAAGTCGTGCTCGACGGCTATTTCCAGAATGATCCGGTGCCGCCACCGCTGACCGATTTCCCGGCGGGCTATGAAAGCATGGGCGCCAGCATCGATCTGCACAGCTTCGAGCCAGAGCTGCACCGCTGGCGGTTCAATCTGAAGACCGGAGAAACCCGGGAAGAAACCCTGTTCGACGATTATCCGGTTGAATTCGGGATGATCAACCAGCAGATCGCGGGCCAGCCCTATCGCTATGTCTATAGCGTGACCGGGGAGCCGGGCTGGTTCCTGTTCAACGGCCTGACCAAACATGATCTGGAGACCGGCGAAGCGGAACATTATGGTTTTGGCGAACGAAGAT
>NZ_JBALTF010000076.1:0-11147 GCF_036964675.1 Parasphingorhabdus sp. | reverse complement strand
AGCCCCCTTCGCCGCGATCCTTTTATTTCCGGTAATCCAGCGGCGGATCGCGATCGCCGAGCAGCGACTTGTACTGATAATCCGGCCCGCGCGCCTTGTCGAATTCGGCCTTGGCCTCGGCGCGCAGTTCCGGGTTGGTGTACAGTTCGATCGCCGCCAGGGTCAGCGTCTTGGCCGCGACCTGGACGCCCTTGAAGCCGATCGACATGCCGCTCGCTGCCGAGGATTGCCAGCTGTGCGCCGAGGTGCCGGGCACCCAGGTGGCGGTGCGCAGGCCAACGGTCGGCGTGGCGTAAGAGACATCGCCGACATCGGTCGAGCCATAGCCGAGCGATACAGTATAAGGCTGAACCTGTTCCTGGCTGCCGAGTGTGTTGCCGGGCTTGTCAAAGCTGGCATAGATGGTCTCGGCAAATTTCTGTTCTTCCGCTGTATAGGTGACGCCGCCGACCTGGCGCAATTTGGCGTCCATCATCTTCGCCAGCGGTTCGTTGACCAGCAGCGGGTTGTTGCCGTGGATCACTTCCCAGTCGACGGTGGTGCCGGTGCCCATCGCCGCGCCGCGCGCTGCCTGTTCGAGCCGCGCCCAGATCGCATCGACCTCGGCCGGATCGGGGTGGCGGACATAATAGAAGACTTCGGCAAAATCGGGCACGACATTGGGCGCGACGCCGCCTGCGGTGATCACATAATGGATCCGGCTTTGCTGCGGGATATGCTCGCGCATCATGTTGACCATCATGTCAAACGCCTCGACCCCGTCGAGCGCCGAGCGCGCCTTTTCCGGGGCGCCGGCAGCATGGGCGGATATCCCGTGGAAGCGGAATTTGGCCGAACGGTTGGCCAGTGTCGTGCGCGCCGCAGCCGAATTTTCATCATCGGCATGCCAGTGCAGCGCGATATCGACATCGTTGAACAGGCCGGCGCGGACCATATAGACCTTGCCGCTGCCGCCTTCTTCCGCTGGCGTGCCATAGAGACGAATACGCCCCGGCGTGCCGGTTTTTACCAGCCATTTGCTTACCGCGATCGCGGCTTCGACCGATCCTGCGCCGAACAGATTATGGCCGCAGGCATGGGCGGCGCCCTTGCCCTCGATCGGCGAGCGGGTGGCAACGGCGTCCTGATTGATACCCGGCAGCGCGTCATATTCCGCCAATATCGCGATCACCGGGCCGCCCTTGCCAAATTCGGCGGTGAAGGCGGTCGGAATGCCGGCGACGCCGGAGGTGATTTTAAAGCCATTGGACTGGAGCGATTGCTTGAGCAGGTCGCTGGATTTCTGTTCCTGATAGCCGACTTCCGCCCATTCCCACAGCTGCCGCGCGGTCTTGGCCGATTCTCCGGACCGGGCATCGATCAGCGCCGATATTTCGGACATTGTGTCGCTTTGCTGGGCTTGAACGGATACGGGAACCGCCGCGAGGGCGAAGACAAGGGCATATCGGATCATGGAAACCTCATTTGACTAGCTGTTTAGATAGAGGATTGCACAACCGGGATGGGAGAGCAACAGGCTTCTGTCTCCTCCTTTTGTGCGTGTTTTCTGGTCAATTGCAAAAATGCAACTCGCAGGTGCAACATTTCATATTGCAACTTATTTTCACTCGATCATAGTCGCTGAACATATCCGAAACCAAATGGAGTAATACCATGCGTAAACTATCCTCCCTGATCCTCGCGGCAACCGCGCTGTCTTTCACCGTTCCAGCATCCGCTGCTGAAGCTGAGCGTAACGACCGGCTTTATGATGCCACCGGCTCCAGCGTTGCCAAAGTG
The DNA here is from genome assembly GCF_036964675.1 of Parasphingorhabdus sp. Taxonomy (GTDB): domain Bacteria; phylum Pseudomonadota; class Alphaproteobacteria; order Sphingomonadales; family Sphingomonadaceae; genus Parasphingorhabdus. The sequence continues at coordinate 9,368 of NZ_JBALTF010000076.1, read as the reverse complement.
AACCGGGTCACCGACACCGGCGATCTTCTGGTCATTTACAAAGGCAAAGTGCGGCGGATCGAAGCTTCGACCCTGTCGGAAAGCGAAGGCAAGCTGGTCACCAGCCTGACCAAGTCGGAAATTCGCCGCCTCGACTAAGCGCTTTATTCGCTTACCAGATTCCGCAGTGATCATCACTGCAAGAGAAAGCCGGTGCTTCCCCTCAAGCGCCGGCTTTTTTCATGGCTGCCGCGGCCAGCAGGTCGTCCGGCCGGTTGATGTTGATGAACAGCTTCGGGTCGGTCCAAGCCACTGATTCTGCGCCACATTGTCGGGCCAGCCATTGCAGCGAGGGCGCTCGCTCACCGGCTTCATGGGTACCGCGGACCGCATTGACGATAGCGCAGCGCCAATAGGCAAAGGTCGGATGGATGCGCTGGCCATCCTCCGCCACCGCGCAGGCGCCGCTGGCCGATAGCCGTTCGATCAGGTCCAGTGGTGCAAAGGGTGCATCGACAGGGACCGTGACAAAGCCTTCAATCCCCAGGTCTCGCAATCTGGCCGCCACCGAGAAGATCGCGCCGACCGGACCAGCTGGCGCATCCGGGTCATCGCTGATGATCGCCAGTCCAGTGCCATAATCTTGCCTGGCCGACAGCAATATGCGGCCCGCCTTGTCAGCAAATCTACCGATCAATATATCAATCAGCCTTTGTCCTTCAAACAGGATCACCGCCTTGTCGGTCCCCATGCGGGTTGACTGGCCACCGGCGAGAATGACGAGGCTGGAGGGCGGGGTCTGGATCATGCGACTGGTTCCGATTGAAACATGTCGCTCAATCTGGCCTCAGCTTCCCACTCTGTCCAGCAATTCCCCGATCAGGTCCCTTGGTTCCCCGCCAACCGGGCGTTCCTGATCGGCGCTTTGGGCGAGTTCGGCTTTCAGCCTGCCGTCGAAAAGCGAGCGATTGGGTGTCCGGCTGCTGTGCGTCGGTTTCGCAGAAGCCCATTGCCGGCTGGCCTTGTGGGTTGGTTTCGCGGGATAGATGAAGCCATTTACCGGGAAGGCGGTGGTACCAAGCTTGCCGATTGGCGCATACCAGATCCGGACCAGACTCCAGTCATTGGCCTCGGAAACATCTCTTGCCTCAACCCGGCGTTCGATCTGGCCGCGCCGACCGTCGATCGGTGACCAGTTGGCATGGCTGATCAGGATCGTGCGGTTGTCGACAATTTTGCGAACGACCGCGACATGGCCAAGCTGCATCGCGCCGTGGCTGGGCAGGGACAGCACCGCGCCTTCAACCGGGTTGGTCCCCCGTTGATAGACGCCCGCCGCCTGGTCCCACCAGCTATGGGCATCGCCATAAATATTTATGCCGCTCAATTCCCGGGCAAAAGGCACGCATTGCAGATAGTCATTGGCTCTGGCCGGAGCGGGCATCATGATTGCCTGCAAAACCAGCAGGATCGGAACGATAGCATTCCGAAGCAAAGTCACATAATTTCTGAGGGCCGTTGTGTTCATCGATGCATCGATAAACGCCAGGCGCAAAAACAACGTTAACGAGCATCAAGAATCATTTATAAACCATGCTCAACCCAAGCGGGATTCTACCTAGGCGTGACGGTTCCGTCGACAACTTCAAAATGTAGCGCGTTGTCCGGAATATCGCTGAACAGTTCCGGTTCGGTTCCGGTAAGCCAGACTTGGCCACCGCGTTCCGCCAACTTGCCAAAAAGGGCTGCCCGGCGCTGTGGATCGAGATGAGCGGCAACTTCATCGAGTAGCAATATCGGTCGTCTCTTGCGCCGATCGGCGATCAAATCCGCATGCGCCAATATGATCGAAAAGAGCAACGCTTTCTGTTCTCCGGTTGAACATTTTTCGGCTGGCTGCTGTTTCGCGGAATGAAAGACCTTGAGGTCGGCTCGATGGGGGCCGCGGATTGTTCGGCCCGCTGCGCGGTCTGCAGCGCGATATTGTTGAAGCATCTGATGGAGTTGCTGCTCGGTGAGCAACTGTTCGTCGGCGAGCTGTACCGCCGGTGTAGCGAATATCCTGTTGTCAGATTGTTGCAGCCGCTGGTTCAGTGCGGATACCATCCGGTCCCGGGCCTCGGCGACCAACGATCCGAACCGTGCCAGTTGCACATCCAGCCCGTCTATCCAGTCCTTGTCCGCCGGATATGAATCGGCGAGAAGCCGGTTGCGTTCGCGCCGCGCTGCGTCGTAGCGGGCGCAGTTTCCAGCATGTGCTGGTTCTAGCGCGGTAACGAGCCGATCAAGAAAGTTCCGGCGTCCGGACGCGCCCTCGGTAAAGAGGCGATCCATCGCCGGGGTCAGCCACAATATAGAAAGCCATTCACCGAGCTCATTGGTCGGGACAGCTGCCTCGTTGATCCGGGTTTTGCGTCGTTCAGGTGCCTCTATACTGGTCCCGCTTCCCAGCTGCACATCGTCCAGTTGCGCGGCGACGGCGAAATCGCCCGGGCCATTCTGACTGGCGATATCGCGGAGTGATGCGCGTCGGAGGCCGCGTCCTGGCGCGAGCAGTGACACCGCTTCCAATATGTTGGTCTTGCCCGCTCCGTTGGCGCCGCTGAACACCATGAATCCGGGGGCGGCGTTCAGGCGCAATTCCGGATAGTTGCGAAAGTTGTGCAGAGTGAGCTGGGAAAGGGTCATGGTAAGGCCGGTCACTAGCTTTCACTCCCTTCTAAGAGAAGCAAATTCGCAGCGGATCGTCGTTCCGCCTGCGTTCATAACGCTAGAAGCTAATAAATGGGAAATATCACCAATCTTCAGTTATTGGCAATTTGCCATTTGGCATGAAATCATTTCAACTCATTGAAATATATAGTATTTATAAAACTGGCACGGCCCATGCAGTGTATCGGACATCTTCGCAACAATGCGAAAAACAGTTTCAAGTCGAAAGGAAATCAAAATGTTCTCGAATGTCTCCAGCAACATCTCCGCCGCTGTCGCCGCTATTTTTACCGCCGCCATATTTGTTGGCGCCAGTGTCGGCCCCGCCGTCAGCCACGCCGCATCGGTCGTCGCTTAAATTAAATTTGCACCAGAAAGGACAACTCATGTCATACAGTCTTCAAAATTCGCTTTCCGCCGCTTTTGCAGCCGCCGTTTCAGCAGCCTTGTTTGTCGGCGCCAGCATCTTGCCAGCCCTCAATAACGCATCGTCGATGGTGATCTGATGGCCAGCAAAGACAAAAGCTCACAATCCGTGCCTAGCAGCTGGCCGGAACCGGTCTCATCGAACAAAGGAAGCAATCGACCCATGAAAAAGAAACTGAAACTCGACAAAGCCAACGGAAAGCTGATGGGCGTCTGCTCCGGGCTGGCCAACTGGAGCGGAATGGATGCAAATCTGCTGCGGGTCATATTCGTTCTCGCGACGATATTTGGCTTTGGATCGGCGATTATTATCTATCTGGCGATTGGCCTGATTGTCGATTGATCCCGACATCTGTTCCCTACCATATGATATAACATACGGAAAATACTGTATAAAAACCATGGACCGCTCTGACTAATCCGTGTAATCGAAAATTTGAACATTCGCATTGCAATAGTCGGAGCGCAGATGTCCGCAGGTCATCATCACAACCACGGGCATTCTAGCCACAGCCATCATGATCGTCATGGTGCGCATAGTCATATGCCGACAAATTTCAGCCGCGCCTTCGCGCTCGGAATTACGCTGAATATCATATATATTATCGTCGAAGTCACATTCGGCCTGCTGGCCGGATCCATGGCACTGCTGGCCGACGCTGGCCATAATCTGTCCGATGTTCTCGGACTGGCTGTCGCCTGGGCTGGCGCAGAGCTCGCCAAGCGGCCACCCAGCAAACAATTCACCTATGGACTGGGCGGATCATCGATCCTTGCTGCACTACTCAACGGGCTTTTTCTGCTGGTAGCTTGCGGCGCCATCGCGTGGGAAGCCATCGAACGCTTCAGCGCCCCCAGTCCGATTGCGTCGACCACGGTCATCATTGTCGCCTCGCTTGGAATCGTCATCAATTTCGGAACCGCGATGCTTTTCGTGCGCGGACAGAAAGAAGACATCAATATCCGTGGCGCCTTTCTGCATATGATGGCAGACGCCGGCGTGTCGGCAGGAGTTGTCGTCGGTGGCATCGCTATCTATTTCAGCGGCTTGAACTGGATTGATCCGCTGATCAGCCTGCTGATTGTTGCACTGATCTTCTGGAGCACGTGGGGACTGTTATCCGAAGCCGTGCGCATGTCGCTGGCTGGAGTGCCTCGCAATATTGATGTGGAAAAAGTGCAGACATATCTTGGGTCATTGCCCGGTGTCCAGGCTGTGCATGACTTGCACATTTGGCCGATGAGCACGAGCGAAACTGCGATGACAGCCCATCTGGTATTGCCCGAGGGCCATCCGGGAAAAGGTTTCCTGGCCGCAGTGCAAACGGAAATGAAAATACTGTTCTCCATCCATCATATTACCATTCAGATCGAACTTGAAGATGAAGAAGCAGATCTGTGCCAGATTGATTGTGGCGGCCAAAATTGAGGCGATCATTGGCGTCTGCTTGAATTGCCCTTTTGGCGAAGAAATCGTCATCCACGCTGCCAGATGATCGGATATGAAGCGGGTCAAACGCAAAATCTGCTTCGGTTCTTTCACGAGCGCGAAAACCCGGCCTATGCGACATCGCGATTTCGCGATCGGGATGATTGCACCAACGGACATCTTTCGTTGCGCAGCCGAAAAATAGACTTATGGTCTCCTGATAATCGCGGCATTCGATCCCGCGAGAGGGAGGATGTGTGCACGACGAGATTAAACCGAACTGGTTGTCGGAAATTGTCCGTCGATTTTCTGTTTTCATATTTGCGATAAACGGATGGACCGCCGTTCAGGAAAACCCGCCGCCAAGAAAAGCGGTCATCATTGCTGCCCCTCACACCAGTAACTGGGATTTCCTCTTTTTTTTTGGTCTGACCAACAAACTCAAGATTAAATCTTACTGGATTGGCAAAGACACTTTATTCAAAAGGCCTTGGGGAGACATGATGCGGCGAATGGGCGGTATTCCGGTGAACAGGTCAAAATCGCAAAACATGGTTGACGCTATGGTCAGAGAGTTCGAGCGGCGTGACGATTTTCTCCTGACGATCCCGCCCGAGGGCACTCGCGGTAGCGTCAAGCAATGGCGGACCGGCTTCTATTACATCGCGCTAAAGGCAAAAGTCCCGTTGATTATCGGCCTGATGGACTATTCGAAAAAAACCGGGGGATTGGGTCCATCATTCATGCCCTCGGGAAACTACAAAGCTGACATGCAAAAGCTCAGCGATTTTTATCATAGCGTGACACCAAAATATCCCGAGAAAGCGATGCGTGATATTGTATCTACGGAATCCGGGGCAGACGGTGGAAATCTTGAAAAAGGAGAGGCCGTTTGAACTTGCTCGGATCCTTGGGCCTGAACTTTGGGCTGTTGGTCGCCATCATGATCATCCTGTGGTTGATATCTGTGCGTATCCGCGACGTGTCCTTTATCGATGCCTTTTGGGCCTATGGCATGGCGATCATGGCCAGCGCGGCCTTCATGCAAACGGCCAATCCGGGATCATTGGCTTACATGATCTGGGCGCTGACAGCTCTTTGGGGTATCCGGCTGGGCACGCATCTGTTCCTGCGCTGGCGCAAAGAAGGGATAGACCCCAGATATAAAAAGATTTTGGGTCACGCCATGGACAAGCAAGGGATGAGTTTTGCCAAAGCGGCTCTATTGAGGGCTTGGGCGATGCAAATCCCGCTGCTGTTCATGGTCTGCCTGCCGGCACAGCTTGGCATATTGCTGGCGGATGCTGCCCCGGTTGGTCCTGTCGCTATTATCGGCGCGGTTATCGCGTTGATTGGCATTGCCTTCGAAACCATCGGCGATATGCAGCTCAAGACCTTTCGGAGCAATCCGGCCAACACAGGCAAAGTGTTGGATAGCGGTCTGTGGAAATATACCCGGCATCCCAACTATTTTGGAGATTTCTGTGCTTGGTGGGGAATCTGGCTAGTGGCCGCCCAAACAGGCTGGCCAGTCTGGATCGCCATAGTGGGGCCATTGTTCCTGAGCTTCACCCTGATGAAGTGGAGCGGCGCGCCGTTGCTGGAGAAAAGTCTGAAAAAGAACCGTCCTGACTATGTCGATTATATCGAACGGACGTCCGGATTTTTCCCGATGCCGCCAAAGAAAACCGCAAACAGGTGATTAAAGGCGTGCATCACATCGCTATCGGCGTGCCTGACATCGAAGCGGGACTTGCATTTTATTGTGACATTCTCGGATTCGACCTGGACTGGTGCAGTGATATTTCGGCGGACAATGAAAAAGCCGGCGCGGCAGTCGGCCTTCCTGGTTTTGAAGCAAAGATGGCGATGCTGAAGGGCTCGAATCTCTGCCTTGAATTGTGGCAATATAGCAATCCTGAACCTCGCGATCTGCGCAGTGATCCGTCCGACCTGGGTTATCCGCATATGGCTTTGGCGGTCGAGGATATCGAGGCCGAATATGTTCGTCTTGCGGCAGCGGGGATGACATTTGTTGGGCCGCCCGTCGATTTCGGGACGCAAAAAGCGATCTATGGCCGAGATCCGTTTGGCAATATCATCGAGTTGCTGGAAGAATTATAGCCTTTACGCGGCTTTCTTGAGCAGCTTGTTTTCGATAATATTGGCAAAGACCTCACTATCCTGAGCACCGGGGATCATGAACTTCTTATTGAAAATAAAGGCTGGCACGCCGGTTATGAAACGATCCTGCCACTCGGCTTCCTCGGCCCGGACCTCGGCGGCGAACATATCCGTGTCGAGCAGGTCACGGGCGCGTTTTTCATCCAGACCCACCGATACCGCGATATTCACCAGCACCTGATGATCGCTGACATCCTGGCCATCGGTAAAATGGGCCTTGAAAAGTGCCAGTTTGAGCGCTGTTTGTTTGCCGGCCTCTCCGGCCCAGTGCAACAGGCGGTGCGCATCAAAAGTGTTCACCATCCGCATATTCTCATGATAGCTGAATTCAAAATCCAGATCATTGCCAGCACTGCGCAAACGCTCTCGATTGGCTTGGCTCTGCTCTGGCGTAGCGCCATATTTCTGAGCCATATGTTCGTTGATCGACTGTCCCTCCGGCGGCATCGACGGATTCAGTTCAAAGGCATGCCAGGCCAGTTCAAAGCGCGCCTTGCCTTCAAATTGGGCCATTGCCTTTTCGAGTTTCTTGTAACCGATGATACACCAGGGGCAAACGACATCCGAGACAATATCAACTGTGATAACGGGTGTTTCGGACATGGTAATTCCCTTGATTTCTATCAGGCCTTCTCAAGCGTGCATTGGAGGGGATGTTCGTTCTTGCGCGCGAAATCCATCACCTGGGTGACTTTTGTTTCCGCGACTTCGTAGCTAAAGGTTCCGCAGACGCCGACGCCCTTCTGATGCACATGCAGCATGACTCGCGTTGCTTCATCGATGTCCATGTTGAAAAATCGTTTCAAAACCAGAACGACAAATTCCATCGGCGTATAATCATCGTTGAGAATGAGCACTTTATATGGGCTGGGCTTCTTGGTCTTGGCCCGGGTCTTGGTCGCAATGCCGAGATTTGTGTTGTCGTCGTCATCGGATCCCTTGTCCGCATCGTCACCCATGACCGGTCGGTCGCTGGCACGATTCAGCTCGGTGGATTTTGGCAACGGGAAAAGAATCTTCTGGTTCATCATCAGGGTCAGGATATGGTATTTTTACCCCGGAGGGCAAGTGGCGGATTGATAGTTTCGACAGCTTTCGCACTTGTCAGTGTAAATAAGGTCAAAAAAAAGGACCGCTCCAATGGAACGGTCCCTTTTTGATCGGTTGAAAAAGCGGTTTAAGCAGCTTTTTTCAATTCCTTGCGGATTTCGCTGACGCGATCAGCAATCGGCTGATAGGCTTTGCCGGCAAGCTTGACGACAGCATCGGCGTTGTTCGAAGTCTGGTCCATCACCCGGTCCAGACCGCTGCGTACATAGTCAGCCTGCTTTGCAAACATGTCCTTCGGGGTCGCGACGCTGAACAGGCCTTGCAGAGCGCGGCTGGCTTCAACAAAATTCTCGCGGGTATATTTCACGTTGGTCTTGCCAATTTCTTGGGCGCCCTTGGCAGCGATCTTGCCGCTTTCGAGCAGGGTTTCGACGTTTTCGCGGTTGAATTCAACGGCATTTTTCGAAAGTGCAACGGCACGGTCGGCAGCTTCTTTGGCACGTGCTTGCGCTTCAGCGGTCAGCTTCTCAAAACGTGATCCCAGCTTGTCAGCGGTTTTCTTCACGGTGTTGGCAGCCTTGGTGTTGGCTGCTTTGGTGTTCTTCACAACGCGTTTGGTTGTCGTGGTTTTGGTGGTAGCCATTTTTTTGGTTCCTTTGGTCTTTGTGTTCAATGTGGTTTTGGCAACTGGCTTCGCAGCGACTTTACGCTTCGCTGCGGCCTTTTTTGCTGCCGGCTTGGTTGCTGCGGTTTTTTTGACAGCAGGCTGTGCCGCTGTTGCCGGTTTAGCAGCGGGAGCCACCGGCTTCTGGGTTTCGGTCGTTACCGGAGCTTGATCAGCTGCGGCTTTCTCGACAATCGCGGTTTCTGAAGCCGGTTCGTCGGAAATGTTGGTCGCAGAGGCCGCTGCAGCATAAGCTGCATCAGCAGAAAGCGAGCCGGTTACTTTTTCTGCCGGGGCAGTGGATGTTTCGTTCTTAATATCAGCCATCGGTTATCTCACTTCTATGTTGCAGTGCACAAATAGGGCATGAGATTGCCGATGTCAAGAAAAATGGTGCAGTGCACAATAAGCCGTTAACTAGCATATAAAGCCTATTGATTCAGTGGTGTAGCTGCGCTGCTATTTGCGATGTTCGGATATCTGGGGAAAAAATTGTGCCATCATGCTGCAGGCATAAAACGGCTTGTGCAGCCGATACGCGATGTTGCATGGTTCGTTTCTACATTACCCTCAGGCTCACTTGTCGGTCGAGCAAAGTGATGCTCTCTGCAAGCTCCATTGCCATGGCGTCCGCTAGGCCCCATTTGTGCATTGCAACAGATTTCTGTGGTTTGGGTCAGCTTCTGCTGTAACAGGACCAGCATCATTACCGAAAGTCCCTCATGTCCGCATTGATATCGATCGCCACCGCCGTTCCCGATTACCGGATCACGCAAGCAGAAGTGCTGGCCGTGCTGGCAAAGGCGAGGGGCGCGGCGCTGCCCGCCCGGCTGGAGCAGATCCTCGGCAATAGCGGGATCGATCAGCGTTATCTCGCCTGCGATGCGGATTATTATCTGGAGCCGCGCAGCTGGACAGGACGAG
>NZ_JBALTF010000075.1:0-11354 GCF_036964675.1 Parasphingorhabdus sp. | reverse complement strand
GCATGCTGATCACCGCCCTGCATGAAGCGGGCCTCGCCACGCTGACCCATACGCCCAATCCGATGAAATTCCTGAACGCGCTATGCGAGCGACCGGCGCATGAAAAACCGATGATGATCCTGGTGGTCGGCAAGCCCTCTCCGGACGCCACCATCCCGGTCCACGCAACGATCAAGAAACCGCTCGACCAGATCGCAAGCTGGCTATGAATGTTTTGAATTTACAGGAGTCCGTTCGTGCTGAGCCTGTCGAAGCACAGTCGGCACAGCGGGTTCTGCGAGTCAAAGTCCTTCGACAGGCTCAGGACGAACGGGTTTGACATGAACAACATTGCCCCCTCCCCACGCTATCTCGAACTCGACGCCCTGCGCGGTTTCGCGGTGATGGGTATCTTACTGATGAATATCGTCGGCTTCTCGATGCCGGAAATGGCCTATGTCAGCCCGGCAGTCTATGGCGGCACCGATCCGCCTGATATCATTGCCTGGGCTCTGTCCTACATATTCGTGGACGGAAAGATGCGCGGCCTGTTTACCATCATGTTCGGAGCAAGCATGATGCTGATCATCGAGCGGGCCCAAGCGAGCGGCCAGAACCCGGCAAAGGTTCACTTTTCCCGCATGGCCTGGCTGGCAATTTTCGGCCTCGCGCATTTCTTCTTCTTGTGGTTCGGCGACATATTGTTCCTCTATGCCGCCGTCGGCTGCATCGCCTATTCCCTCAGCGGCCTGAGCGCCGAAGACCTGTTCCGGCGCGCCCTGCTGATCTTCACCATTGGTTTTATCGGCTATTCGATCATGTTTGGTAGCCTGTTATTCCAGCAATATCAGGCGAGTCTCCCCGGTGCCAGCGCCGCTGCAATCGAGAATCTTGCACAGGTCCTGACCGATTTTGGTTCAGGGCCGGGCGTCGTCGCGGCGGATATCACTCTTCATCAATCCGGTTTTGCCCGGATATTTCTCGACAAACTCCATAACAATCCATTCGGTCCGCTCATCTTGCTGGCCTATAATCTGGCCGAGACACTGCCGCTGATGATGATCGGGATGGCGCTTTACAAAAATGGATTCTTCACCGGTCAATGGAGCGCGGCAGAATATCGTAAATTGGGCCTCCGGTTAACCGGCATCGGTGCGTTCATCCTGACGGCAATCACGCTGGGCCTGATTCACAGGGATTTCGACCTGCTGCTGATGCTGAACGCCAGCTACGCCTGGAACTGGCCCTCGCAATTGCTGATGACCATCGGCTATGCCGCATTGCTGATCGGCCTGATCCAGAAATTCCAGGAGTCCTTCTGGATAGACCGGATCGCCGCGGTCGGCCGGGCCGCCTTCACCAATTATCTCGGAACCAGCCTGTTGATGACCTTCATCTTCTACGGCTGGGGGCTGGGACTATATGGGACGGTCGGCCGGGCAGAACTCTATCTGTTCGTGCTCGCCACCTGGGCTCTCATGCTGCTCTGGTCAAAACCATGGTTGCACCGCTTTCGCTACGGTCCATTGGAATGGCTGTGGCGCAGTTTGGCCCGGCGCCAGGTGCAACCGATGCGAATTCGCAAAACTCCCGGTTAAGACCATCTTTGCTATTGCGATCTATTATCATTAGCGATATACGAGTCGCCATAAGGAGCCGCTATGGTCGTCTGTGTTTGCAATGCGATAAAGGAAAAAGACCTGAGAGCCGCTGTGCGCAGCGGGGCTGACCGGCCGTCGCAGGTCTACGCCAAGCTCGGTCGCAAGCCGAAATGCGGACAATGCCTTGCCTTTGCCCAGACGATCATCAGGTCCGAAATTGCAACCGCTTAGCATTCTCGTTAACAAATCATTGTAATATCGATAGTTTCTATCGAAGCCGCCCTTCCGCTTCGCCGACTAATGCTGTATAGCAGTAGGCAATTGATCTACTGATTATCGAGAAGGAATCTTCCATGAAGGGCGATGTAAAAGTCATCGAGTTTCTCAACGAAGCTCTGAAAAACGAACTTACCGCGATCAACCAATATTGGTTGCATTATCGCATGCTCGACAATTGGGGCGTGACGAAACTGGCTGAATTTGAGCGGCACGAATCGATCGACGAAATGAAGCATGCGGACCAGCTGGCCGAGCGGATTTTCTTTCTCGACGGATTGCCTAATTTCCAGTTGCTGGGTCGGTTAAAGATCGGCGAAACGGTCGAGGAAATTCTCAAGGCTGATCTGGAGCTGGAGCATGAGGCGCTGCCGATGCTCAAGGATGCCATCGAACATTGCGAGAGCGTGCGCGACTATGTCAGCCGCGATCTGTTCGCCGAAATCCTCGAAAGCGAGGAAGAGCATGTTGATTCGCTCGAGCAGCAATTTGACCTGATCGAACGGATGGGGATTGAAAATTATATCCAGTTGCAGTCGAAGCCGATCGAATAGCCCGAGATCGGCTTATTCAGCCGAACCGACGACCAAAGCCCAGTGGATGGCGTTGCTGAACCACTGGGCTGGCGTCCTTTTCCAGGATCGCCAGCGTTTCTTCGAACATCGGGCGTAAAGCCACCACCAGTTCGATCACCTCGTCGGGTGTTTCGTGATGCTCGACGCAGGCGCGAGCGGTCATTTCGATCGTTTCTGCTATAATGCTCAGCTTCAAGGCGCCAAATTGCAGCGCCTCTCCCTTGAGCTTGTGCGCGGCAAGGACCATCTCGAAAGGATCATTGGCGCGCATGGCTGCCTCGATCTTGCGGACGGACACGGTGCCATCTTCACGGAAATAGCCGAGTATGCGCACGAAATTCGGACCAAGCGCAGAACGGGTTGCGGTGCAGACCGTCCAGTCAATCAATTCGCTTTCCAATGGCGCCATCAAACGCTCCCGATAAAAATAGCGAAGATACGCTACTCTCCCAGAATCTAGGGCAACACCGGTAAAAACTTAGTTACCGGATTCGAATATAGTTAACCAAAAGCGACCGCAGCTTTTACCAAACTACCGAAAAATCAGTCTTTTTCATGGTAGGGGTTTTTTGGCGCCCGGATGATCAGACGCACCGGAACCCCGCCAAAGCCAAGTTCGCGGCGAATCCCGTTGATCAAATAGCGACGATAGCTTTCGGGCAGATCATCGATCCGCGTGCCAAAGATCACGAAAGATGGCGGCCGGGTCTTGGCCTGCGTGATATAGCGCAACTTGATCCGTTTGCCGCCGGGTGCTGGCGGCGGATTTTCTGTTATCGCATCTTCGAACCAGCGGTTGAGCTTGCCGGTGGAAACGCGCTGCGACCAGATCCGGCGGGCCTGGAATGCCGCTTTCATCAACTCGTCAATCCCCTTGCCGGTAAAGGCAGACACGGCGATCAGCGGCACATCACGGACCTGCGCCAGACCGTCATTCAGCGCCGCACGGATGCCGTTGAACAATTTGCTCGGCCCTTCCGCAACATCCCATTTGTTGATCGCAATCACGACGCAGCGACCTTCCTGAATCGCATGGTCGGCAATGCGCAGATCCTGCGCCTCCAGACCCTTGGTTGCATCGAGCAACAGCACCACCACTTCGGCAAAATCCACAGCATGGCGGGCATCGGCGACGGCAAGCTTTTCCAGCTTGTCATTGACCTTGGCCCGCTTGCGCATGCCGGCGGTGTCGATCAGGCGGACCCGCCGATCGGGCGCGATACCGTCGAGTTTTTCCTCTTCGGTCAGCGCATTATCATGCCAGACCCAGTCCACGGTGATACTGTCACGCGTTATCCCCGCTTCCGGACCGGTTATCATCCGGTCTTCATCGAGCATCTTGTTGATCAGCGTCGACTTGCCGGCATTGGGGCGACCGACAATCGCCAGTTTCAGCGGTGCCGATTCATCGGTGGGCTCTTCGGATTCAGCAGCCTCGAAATTCTCGACATAGGGCCGGATCGCCTGGAACAGGTCGGCAATGCCGTCGCCATGTTCCGCGCTGAATGGAATGGGATCGCCAAAACCGAGCGCATAGCTTTCCAATATGCCGGATTCTGCTGCCTTGCCCTCGGCCTTGTTGACCAGCAATATCACCGGCGTCTTCGAACTTCTCAGCCAGCGGGCGATTTCCTCATCGAGCGGGGTCAGGCCAGCACGGCCGTCGATCACGAAGATCGCGAGCTCGGCTCCAGCAACCGCCAGTTCGGTCTGCTTGCGCATCCGTCCGGGCAGGCTTTTGACATCCTCGTCTTCATAGCCCGCGGTATCGACAATGTTGAACTCGAGACCCAGCAGATTGGCCGCGCCTTCCCGACGGTCACGCGTGACCCCGGGCGTGTCATCGACGAGCGCCAGCTTCTTGCCAACCAGACGGTTGAACAGCGTTGATTTGCCGACGTTCGGTCGACCTATGATTGCAATATTGGGCAGCATAAAGCCGGTCCCTGTCCTTTGGTTCTGATCCTCAGCGGAACGCGGAAATCCGGCCGCTGTCGTCGAGAATATATAGCATACCACCCGCAACAACCGGCGGCAGCGAAATGCCATCCCCCAGTTCAAACAGCGTTTGGCTCGATCCCTCAGCGGGCGAAATCGAAACGACATCGCCTTCGGTGCTGGCAACAATCAGACGATTTCCAGCCAATATCGGCCCCGTCCAGTTGATCGGGTTTTTCTTCTTCTTCTCATTCTTGAAGGCCTCAAGCTGGCTGATCCAGCGGACCTTGCCGTTCGGCCGGGCGATGCACAACAGCTTCGCATCGTCGGTCAGCACGAACACCCACTCGCCGGCCACGACCGGCGTGGTGATCCCGGCAATATTCAATTCCCAGATCCGCTGGCCAGTGACCAGTTCATAGGCTGCCATCCGGCCGCCCTGGCCAAGCGCAAAGACACGACCGCGATCGATCACCGGATCGGCATCAATATCGGATAGCGTCGCCACCGAAGTCGAAATGCTGGTCCGGGCCAACGCATCATTCCAGAGATTTCGGCCATTTTCGTAGCGATAGGCGGTGAGCTCGCCCGAGCTATAGCCAGCTACAATCGTGCCCTGACCGGCAGCAGGCGCACCTACCCCGAAGATCCCGGCGAGACTGACCGTCCCTGCTTCATTCCACTGAACAGATCCGTCGAGCATGTTGAGCGCATAGATTTGATTGTCCTGTGTCATCACATAGACATTGCCATTGGAAATTGTCGGCGAGCCGCGCAGCGGTCCAGCCGGACGCACTTTCCATATCTCGCTGCCATCCGCTACGTTGAGCGCGACGACATCGCCGACACCATTGGTGGCATAGGCGATCTTGTCGAATACGCTCACACCGCCGCCGAATAGCGAAGAGTGCCCGTCACCCTTGACGTTCATCTGGGTAGACCAGATTTTTGCGCCGGTGGCAGCGTCAAAGGCATGGACCATAGCCTGGGTGTCTGTGACAAACAGCCGCCCGCCAGCGACAACCGGCGCAGAGGCCAGCCGTTCCCGCTTGTTAGTGCCGCTGATATTGGCGGTCCATACCCGCGAAAGACTATCGCCCAGCGCAACATTGCCGATCGATTTGCTGGCGTTGCCGCCCGATTGCGCCCATTCACTATTGGCGACAGGTGCCGGCAGGATCACGGCAATCGAGGCCAGTGCGGGATCGACTTCCGCACCGCTTTCCCCGCTCAAGATCGGTGTGCGCTTGCCGAGCGTCGGCGTGTTCTTCTTGTCTTCGCCATCGCCGCCGCCCAATATGCCGCAGCCGGACAACAAGGAAAGGGCCAGCATGCTGGCGATCAGTGTCTTACCGGAAATCATTCCTTGGATTCTCCCTCAGCTTCAGCCGCTTTCAGCGGTGCCGCCTTTTTATCATCGCTGTCCAGTTCGACCGCGTCAATGCCTTCAACGCCTGCCATTTGCAAAGCGCGCGAGCGGATCGTCGCCGGGACATTGTCATCTTTCGCAAGCTGGGCGAAAAGCGGCCCCGCCAGATCAGACTTTTTCATGTTCAGATAGGATATTGCGACCATCTCGCCGGCGCTGCCGAACCAGGGGTTGCCTGGCACCGCAAGCGGCTTCAGCCGGTCTATCACCTGCTGGGGCTTGAGCGTGTCAAATTCAGCGGTGGTCTTGCGGATCAGTGCAAGATCGCGAAACGGTTGCGGCAGACTGTCGTCGGCAATGACCTTGCCATAGACTTCAATCGCCTTTTTGGGGTCATTTTTTTCCAGCGCGATATTGGCCTGCAGCAATTGCGCTGCTGCCCGATAACCGCTCTGCTCAGCTTCCGTCAGCGACTCGAGCGCTTTCGCGGCACCGTCCAGATTATTCTGGCGGATGCTGTCGACGGCAGCGACATATTCCTCGCTGCGGAAACCGGAATCTTCATTCAGGCTATTCTGATAGAATATCCAGCCAGCCAGCGAACCGAGGCCAATGACCACAGCCGCGAAAATCCACAGCCCGTAACGGGTGGCAATATTTTTCAGCTGGTCCTCGCGCACCGCTTCATCAACCTCGCGCAAGAACACTTTTTCCTGATGGTCCGGCTTCTCTTCTGGTGCTTTATCTTTGTCTTTGGCCAATGTGGCTTCCTCAAATCTGTTTCGCGTGCCGCATTCGCCAGTTAGACGAAGGCGCTATGCAATCGGCTGTCCTTTAGCGTCCGCATTAGCAAATGTAAAAGTCTATTGACCATTTCCACAGGCTGAACGGGGTAACCGGTGAAAGTGAGATATTTCGCTATTTTTTCGGCTGATAGAGCTGGCCTGGCCCCGGAAAACTGCGCTCCCGGACCTCTCCGGCATATTGCTCTGCGGCCTGATCAATTTGTTCCGCAATATTGTGATAGCGTTTCACGAAGCGGGCGGTGCGGTCGAACATGCCAAGCATATCCTCGGTGACCAGCACCTGACCATCGCATTGCGCCGATGCGCCGATGCCGATGGTGATCGCATTCACCGCCTTGGTCGCTTCGATCGCAATCGGCTCCAGCACGCCTTCCAGCACGATCGCAAAGGCGCCCGCCTTGTCCAGAGCAACCGCGTCACCGACAATTTTCTTGGCCTCCGCGTCGCTGCGCCCGCGCGCGGCATAGCCGCCCAGCACGTTGATCGCCTGGGGTGTCAGGCCAACATGGCCGACCACCGGAATGCCCCGCTGGACCAGAAATGCGACGGTCTCGGCCATCACTTCACCGCCCTCGAGCTTGACCGCAGCCGCACCGGTCTCCTTCAGGATATGGGCAGCGCTTTCATAGGCTTTCTCCGGCGAGGCCTCATAGGAACCGAACGGCATGTCGACGACGACAACGCTATGATAGCTGCCCCGGACCACCGCCGCGCCATGATTGCACATCATGTCGAGAGTCACCGGAATGGTCGAATCAAGCCCGTAAATCACCTGCGCCAGCGAATCACCGACCAGCAGCATATCACAATGGGCGTCGAGCAATTGCGCCGACCGCGCGGTGTAAGCGGTCAGCATGACCACCGGCTCCGCCGTCACCCCATCGACCTTGCGGCCCTGGATTTTCGGAACCGACAGTCGCCGCATCGGCTGCGGCCGCGGATTGGCGCGACTGGTGGACGTATCGAGTTTGAAGGTCGTGGACATGGCAATCCTAAGCAGTAACGTTGATAGATTGGCCCTGATAAGCGACGGCGGAAGATAAGGCCAGCTTCGCGGTTATCGCTTGATGGCCGTCACCGCCTGCGCCGGATTGTCGCTGAACAGGCCATCCACGCCAGCAGCGACAAATGCGCGCAGTTCGCCAGCCAGATCGCCCGGGTCGCGCGGATCAATGCCGCTCTTGAAATTGGTCGGCAGGAAATAATTCTCGCGGCGGAAAGTCCAGGGATGGACAACAAGTCCCGCCTTATGTGCAGCCTCGACCAGTCCCGTTGGTTCACCCAGCTGGCCCAATATATTGCGACCAATCACCAGATCCTTGGGCGGCCCAAGGCCAGCGGCATATGTCGCGATTTCTGTCAGACCATCGGGCGTGAGCATCGATGCATAGGTCAGGCCCTGGCGATCCGGTGGCCCGCCTTCGCCGGCCACCAGCTGGACCAGCCGGACATCCGTTTTCCCGGAGAGAATCTTCAGATTACCGACCTCGAACGACTGGATGAATATCGGGTCATCCTTGCCGCTATAGCCATATTGTTTCAGCAATCTCAGCAACGGCTCGTCATGACTCAGCCCCAAAGCCTTGAAATAGCCAGGATGTTTGGTCTCCGGATAGACACCGACCCGCTCGCCGCTTTTGGCCGCATGCGCGTTGAGCAATTGCAAAATCTCTTCAAAAGTCGGTATTTCAAACTGGCCATTATAGCGGCTGTTCGCTTCGCGCAGCTCGGGCAGACGCTCTTTGGCCCGAAGCGTCTTTAGCTCGGCCAGGGTGAAATTTTCGGTGAACCAGCCTTCATGGCGCTCGCCGTCGATCATCTTGACGGCCTTGCGATCGGTAAATTCCGGCTTGTCGGCGACATCGGTGGTTTGGCTGATATCATTCTCGTGCCGCGCGACCAGCACGCCGTCCCTGGTCAGGACCAGATCGGGTTCGATAAAGTCCGCGCCCTGATCGATAGCCAGTTGATAGGCAGCCAGCGTATGTTCCGGGCGTTCGCCGCTGGCACCGCGATGGGCTATGATGACCGGTGCTTCCCCGGTCAATGTCGCTGCGTTCATAGTCGCTTCTCCCGCCTGTACCCCGCAGCCGGACAGCACCAGCGCAAATAACAAGGCAAATCGGGCGCTCATCACTAGCCGACCTCGACGCCTTTCCAGAAGGCGATCCGCCCCGCGATTTCGGCGGCAGCGTCCTTGGGCGCCGGATAATACCAGGCCGCATCCTCGTTGATTTCGCCCTCGACGATCAGGCTATGATAGGATGCGTCGCCCTTCCACGGGCAGTGGCTGCTGGTGTCGCTGTGCATCAGATATTTCGACCAGACCGATTCGCGCGGGAAATAATGATTACCCTCGACCACAACCGTATCGTCGCTCTCTGCGATCACCACGTCATTCCATTTTGCCTGAACCATATCGATAGCCTTTTCACCTGAGCCGAACAGCGTCAATGAAGATCGCCTGCGGCATCGCCCTTTTGTCCGAAACAAGCGCCCGGACTCGAGATGCGGCGATAAGCGGAGAGCGGCCGATTGACGATACGGCAATCGGGGAGGTTATCCGCAACGCGATGGCTGAATTTTGCGTCATTCGAACGGAAACGACGGACATGGCGATTTCAGCTGTTGCGCGCGGCCAGTCCAGCGGCTTCATAATCCGAAGCCTTGAATCCGACGACCAGCTCCTCGCCATGCTCCAGCACCGGCCGTTTGATCATGCTGGGATTTTCCGCCATGACCATGACCGCTGTATCGTCGCCGATATTTTCCTTCACCATGTCGGGAAGCTTGCGAAAGGTCGTGCCGCGCTTGTTGACCAGCGCTTCCCAGCCGACCTGCATCACCCACATTTCCAGCTTTTCCCTGGTGATCCCGGACTTTTTATAGTCATGAAAAACATAGTTGATGCCATTGCGCTCCATCCAGTTGCGCGCCTTCTTGACGGTGTCGCAATTGGAAATGCCGTACATTTTGGTTTCACCAGCCATTGTCATTGTCCTCGATACATAGCCCAGATTCGATTGCCGCGAGCGCTAGGCTCAAAAATTAAAATTGGCAATGGGGTACAAAATCAGGGCATCGCAGGCCGAATGGCATCGGTCAGCTTCCCGTCACTCAGTTGCCATGCGGACCCAGTCGCTTTCCGATTGTCACCACCGGCTGCACTTCATATCCCAGCGCTTGGTAAAAACCGATCGCGGCTTCATTGTCATCCCGCACCATCAGCTGGATTTTCGGGGCATTTCGTTCGCACAGCCAATGCTCGGCCGCTGCCATCATCTGTCTGCCCAGGCCCTGTTTCCGGCAAGCCGGAACAACGCCGAGATAATAGACCCAGCCACGATGGCCGTCATCGCCAACCATCACGGTCGCCGCCCATTGCCCGTGATGCTCCAGCAAAAATATGCAGGAAGTCATCCCGTTGACCGCGCGTTCAAAATCGGCGCCGGGGTCATTCCATGGTCGCGTCAGGCCACAAGCCTACCACAGCGCGATGACCGCATCGCGATCATCCAGATTGGCCCGCCGCCTCATTGGTCAGATATCGACGACAATCTTGCCGAAATGCTTACCCGATTCCTGATGACGGAAAGCATCGGCCAGGTTGGCAAGCGGGAAATGCTGGTCGAGCACGGGCTTGAGGCCATTGGCCTCGATCGCCGCGATCATGTCGATCTGCTGCGCGCGGCTGCCCACGGTCAGGCCCTGCACGCGCAGGTTCTTCGCCATCAGCAAGGCAGTCTGCACGGGTCCGGCGAAACCGGTCAAAACACCGATCAGGGCGACATGACCGCCGATCCGCGTCGCCATCATCGACTGGTCGAGCGTGCCGGGGCCGCCGATTTCGACGACGCAATCAACGCCCTTGCCGCCGGTGAGTTCGAGCACTTTCGGCCCCCAGGCTTCGACTTCCTTATAGTTGATCAGATGATCCGCGCCGAGTTCCTTCAGCCGCTCCAGCTTGTCATTGGATGAAGAAGTCGCGATCACCGTTGCGCCAGCCGCCTTGGCAAATTGCAGCGCGAAGATCGAGACGCCGCCGGTGCCCTGCACCAGCACCGTGTCACCCGGCTTCACGCAGCCATCGACAAACAGCGCACGCCAGGCGGTAAGGCCGGCGCAAGTCAAAGTCGCGGCTTCAGCGGCGCTATAGCCCTTGGGTGCCTTGGTCCAGGACGTGGCAAGGCCAACCGCCTGCTCGACCGCATAGCCGTCAATGCCGTCGCCCGGTACGCGGGTAAATCCACCTTCGGGCGGCGCGCCGTCAATCCACTCGGGGAAGAAGGTCGAGACCACCAGATCGCCGACTGTAAATTCGCTGACGCCTTCGCCCACGGCAGTCACTTCGCCCGCACCATCGGACATCGGAATACGCTTCTCGGCGGTCGGCAACATCCCCTTGACCACGGCATAATCATGATAGTTGAGGCTGGAAGCGCGCACCCGCACCGCGATTTCGCCGGGTCCGGGCGCCGCCGGATCGGGCAGGTCGACCAGCTTCAGATTGTCGAGCGAGGCGGGAGCGTGCAGTTGGATGGCTTTCATGACGGGTCTCTCCTGAATTTAATTGTTTGATTAAACCGGGCTTAGTATGAGGGCAGCAGATGGTCAACATATGCCCGTGTCATACACCCAGCGACGTTGCTGCCTATCTTGCAAATTTGTAATCTTAACGCCATTTTGATACCATGAAAAGACGGTCACGATTGAAGATAAGCGCATGGAATCCATCAACCGAGAGGCCGAGCTGACGACTCGATCGCTAGGCGCCGGAGAACAGAAAACCGCTATCGACCATCTGTTTGAC
>NZ_JBALTF010000074.1:0-11433 GCF_036964675.1 Parasphingorhabdus sp. | reverse complement strand
GCCGGATCCTGATCGAGCCGGTCGAGCATCACCGGCACGAATATGCCGGCAAAACCGGCGATCACGATATTGATCAGCATGGCGACCGCGATAACCCCGCCGAGCACCGGATTGCCAAAGACCAGACCGGTGCCCAGCCCGACCAGCACGGCAATCGTGGCGCCGTTGAGCAGGGCTATGCGAAATTCACGGCCGATAATCCGGCGCGTGTTGGAGCGAGTCAGTTCGTTCATCGCCAGCGCGCGGACCGAGACCGCCATGGTCTGGGTGCCGGCATTGCCGCCGATCGAGGCGACGATCGGCATCAGAATCGCCAGCGCGACCATCTGCTCGATCGCTGCGCCAAATATCGAGATGACGAAACTGGCGACCAAGGCGGTTGCCAGATTGGTGATCAGCCAGCGCACCCGGGCCTTGTAGCTATCGCGGATCGGTTCGTTAATATCACCGTCGCCGGCGCCGGAAAGCAGCAGCACATCCTCGCTGGCTTCATTCTCGACAATATGGAGAATGTCATCGACGGTGATCATCCCGATCAGGCGTCCGTCGTCATTGACCACGGCGGCCGAGATCAGATTATATTTCTGGAAGCGCAGCGCTACTTCTTCCTGATCCATATCGACCGGAATCAGGGTCTGCTCGCGCTTCATCACATCGGCGATGGCGATTTCGCGCGGGGTTCTGAGGATCCAGCTCAACTGGCAGGTGCCAATCGGCCGGAACGCCGGATCGACGACATAGATTTCCCAGAATTCGGTGGTCAGATCGTCATTCTTGCGCAGATAGTCGATCAGGTCGCCGACCATCATATGTTCGGGCACCGCGACAAATTCGCGCTGCATGATCCGGCCGGCGGTTTCCTCGTCATAGGTGAGGGCGCTCTCGATCGCGGCGCGGTCTTCGGCGTCCAGCTCGGCCAGCACGGCCTGCTGTTCGCCTTCGTCGAGATCCTCGATAATCGCGACCGCGTCATCGGTGTCCAGCTGTTCGGTCAGGTCGGCAATCTGACCGGCATCGAGCACTTCGATCAGGTCGTCGCGAACATGCTCGTTCATCTCCGCGAGCACGTCGGCGCTCACCAGATCACCGAGCGCGCTGGCCAGCGGTGCGCGTTCATCCGAATTAATCAGCTCGAACAGATCGGCGATGTCGGCATTGTGCAGCGGATTGACCAGTTCCTGAGCCAGAACATAATCATTATTCTCGACCGCATCGGAAACCGAGCGGACGAATTCGTCGGTCAGCCGGTTGTCATCGTCGAGCACATCTTCGCGTTCGATGACAGTATCTGGAGCGTCGTTGATATCGGTCATCGCGATGCTCCCTTTCTGCGCGCGTTCGGCTGCTTACTAGTCGTTGCAAGGTTGCAATTGCAATCTTTTGTGACAAATATCGCCAGGCAGGGTGATTTTTCCAAACGGCTTGCCTATATGCGGCCCAAGGACGATTCAATGAACAAAAAGGAACAAGCCTCATGGCCCACGAAAAAATGACTCTCCACCTCGAAACCGGCGATGTCGAAATCAAGCTGCGCGCCGACCTCGCTCCCAATCATGTTGCCCGGATCACCGAGCTGGCATCCGAAGGCTTTTATGATGGCGTCGTCTTCCACCGCGTCATCAATGGTTTCATGGCCCAAGGCGGCGACCCTACCGGAACCGGCATGTCCGGCAGCGACAAGCCCGATATTGCGCAGGAATTCTCCAAGGAGCCGCATGTTGAAGGCACTTGCTCGATGGCCCGGACGATGGATCCGAACAGCGCCAACAGCCAGTTTTTCATCTGCCTCGACGATGCCGGTTTTCTCGACGGTCAATATACGGTCTGGGGTGAAGTGACCTCCGGCATGGAAGCCGTTCACGCCCTGCCAAAAGGCGAACCACCAGCGAAGCCAGGCGCGATCAAGTCCGTAACCCTCGCCTGATCGACCAACATGCGTCTCGATAAACCCAGGATCGCCCCGCTCGCCGAGTCAGAACTCGATGACAAGAGCAGGGCGATGCTGGGCGAGCGTTTCAAGGCCGGCAAGATACTCAATATCTTCCGGACGCTGATAAAAGCGCCAAAAGCCTATAAGGCGTTCATGTGGTGGGGCGGCTATATCCTGTCCGACCATAATGACCTGCCGGCACGCGAACGCGAAATCATCATCCTGCGCACCGGCTTCAACTGGAAGTCCGGCTATGAATGGGCGCAGCATGTCCGGATCGGCAAGGACTGCGGTCTGACCGATGCAGAGATAGAGTGGATCAAGGTCGGGCCGGATGCTCCGGGCTGGACGCCGCTGGAACGCGCGATGCTGCAGGCGACCGATGATCTGACCGGAGACGGGCATGTTGCCGATGCGACCTGGGCGGCGCTGGCGGAACTGACCGAGAAGCAGCGGATGGATCTGGTCATGACCGTGGGACAATATAGCCAGGTTTCGATGCTGCTGAACAGCTTTGGCGTGCAGCTCGACGATGATCTGACGCTGGATCCCGATCTGACCGCCTAGGGTCTGACCCTAGAGACCCGCCTGCGCCACCCAGTCGTGGAAAATCCGGACGGCGCGGTTTTTCATGTCGCGTTTGCGGCAGACGAACCAGTAGCTGTAGGGGCTGTCGACCTCATAGTCGAACAGGCGAACCAGCCGTGGATCATTGGCATCGGAAAAATGCCCGCCGTGCATGATCGCGATGCCAAGGCCCTGCGCTGCCGCTTCCAGCATCAGTGCGCCGCTGTCGAGATGGTCGATACCAGCCGGCTGCAGATCGGGTAGTCCCACCGCTTTTTTCCAATTGTCAAAGGCCCGGGTCATGTTGCTGTGGATCAGGATATTGTGATTCTTCAGATCCTCTGGATGTTTTATCGCATTCGGGCCCTTGATCAATTCTGCGGACGCAATCGCATAAACCTTGTTGCTGTCCAGTTTCATCGAATAGAGATTGGGATCGACATCGTCGCTGATGATGATCGCCGCATCCACCGCATCGCCCAGCATATTTTCGGCATGGGCGGACGTATCGACGTCAATATGCAGCTTGGGATAGAGTTTTTTCAGTTCCGGAAGCCGCGGCAGCAAGCGGGTTGCGCCGAACAGCGCCAGCACGCCAAGGCGCAAGCGCATGTCACCGCCGGTGACGGTCATCTGGTCTACCGCTTCGCCAATGGTTTCCATCGCCGGGGCGACCGCTTTCAGCAAGGTTTGTCCATCTTCGTTCAGCACCATCGACTGGTTGCGTCGTTCGAACAGCGGCTTGCCGATATGATCCTCAAGCGATTTGATTCGCCGGCTGAGGGCTGGCGCGGACAGGGCCAGTTCCGCCGCCGCAGCCTTGGAAGAACCCAGGCGGGCAACACGAATGAAGGCCTCGAGGGCGCGAAGGGGAGGAAGACGGCGCATCGGATGATCGATATCGTGGCTAAATCAGCTTTGTGCAATGCAAAAATGAAGGTGAATTTTATAAAGTGGCGGAAATCAGTCACTAACATAATTGTTAAGTTGCAAGATATGCAATCTATAATGTTCTTTTCGCACTTGCACAATAAATGGATTCGATGCATTCAGAGTGGGCCTTTCAGGCATCCTCTCCTAAAAACTTTTCAGGCCAGTTCTTCGGAACTGGCCTTTTTTTTTGGCTGAACTCGGCCATCTGCTGTTGCATCTGAAAATCTGAGTCGCATATCGGCCTGGCGATCCCTATCTTATTGGAAACAACCAAAACGATATCGAGGAGATACGTCCCAGTGTCCGATCCAGTGCCAGTTAAAGACAAGCCCGAAGACGATAGCAAGCTGCTGAAACTGCAGGTTGCCAATGCCCGGCCCGAGGACAGCGGTCGCGGACTGGCCCGATTGTCGCGGGATAATCTCGGCAAACTGGGATTGATCGAGGGCGATGTCGTCGAAATTCTCGGCAAACAGGCGACTCCGGCGCGGGCTGTCCTGCCCTATCCGGAAGATGAGGGTCTGGATTTTGTCCGGCTTGACGGCCTGCAACGCGCCAATGCCGGTGTCGGAGCGGGCGATTATGTTGAAATTCGCAAGGTCGAATCGAAGCCGGCCAAGAAAGTTGTTTTCGCCCCGGGCCAGAAGGACCTGCGTCTGCAAGGCAATGGCGGTGGTCTGAAGCGCAGCTTCATGGGCCGCCCGCTGAAGGCGGGAGATTTTGTCGCCACCCATGGCCAGCAACAGGTGGATCGCGCCGACATGCCACCGCAATTGCGGCAGATGCTGGCGGCGCCGGCCTTTTCGCTCACGCAAATCCGGCTCAACGTCGTTTCAACCTCTCCCAAGGGGATTGTCCATATCGACGAAGAGACCGAGGTCGAACTGCGGCCGGAATATGAAGAATCGACCGAACATCGCCGTGCTGATGTCACTTATGACGATATCGGCGGGTTGCAGGAGACGATCGATCAACTGCGTGAAATGGTCGAATTGCCACTGCGCTATCCGCAGCTCTTCACCCGGCTTGGCGTTGATCCGCCACGCGGCGTGCTGCTGCATGGCCCTCCGGGCACCGGCAAGACCCGGCTCGCCCGGGCGGTCGCCAATGAAAGCGAAGCCGAATTTTTCCTGATCAACGGTCCGGAAATCATGGGTTCCGCTTATGGCGAGTCTGAAAAGAAGCTGCGTGAAATATTCGAGGCAGCGACTCAGGCCGCGCCTTCGATTCTGTTCATCGACGAGATCGATTCGATCGCGCCGAAGCGCGGGCAGGTGCAGGGCGAAACCGAAAAGCGGCTGGTGGCACAGCTGCTGACCTTGATGGACGGTCTCGAATCACGACTCAATCTGGTGGTTATCGCCGCGACCAACCGCCCCGAAGCGATTGATGAAGCCTTGCGTCGTCCCGGGCGCTTTGATCGGGAAATCATCGTCGGCGTTCCGGACATGGCCGGACGGCGTGAGATATTGGGCATCCACACCCGTGGCATGCCGCTCGACAAAGCCGTCGATCTGAAAGAGCTGGCACGGACAACCTATGGATTTGTCGGAGCCGATCTGGCCGCCCTGACTCGCGAGGCGGCGATTGAAGCGGTGCGCCGGATCATGCCCAAGCTGGATCTGGAATCGGAAACCGTGCCGCCGGAAGTGCTCGAAGAACTGGTTGTCTATCGGCATGATTTTGTCGAAGCCCTGAAACGGGTCCAGCCATCGGCCATGCGCGAAGTCATGGTTCAGGTTCCCGATGTTCGCTGGGAAGATATTGGTGGCCTCGACGAAGCGCAGATACGGCTGAAAGAAGGCATTGAACTGCCGCTGAAAAACCCGGAAGCCTTTACACGGCTGGGCATTCGTCCCGCCAAGGGCTTTCTGCTCTATGGTCCGCCGGGCACCGGCAAGACCCTGCTGGCAAAGGCCGTCGCCCGCGAAGCAGAAGCCAATTTCATCGCCATAAAATCAAGCGACCTTCTGTCCAAATGGTATGGCGAGAGCGAGCAACAGATTGCCCGCTTGTTTGCCCGGGCGCGGCAGGTGGCGCCAACGATCCTGTTTATCGACGAGATTGACAGTCTCGTTCCGGCGCGGGGTGGCGGTATGGGCGAACCGCAGGTGACCGAGCGGGTGGTCAATACGATCCTGGCCGAGATGGATGGTCTGGAAGAAATGCAATCGGTGATATTGATTGGCGCGACCAACCGCCCCGGTCTGGTTGATCCGGCGTTGCTGCGGCCGGGCCGGTTCGATGAACTCATCTATGTACCGGTTCCTGGCAAGGCTGGCCGCCGCCGGATATTGGCAATTCACACATCGAAAATGCCGCTGGCCAAGGATGTCGATCTCGATGAAATGGCAGAGAGCACGGATCGCTATTCCGGTGCCGATCTGGAGGATCTTGTCCGCCGGGCGGGCCTGCACGCGCTGCGGGAATTTGGCGGACTGGTCGAAACCGTGCAGATGAAACATTTCGAGAGCGCGCTGAAAGACAGCCGTGCTTCGGTAACGCCGGAAATGGAGGAAGAATATTCCAAAATGGAATCGCAGCTGAAGCAGAATGCGATGCGGGTCGAACCGATCGGCTTTGTCTCGCCGGGAATGTTGACTCCGGTCAAGGACAGCAAACACTAGCGGTCGGAGTCTAGCCTTTCGTCCAGCTTGAGGGTCTTGAAACCCCAGCCGAACAGGAAGATACAGATGCCGGTTGCCAGCCAGAAGGGCAGGGGACCGGCATAGGTGTAAAGCAGGACACCAAAGGCTGGTGAGGCGATAAAGGCCATGCCGTTGACTGACGCGACAATGCCGGCGACGCCGTTTTGCTCGGATCGCTTGACGGCCAGCGAAGCGCCGGCGGTGAAACCCGGGCGGAACAGGCCAAAGCCCAATGATGCCACGGCGAAGCCGATGATGATGCCGTGAAGATCATGGGAAAGCCCGATGAGCAGGCAGCCACAGGCTCCCAGGACCATGCCCCATAATATCGAGGTCCGCGGCCCCATTTGCAGCAACGGGATCAGTCCCCATTGCGCCAGCAAGGTCGCCGCTGCGCCGGACATCAGCACGATGCCGGTCATTCTGATTCCCATTTCCGGGTCGCCGCGCAAGCCGAGCCGGTCGAGCACCAGAAAGCCGACAACGCCCAATATCAGGGCATGCGCATTGCCGCCCAAAATGCCGGTGATCAGCCACGGCTTGATTCGGTGATCGCCCCAGCGCAATCGCGGCGGCAGGCTGGTTTCTTCTGCGCCGTCGTCATCCTCCTCTTTCAGGCTGTTGGAAGAAGGCGCAGAACTATAGGGTTCCGATGTCACCACGCCGCGTGCCTGATAGCCGGGATTGTCATTGGGCAATTTCAGCGCCAGTGCCACCATCACCAGGATTCCGATGGCAGCGAAGGCGAACATCGGGCTGGCAAGCCCCAGAACCGGAATGATCAGCAAGGGTGCAACGGCCGGACCGACAATCGTGCCGAGACCGAAGGAGGATGAAATCAGCGACAGCGCTTTCGTCCGGTCGGCGCGCGCGGTGCGCGAAGCGACATAGGCTTGCACCGCGGGCGGAGCGGCGGAACCCAGGCCACCGTAAAGGCTGCGGAACAGGGCAAACAGGACAAAGGTCCAAAGCGCACTATACCAGCCCAGCAGGCCAAGAAACAGCGCCAGACCGGCCAGGGCAAAGGACGTGGTAAAGCCGATCATGCCCAGACGCATCAGCGCCTTGCGACCGCGATGATCGGATTGGCGGGCCCATTTCGGAGCGGTATAAACCCATAATAGAGCCGACCAGCTGAACGCCGCGCTCACCCAGAAATCGGGAATATCGAGCTGCGTTCCGATCGTCGGCAATATCGATTGCATGGCGGTATTGCCGGACGCGGTGACCAGCATGACCGAAAACAGCACGGCCATCCGGGTGCCGTCGATCGGCTTGGCATCGGGAAAGGATGATACCTTCCGGTCGAGCGGTTCAAAGTCGGGAGAATCGGCCATCGGCGTTCCTATGCCATGCTATTTCTGCCAGTCATAGCCACGTTCGACGCGGGCGACATGAAGGCTATATTCGCTATACCATTTGTCGCGGCCCTGATCGCGAATATGGGCATGTTCCGGGTGATCGCGCCATGCCTTGGCGCTGGCATCATCGCGCCAATAGCTGACCGTAATCCCCAAACCATCCGCTGACCGGGCATGATCTTCACCGAGATAGCCCGGCTGCTGCGCTGCGAGCGCGCCCATTGCTGCCGCCGCAGCCTGGTAGGCCTCGTCATCGACGCCGGTACGTTGCGCGCAAAAAATGACCGCAACCGAGTCTGTTGGATGAAGCAGCATGGCAAGCTTTTAACCGCTCGATTGCACCGGGCAACCGCTATTATATTTGTCACCGGCGCTGTAACGCCCTAGTAAGACAGTTTGATCGGCCACCGGAGGACTGCATTGACTAATAGTATCGCCAAGACAAAAATCGTGGATCGCATCAAGTCGGGGCTGGAACGGCGCCTCGGTCCCTGGGGTGTTTTCTTCAAGGGCTTCCTGAAACACCCGGTGATGGTGGGTTCGGTCATGCCGTCGTCGGACATCACGATCAAAAAGATGCTCGAACCGGTCAAATGGGATGAGTGCGACCTGTTCGTCGAATATGGTCCGGGCGTGGGTACTTTCTGCCGTCCGGTGCTTGAACGGTTGAAGCCCGGCGCAACCCTGATCGTGATCGATCTCAATGCCGATTTCATCGACTATCTGGGCAAGTCCATACGCGACAGCCGCTTCTACCCTATTCACGGGTCCGCCGCCGATGTGCAAAAGATCATCAGCGAGCTCGGCCACGAGAAAGCCGACTATATCCTTTCCGGCCTGCCTTTCTCGACGCTGCCCGACCAGCTCGGTCCCAAAATCGCCAAGGAAACTTACGCGGCTATCCGGCCGGGCGGGGCGTTTCTGGTCTATCAATTTGTCAAAAAGGCGCGCGACTTCATGGTCCCGCATTTTGACCATATCGACAGCGGCTATTCTTTCTGGAATATATTGCCCTGCCATCTGTTCTGGGGCTGGAAGACAAAATAGCCGTTGGTCGATGGTTGAATGACGTTCGTCGAAGCCGGCAATCGGCCTGGCCCCCTTTACCGGCATGTCCGAGAATATATGATCTACATTTGACTGAGAGGAATATCCCGATGCTCCGTTTGCCTCGCTCCCTGTTGCTGGCGCTGACCAGCGCAGCATTGACGGTTGCTGCTCCAGCACTGGCCAGGCAGCATGAGGCCGCCAAGCCAGCGCCGGTCAGCGAACTGGTCGATGCGGTCGCTATTCCTTATGAACAATTCACCCTCGACAACGGGTTGAAAGTTCTGGTGCACACCGATCGTAAAGCGCCGATTGTCGGTGTCGCGACGTGGTATAATGTCGGTTCAAAAGACGAACCCGCCGGGAAAACCGGCTTTGCGCATCTGTTTGAACATCTGATGTTTAACGGATCGGAGAACGCACCGGGTGATTTTTTCGAATATTTGCAGGAAATAGGCGCGACGGATTATAACGGTACGACCAATTTTGATCGCACCAACTATTTCGAGACGGTGCCGCGTGGGGCGCTGGAACGGGCGTTGTTTATCGAGAGTGACCGGATGGGTTATCTGCTCGGTGCGATCACGCAGAAGAAGTTGGATAACCAGCGCGGCGTCGTCCAGAATGAGAAACGGCAAGGGGACAACCAGCCCGGGGGGTTGGTTTTCTATGAAATCATCAAAAATATTTTTCCGCAAGGACATCCCTATGACCACACGGTCATTGGTTCGATGGCTGATCTTGATGCCGCCACGATAGACGATTTGCGGAACTGGTTTCGCAGTAAATATGGACCCAATAATGCCACGCTCGTTCTGGCGGGGGACATATCGGCGACTGAGGCGCGTCCATTGGTCGAAAAATATTTCGGCAAAATTGCACGCGGGCCGGTGAACGTGCCGGCTGCAGCCTCTATCCCGCAGCTCGAGAAACCCGTGCGGACGGTGATGCAAGATCAGGTCGCAGCCACCAATATCTCGCGATATTGGCCAGCGCCCGGCATCAGCGACCGCGCGTTGACCGCGCTGACCGTTGGCGCAGATATTCTGGGCGGACTTTCCAGTAGCAGACTGGATAACGCACTGGTTCGTGACGAAAAAATCGCGGTCAGCGTCTCGGCTGGCAATTATACCTTTCAGCGGGTCGGTATTTTGAGCGTTGGCGCGACGGCCAAGCCCGGTGTCGAAGCCGCTCTGGTTGAAAAGCGGATGAACGAGATTGTCGACAAATTCATCGCGGAAGGACCAACCGAAGACGAAGTGCGCCGGGCAGCGACGGATTCCATAGCCTCGACCATTCGTGGTCTGGAGCAGGTCGGCGGATTCGGCGGCAAGGCGGTTACCCTGGCACACGGGCAGGTATTGGCCGGCGATCCCGGATTTTATGAAAATGAGCTGGAGATACTCGCGACCCTGACGCCGGCTGAAGTGAAGGCGGCGATGCAGCAATGGCTGACTCGTCCCAGCTATACGTTGACGCTGGAGCCCGGTGAACGCTCCGGTGAATATGCGGAAACGGCGGTAGAGCCCGCCGCTGATAAAGCGGATGCGGCCGATGACACGATCACGGTCAGTGTGAAGCGCGATCCTCCGGCAATCGCGGCGCTTGCGCCACTGGATTTTCCTGATGTCGCGCACATCTCACTCTCAAATGGCATGAAAGTACATTATGCGATGCGGGCAGCTGTGCCGGTGACGCGCATAGCTCTGTCTTTCAACGCCGGCAGCGCGTCGGACCCGCTTGTCAAACGCGGACTTGAAACACTGGCGCTGACCCTGTTCGAACAAGGCACGCCTTCTCTTACGTCGCGTGAAATAGCAGAAGCGCAAGAACGTCTTGGCGCGCAAATCATGTTGGGCGGCGGCGCGGACCGCTCCAATTTTGAGCTGACGGCGCTATCGCCAAATCTTGAACCTTCGCTGGATTTGCTCGCCGACATCGTGCGCAATCCTGCTTTCGCCCCAGCCGAAATTGAACGGGTGCGCACACAGCAGATTACATCGATTGAGCAGCAAATGCGCAGCCCGCAGAGCATGGCATCAAATACGCTGGCGCCTTTATTATATGGCGAAGACAATCCTTATGGCGCGACGGGCAGCGGTACGCTGGAATCGGTTCAATCGATAACCCGCGCTGATTTGGTGAACTTCCAGCAGGAATGGATCCGTCCGGACAATGGCGAAATTTTCGTGGTTTCGGATCTGTCGCTGGATCGACTGAAACCGATTTTGGAGGCCAAATTCGGCAATTGGCGCGCGCCCAAAACAGCGATGGGCAAAAAGAGTTTTGCAACGCGGCCGATCAAGCCGGAGCAGGCGCGGGTCATCGTGGTCAACCGGCCCAATTCCCCGCAATCCTATATTTATGGCGGCATATTGACGCCGATGCGGCCGCAGGACGCAGATATTGTCGACCTGGACAATGCCAATAACGCGCTTGGCGGGAACTTTCTCGCGCGACTCAACATGAACCTGCGCGAGACGAAAGGCTGGAGCTATGGTGTGCGGGGCACGGTTCGGCTAACCGAAAATGCGGTGGCCTATACTGTCGCCGCGCCCGTGCAGGCGGACCGTACCGGAGATTCGCTCAAGGAACTCATTACCGATATCGACGATTTTCTGGGCGACAAAGGGGTGACCGAAGCCGAGTTGAAGCGCGCGGTCATCAAGGAAACGCGCGAGCTGCCCGGGCAGTTTGAAACATCCGATGCGGTGCTGTCGGCGATGCAGAGCAACGCTCTTTACGACCGCCCTGATGATTATTATGAAACACTGGCGGACCATTATAGCAAACAAACCCGCGAAAGTCTGGATGCCGCTGCCCGTCGGGCGCTGGCAGCGGGCAAATTCACCTGGGTCATTGTCGGCGACGTCGACAAGATCAAAAGCCAGCTGGACGCGCTCGACATGCCAATCGAATATCGCGGCTATGAAGCTAGTGACACTGC
>NZ_JBALTF010000073.1:2346-12127 GCF_036964675.1 Parasphingorhabdus sp. | reverse complement strand
CTATGGCCCGAACCGGGTGAATATAATAGCGATTGATTGCTGGCGTTGTGGAATCTGATAAACGGGGTAAACAGGGTCATGCCTTCTTTCCAGGTCATCCCGCTGGCCTTCATTCTGGGGTTCGCGCCGTGCCGGGCGGCAACCTGCACGGCGACGACGACCGGCCGATGGGCCAATCAGGGCAAGATGGACTGGCTGTTCGGACTGCTGATCGGCAAAAAATTCAACCGGCAGGCTGCAACGCTGCCTTGATTTCGTTGAGGTCAGCTTGCAGCCTGGTGATCTTCTCGAGCATCAGCAGGTCCATTTTCTCATGCAGGCGGATGATGTCGATTTCCGCCCGCAGATTGACCTCATAGTCATGCGCCGCGGCAATCCGGTCCTTGTTCGCCGCCCGGTTCTGGCTCATCATGATGATCGGCGCCTGGATCGCAGCCAGCGTCGACAAAATCAGATTGAGAAAGATGAAGGGATAGGGATCAAAAGCGGCATCGAACCGGGTCAGCACTTCCGAGTTCAGCAGCATCCAGCTGAACAGAACCAGCGCAAAGACAATGATGAAACCCCAGGACCCACCGACCGAGGCGACCCGGTCCGAAAGCCGCTCGCCGAAACTGGCCTGCTCGTCGGCCAGAGTGCTGGCATCATCGGCAATGATCTGGCGGGAGACGATCGCTTCCAATACGCCGCGCTCCTCGCGGGAAAGCGCTGCCAATGGCTTGTCGAGCAGTTGCTCGCTCAGTTGCTCGACCGTCCGCATTGCCATCTCAATCCTCCGTCAATGTCACCCTGTCCGCAAGCTAATCCTGAACCCTGATGAAACGATGCGCCGATCGGTCTTTTTGTGTTGTCGCCGGATCGAATACCTCGCCATTCATCGCAATATAGACGCCGGGCGGCAGCGTCTGGGTCGCGGCCAGCGCAAAACCGACGTTGAACTCGGCATCGCTGTTGCGCAGCGTCGCCGGCTGCATTGCGCCCGTAATCACGATCGTCTTGCCCGCAATGTCGGACAGCACGCGCGCGGTTTCCACCATCGTGTCGGTCCCATGGGTCACGAGGATCTTGTCCGCATCGCTCGCCGCCACCGCATCATGGATCGCGGCCCGGTCTGCATCGGTCAGTTCGAGACTGTCCTTGCGCATCAACTGCGTCACCCGGTGGGCGACAAAGACGTTATTCTCGGACAGGATATCCGGCAACGCCGTCGCCCCGATCTGATATTCCGACAAGGCATCGAAATAGACCTTGTCGATCGTCCCGCCGGTGGTGAAAATATCGATCATGCCGAAGCCAGCGCCTCAGCGATCAGTGCGCGGGTATTTTTCACCCCGTACAGAGCGATGAAGCTGCCCATGCGCGGCCCCTGCGACGATCCCAGCAACGTCTCGTAGAGCGATTTGAACCAGTCGCGCAGATTCTCGAATCCGCCTTCCTTGCCGATAGTATAGATGATCGTCTGAATGTCCTCGGCTGCGGCATGTTCTGCCAGTCCGGCAAGTTCCTGGTCGAGCCGTTGCAGTGCCGCCACTTCAACGCCTTCCGGTTTGCGCCGGTGCAGCGTCGGGGCTATGAAATCCTTGTGATAGGCCATGGCATTGCCGATCAACTCGTCGAGATCGGGATATTTCTCTGATGTCGCGTCCGGCGCATATTGGCGCAAATAGCCCCAGATCTGGTCGCGATCGGCATCGCCCATCACGCCGACCAAATTGAGCAGTAGACCGAAGGTTACCGGGATCGTGTCCGTCGGCACATCACCATTGTGGACATGATGAACCGCATTGCCGAGCCGCTTTTCCGGAGTCTGCTCATGCCAGAGAGCGCGAGACTGGAAATATTCGTCGACCGCTTTGGGGATGACGCCCAGATGCAGTTGCTTGGCCGACTTGGGTTCGCGGAAGATATAGAAAGCCAGACTGTTCTCGGAGCCATAGCGCAGCCAGTCGTCAAGACTCAGGCCATTGCCTTTCGACTTGGAAATCTTCTCGCCTTTTTCGTCGAGAAACATTTCATAGATCAGGCCTTCGGGCTTGCGAGCACCCAGCGCCTTGGCAATCTTGCCCGACTGCACGCCGCTGTCGGTCAGGTCCTTGCCATACATTTCATAGTCGACGCCCAGTGCCGTCCAGCGCATCGCCCAGTCGACTTTCCACTGCAGCTTTGCGCCGCCGGAGAGGATATTATGCTCGATCATCTCGCCCTGATCCTCGAACCGCACAATGCCGGCTTCGGCATCGAGGATCTCCACGGGCACTTGCAGCACATGGCCGGTTTTTGGACTGATCGGCAGCACCGGAGAATAGGTCGCCTGCCGTTCCTTGCCCAGGGTCGGCAGCATGATGTCCAATATCTGCTGATTGCGCGCCAGCACCAGTTTCAGCGTCTCGTCAAACGCGCCGCTCTGATATTTCTCGGTCGATGATACGAATTCATAGTCAAAGCCAAAGCGGTCGAGAAACTCGCGCAGCATCGCATTATTATGCGCGGCAAAGCTTTCGTGCTCGGTTTCGAAAGGATTCGGAACTTGCGTCAACGGCTTGTGGAGATGCTCTGCCAGCATATCCTGATTGGGGACATTGGTCGGAACCTTGCGAAAACCGTCCATATCATCGCTGAACGCGATCAGCCGGGTCGGATTGCCGGTCAGCGTTTCATAGGCATGACGCACCATGGTGGTGCGCAAGACTTCGTTGAATGTGCCAATATGCGGCAGGCCCGAGGGACCATAGCCGGTTTCGAACAGCATCGGCTCGCCACCTGGCTTGGGTGCCGGCGCACCGCGCTCGCCACGATAGCGTTTGAGCAGCTTGCGGGCTTCCTCAAATGGCCAGGCTTTGGAATTCTCTGCTGCTTCACGATAGTCGGTCACGAAATTGTCCTGTTTTTCTGCCTATGCTGCGCAAATAGTGGCCTTAGCCTGTATAGCAAGTTAGAAGAGGACAAAATCAGGAGAATGGTGATGACACTATTGATCGCAGGCGTGCTTCTCTGGAGCATCGTCCACCTTATGAAATCGGTTACGCCGGGACTACGTGGCTCGATTCAGGGCGCGATTGGCGAAGGGCCGCATAAGGGACTGGCCGCATTGCTGCTGCTCACCTCTGTTGGATTGATAATCTATGGCTGGCGCACAACTCCGGCAGAATTTGTCTACGACCCGCCCAGCTGGGGCCGCCATCTCAATATGTTGCTGGTGTTTTTCGCCATCTATCTGATTGGCGTGGCACAGGGAAAATCAAGGGTCAAACAGTGGATCCGCCATCCAATGCTGACCGGCGTGCTGATCTGGTCTGCCGGCCATTTGCTTGCCAATGGCGACAACAAGTCGCTGATCCTGTTTGGCGGTCTCGGCCTCTGGGCGCTGATCTCGATCTTTACCGTGTCTCGCAATGAAGGTGCCTGGGTGAAACCGGCCGCATTGGCAACGCCAGGCCGGGAAGTGATCAGCGTCGTCATCGCGCTGGTCCTTTATGCTATTTTGTTCGGTGCCCATCGCTTCATTGCCGGGGTCGCACTGGTCGGTCCGCACGCGCCCTGACATAGCCGCGATCATCTTGACCGATAGCTCCCTCCCCTATCCCGCGCTTCACGCCAGCCACAGCGGCATCTGGATTTGCTCGATCGATGGCGAAACCCGTGCGATTGGCAAGGGCGAGGCGATTGGCCGTGTCGCAGAAACGCCGCATATCCTGCTCAATGCGCCGCTGCTGGGTCAACGGCTCGGCTATCCCGATCTGTCCGGTCTCGATCTGCTGGAGCTGTTCGCCTTCATCCATCCGGCGCAGTTCATTGTCCCGACACCGGCTGGCCTCGCCAAGACTCTCGGCCTGACCCCGCCGGATCAGGAGGCAGATGTTGCGGCTCTCTATCGGCAGGCCGCGCACCTGCTGCTGGAAGGATTGGAGGCACCTTATTGGAAAGAGCGGGAAGGCGCTTGGAGCAGCGCCCAGGCGCTGTTCCGGCTGCGCTGGCCCTGGGCGCAGGAAGTCGGACGAAAACTGGAAAAGCCGGTCGAGGCGGAACGCTGGCTGTTTGCTAAATTGTCGGAATGGGAAGAAGAGCCGCCACGTCCGGCGCCCCAGTCAATCACCATCGACAAGCAAGATACGCTCGCCACGCTCGAGACTTTGACCGGTGAAGGCGCCGAGGACCGCAAGGGCCAGAAAAACTACGCCGCCGCCGTTACCCAGATATTCAATCCGCGCCGAATCAAGGGCGCTCCCAATATGTTGCTGGCAGAAGCGGGCACCGGAATTGGCAAGACGCTCGGCTATCTGGCGCCAGCTTCCTTATGGTCGCGCCAGGCTGGCGGCACCGTCTGGATTTCGACCTTTACCAAGGCGCTGCAACGCCAGCTCGACCGGGAAACCCGGCGCATCTATCCGGACGAAGAGACATTTCGAAAGAAAGTCGTCGTGCGCAAGGGGCGCGAAAATTATCTCTGTCTGCTCAATCTGGAAGACGCGCTGCAGGGCGGTTTTGCCGGACGGGCAGCGATCCTTGCCCATCTGGTCGCGCGCTGGGCCGCCTATAGCAAGGATGGCGATATGGTGGGCGGCGATCTGCCCGGATGGCTCACCACCCTGTTCCGTCGCAATGGCGCCACCGCGTTGACCGACCGGCGCGGGGAATGCGTCTATGCCGGCTGCCCGCATTATCGCAAATGTTTCATCGAGAAAGCGGCGCGCGCCAGCCAGCAAGCCGATATCGTCATTGCCAATCACGCATTGGTCATGGTCAACGCCGCCCGCGGACGCGAACAGCAGAACCGGCCGACACGGCTGATCTTTGACGAAGGCCATCATCTGTTCGACGCCGCCGATTCGATGTTCGCCGCGCGGCTGTCCGGGCAGGAGACGATAGAGATCCGGCGCTGGGTGATCGGGCCGGAAACGAAAAATCGGGGCCGCCGTCGCGGACTTGCCGCACGCCTCGCCGATCTGGCATCCTATGACGAAGAAGGCGGCCGCGCGATCGAAAGCGCCCGCCATGCCGCAGAAGCGATGCCCGGTGACGGCTGGCTCCAGCGGATCGGCGAGGGCGAACCTTCTGGTCCGATTGAAGCCCTGCTCCACGAGGTCCGCGCAATGGTGTTCGCCCGCGACGAAAGCCAGAGCGCCGATGCCGGCTATGGGCTGGAAACCGAACTGACCGATGTCGAAGGCCCGATGATCGACGCGGTCGCCAATGCGGCAGAGGCGATGGATGCGCTGCTCAAGCCGCTGGTTCGTCTCGGCCAGCGGATCGAACATCTGATCGAGGAGGGCCCCGACTGGATGGACGCACAGGCCCGGGCGCGGATGGAAGGCGCCTTGTCGAGCCTCGGCTGGCGCCGCGATACATTGTCTGGCTGGCTCTCGCTGCTGTCGCGCATCGGCGGACCGGCCGATCCCGACTTTGTCGACTGGCTGATGATCGACCGCTACGAAGGCCGCGAATATGATGTCGGGATCTGCCGTCACTGGCTCGACCCGACCATCCCGGTTACCGAAGTCGTCACCAAACCCGCCCATGGCGTGATGATCACCTCAGCGACGCTGAAAGGCGGCGGCGGCTGGGATACCGCCCGGGCGCGCAGCGGCGCGGTGCATCTCGAACATGCGCCACAGGAATTCGAAGTTGCCAGCCCGTTCGACTATCCCAATCAGGCCAAGGTCATCATCGTCACCGATGTGAAACGCGGCGATATGGCCGGTTTGGCCGGTGCCTATGCGCAGCTGATCGAAGCCTCCGGCGGCGGCACACTGGGCCTGTTCACCGCGATACGTCGCCTGCGCACTGTCTATGCCCGGATCGCCGACCGGATGGCGCAAAGCGGGCTGCCGATCTATGCCCAGCATGTCGATCCGATCGACACCGGCACCCTGGTCGATATCTTCCGCGATGACCCCAAGGCCAGCCTGCTCGGCACCGATGCCCTGCGCGACGGGGTTGATGTACCCGGCCAGAGTCTGCGACTGGTAGTGATGGAATCGGTGCCTTGGCCGCGCCCCAATATTCTCCATCGCGCCCGGCGGCTGGCGGCTGGCGGCAGCGCCTATGACGACCGGATCATTCGCGCGCGACTGGCGCAGGCCTTTGGCCGGATCATACGCCGCGCCGATGACCATGGCCATTTTGTCATCCTCTCGTCGGCCTTCCCCTCACGTCTGCTTTCCGCCTTTCCCGAAGGCACGCCGGTGGAGCGCATGCCGCTGGAACAGGCGCTGGCCGAGATCCGCAAGGCAAAATCGGAAATGAAGCAATCCGGTCTTCCAACTGAAACAAGTTTGATGCATGACAATCGGCAATGAAAAAACTGACACTCCTGCGCCACGCCAAATCCAGCTGGGATGATCCGGTCGATCGCGATTTTGATCGCCCGCTCAACAAGAAGGGCAAGCGCGCGGCAGCGGTGATGGG
Source organism: Parasphingorhabdus sp. (assembly GCF_036964675.1). Lineage (GTDB taxonomy): Bacteria > Pseudomonadota > Alphaproteobacteria > Sphingomonadales > Sphingomonadaceae > Parasphingorhabdus. The sequence continues at coordinate 5,722 of NZ_JBALTF010000073.1, read as the reverse complement.
CCGCTTCATCCAGCACAATGGACTGAGCTTCGATCAAATCCTTGCCTCCCCTGCCGTGCGGGTAATCGAGACATTGGAAAATGTTGAGGAAGCCAGCGGTCTGGCGATGGAACCCACCTGGGACCGCAAAATCTACCTCGCCTCTTCGGCCACTCTGCTCGACGTATTGCGCGCTGCCCGTACCGATGCAGACCATATTCTGATGGTCGGCCATAATCCCGGACTGGAGGATCTGATCTTCGATCTTGTCCCCGATGACGGCAGCTCCCCGGCGCGCGACCAGGTTGAAACCAAATATCCGACTGCGACGCTGGCCGAGATGACGCTGGCTATCGACGACTGGGCCGATATCACCGAAAAATGCGGCACGCTCGACCGATTCACCCGGCCGCGTGATCTCGATCCGGAACTGGGGCCAAATTACGACTAGAGCACAAGTGCCTGGTCATGTTCTGAAATTATCCGCCCTATTCCCTCCACATTTGATTGATGATCCAACGAAGGAAATTCCTTCCCTGTCCGGCTGCGGGTTCAGCCAATGGAAATGTGCCGGTGCATAATGATGGGATCGGGTTCTGTTTCGGCTACCGTATCGCGGATCTTGATGATCGCTGCCGTCTGGTCGAAACCACTGGCACGAGGATGATGGCTATCGTCAATTTTTCAGCCCGCGCAATATTCGCCCTGTTGACCATGGGATCGCTGCTGATCGTAGCGCCGGCAAAATCTGAAGAAGCAAACAGGACCAACGATGCTGTCGAGCGATGGTCGGTTTTGATCACTTATGGTGAAGACGATTGTCCGGAATCGACTGCAGGCGAAATCGTCGTTTGCGCGCACCAGCCCGAAGCGGAAAGATACCGGATACCAAAGGCCGTTCGGGAAAAGGACAAGGAAGACGAAGCGCAATATGCCATGTCCTAGTCAGCGCAATTCCAGAACCATGAAGATGACGCGCGCCTGGGCCGACCCAATAGCTGCTCGGCGGTTGGCAGCAACGGCTTTACCGGATGTCAGGCGGCATTTTTGCGAGACTGGTTCGCACAACGCAATATAGCCAGCCCTGAAGAATGAATGATCATGTTTCGGCGCAATGGGCGCACGATACCGACCAGGCTAAGCCGCGCTAAGCGCATCCGTTAGCTGGTCGCGGATCGATTTCAGTTCTGCCAGCATCAGACCATTATCCTCATGCGTATTTGCGAACAATGGCAGTATGGCAGAGGCCGGTTGCGGTGCATCCTCAACCATCTCAGGTCTCCTGCGCCGAGCGGCCAGAAATTTGCGAGCACCCTTGATTGTATAGCCTTCTTCGTTGAGCAGGCGATTGATTGTCTTGACCATCGCAACATCGTCGGGGCGATAATGGCGCCGCGAACCAGCGCGTTTAAGGGGAGTCAGCATCGCGAACTGGTCTTCCCAGTAGCGCAAAATATGCGGTTTGATGCTAAGCTCTTTCGACAGCTCTCCGATGGTCCGGAAAGCCCCTTTTTCCTTGGTCATACTCTACTCTCCCGGTTCGCCGGGTCCATTAACCTGCAGCGATAATCCTGTCACGCATCGTTTGGCTGGCACGGAAGGTCAAAACCCGTCGCGGCGCGATCGGCACTTCAACGCCGGTCTTGGGATTGCGGCCGGTGCGTTCTCCCTTGTCACGCAACACGAATGTCCCGAATCCCGAAATTTTGACATTTTCGCCATCGACCAGCGCTTCGATCATATGATCCAGAATCGATTCCACCATGACCGCGCTATCGGCACGAGAAAGCCCCACTTGCCGGTTCATTGTATCGGCAAGATCGGCGCGGGTCAGGGTGTTGGTATAGCTCATCACAATATCTTTCACTAAGAGATTGAAAAATCAACAAAGCTATAAATCAAATCCATGCTTTTGTAAATATCGATAGAAAACTTACCAGTGGATTTCAGTCGATTAGCCCGATAAGCGGAAAGAATGACCGATAAACATCCCAAAACTGTCGTCCTTTCCGAACTGCTCGATCAATGCGGGCCCGGTGGCCCTGACCATCCGGTCGTCCTGCCGCAAAGCTGGACGCAAGGTCGCACCGCCTTCGGCGGCCTGTCCGGCGCGCTTGCCTATCAGGCAGCCAGCCATATCGAAGCGGACCTGCCGCCCTTGCGATCGGCGCAAATTGCGTTCACTGGCCCGCTGTTCGGGACATTGACTGCGGAAACCGCCATGTTGCGCCGCGGCAAGAGCACCGCTTTTGTGCAGTCGGAGATTTTTGGTGACAAGGGCCTTGGGCTCCATTGCAATTTCATCTTTGCCGCGCCCCGTGCCACCGAAGTGAAGACATTCGATATTGACGCACCGGATTTTCCTCCGCTGCCCGGCGAGGCCGACCTGCACAGCGGCCCGCCGCAGTTTTTCACCTCAAACATGGAATATGTCGGCAAGCGAATCGACACCAGCACCAAGACCAACCGCCTGACCCGCTGGATGCGGCTGAAACAGCGTGCCGGCCTCGACCCCGTCGCGGAAATCCTCTGCATGTGCGACAGCCTGCCGCCTTCGGTCATGGGACTGCTCGACCAGAATGCGATGGTCAGCTCGATGAACTGGCAGGTCAATATCATTGCCGAACAGCTCGCCACCGAAGACGGCTGGTGGCTGATCGATTCCCACACCCACCATGCTGATCATGGCGCCAGCAGCCAATATATGAGCATCTGGAACAGCCGCCGCGAATTGATCGCGACCGCGATGCAAAGCGTGGCTTATTACGCCTGATGGAACCGGGCGCGAACAACCGGCACAAACCCAGTCTCGCCGTCATCGGCACGGGTATTGCCGGTCTGTCCGCCGCTTATTTGCTGAAGGACAAATATCGGGTTACGGTTTTTGAAAGCCAGGCGCGCGCCGGCATGGGTGCGTATAGTGTCGACTATGCCAGCAATGGTATCACCCGCCGGATCGACATCCCGCTGCGAATTTTCTGCCGCGGCTATTATGACAATCTGTTCGCGCTCTATGAGCATATTGGCGTCGAGATCGTGACCAGCGACCATAGCGGGATATTCTCCGATGAGGCGGACCGTGTCATCCTGCATTATGGCAATAAAGATTGGGGCGCGGGACGGTTCTCCCATCTCAAAGGCCGAAGCTGGCTGAGCCCTGCGGCCTGGAGTATCGGCCTGCAGAGCCGGCGATTTTTTGCCCGGGCAAAGCGCGATATCGGCCGCACCGATCTGGCCGACTGGTCCTTTGGCGACTATTTGCAGCAATCCGGGGCGGGCCAGCAGTTTGTCGAAACCATCCTGTTACCGATGATGTCGGTGACCTGCACCTGCGACTATCAGGCGGTGCGCGCCTATCCGGCTGACATCATGCTGGAATATCTGACCTGCGGCATTC
>NZ_JBALTF010000073.1:0-2246 GCF_036964675.1 Parasphingorhabdus sp. | reverse complement strand
CCGCATTCCTTTCGAACGGTCCAGCATGAGCGTCCACACCGATGAGGACATCCTGCCGGCACCGGCCAAAGGCCTGTCCCCGGTCAGCTATCATGTCCCGCGTGGCAGCAGCCGCGCCGAAGTATCGGTCGACCTGACCAAGGCAATTGCCCGCCTGTCCGGCCAGGAAACTATATTCCAGACCTGGAACCCGATGCGCAGAATCGCCCCCAACCGCGAACTTGCGAGAGTCGATTTCACCCGGCCGACGGTGACGCGGGACAGCCGCAAGGCGGTCATCGCTCTGCGCGAAAGCCAGAAACAGCCCGGCAACAGACTATGGCTATGCGGCTCCTATATGGCGGAAAAAATTCCCCTGCTCGAGGCGGCGGTCGATTCTTCGGTGGCGGTGGCCGAACAACTGGGTGCCGCCATACCCTGGAAAGCCAGCGCCGCTGCTGCGGTCTGAGCGATGTCCGAATTCCACGATCTGGCGGAACTGGCGCTCAATCGTGAAGGGGAAACCTGGGGCAATCTGGGATATTGGCAAACCGCAACGGAATATTCAGATGCTTGCCGCGCGCTGGCGCTGTTGCTCGGCGAACAGGCTGGCCTGAACCCTCAGTCAGTGGTTTTCGACGCCGGTTTTGGCTGCGGCGACCAATTGCTTCTCTGGCTCGAGCATTTTCGCGTGGCCCGGGTTTTCGGTGCCAACCTTTCCCGCAGCCAGACCGCCTATGCCAAAGCCAAGCTGGCAAGGGCCGGTTTCCCTGCCGCCGCCGCTGCGATTCTGCAGGCCAATATCAGCGATCCCGAAGTTTGGAGTGCCGCGCTGGACCGGCCCAGCCATGTCCTGGCGCTGGATTGCGCCTATCATTTCCCCAACCGGGTGGAGTTTTTCGCGCTGGCGCAGCAGCATCTCGCGCTGGAAGGTCGGCTGGCGCTAACCGACTTCATGCTTGCGGATCAGCACCGGACAGGCTCCTTCACGCATCGGCTGCTGCGCTGGATGCTGAAACGCTCGCATATCGCGGAGGCCAATATCGTGCACCGGGACATATATCTGCGCCAGCTGCAGCAAACCGGCTTCGGTGACATCCGCATCACCGATATCAGCGAGCATGTCATGCCCGGATTTGCACATTCCATCCACACATTGCGACGAAACGGAAAACTATCATGGTCGGGACGGGTCAAATATAACGTGACCGGCCGGTTTCTGGAATGGGCCTATCGCCGCTCGATTTTGCGCTATTGCGTGATCAGCGCCACGAAAATGGGTTGAATCCACCATCAGGGGGTTCCAATCAAATTTTTCAACCAATGGCTTGCGAAACTCTATCCTGCCAGCCATCCTGCGAGACAATGGCCGGTGGCAATGGGTGACAGACACCGCACCAGAACCGGACTTGGCTGGATGAAAGGAAGATAGCGCGATGAGCGAAGATGATCTGCTCGAAAATTATCGCCGGGCCTATGATGTCAAAGTCGGCTTTGGCCAGCGGCCTGCCCTGATCCTGATCGATTTCTGCCAGGGCTATTTCGATCCAGATTGCGACCTTTATGCCGATGTGGACGATGCGCTATCCTCTGCCTTGCGTGTACGGGACGCAGCCCGACGGGCCAAAATACCAGTGATCCTCACCAATGTATCCTATCATCCCAGCGGCATCAATGGCGGCCGCTTCTTCGAAAAAGCCGCACCCTTGCGCTATTTCATCGAGGGCAATCCGATGGCTGCCTTTGCCAAGGGTCTGGAACCACGGGCAGACGAGCTGGTCATTACAAAACAATATCCCAGTGCGTTTTTCGGTACCTCGCTTGCTTCCACCCTCACCGCAATGGGCGTGGACAGCTTATTGCTGACCGGCCTGACCACCAGCGGCTGTGTGCGGGCAAGCTGCGTCGATGCGATGTCGCATGGCTTTCGCACCGCCGTCGTCGCCGATGCCTGCGGTGACCGGCATGAGGCCCCCCATCAGGCCAATCTGTTTGATATGAACGCGAAATATGCAGACGTCGTCACCGAGGAAGAGACAATGGACTTCCTTCAGCCGCTTCAAAACAAGCAGGCTACGCAGGATGGTTGATTTGCGCCGTGCTGTCAGTCTAACCGCAACTCATCTCCGATCGGCGCACCAAAACCAGATCGAGATTACGTCAGGCCGCGAGATTTTGCCACTCGGCCAGTGTAACCGAGCGTCGTGTCCTGTAAGTTTGGCCGTCGACGAGATGGCGTTCGGAGTTGAAGTGGTTGTAAAAAGAGG
>NZ_JBALTF010000072.1:0-12772 GCF_036964675.1 Parasphingorhabdus sp. | reverse complement strand
TCGTGCGAGCCTGACCATTTTGTGCCTCGCCGCAAACTTTACAGAAACGACTGCTTTTGTTTTCCGTGACTTTTGCCCCAAAGCGGCGGATTCCCTGACTTTGTAGGACAATAGCCTGACGCCTAGTGTAAACTTCCAAAAGGCCGTGTCATCCGACGGGCTTGATCCATGCGCGCGCGGCAGGGTCCTCCGCTTATCCAGATTGTCAAAGAGCCTGTCCCGCGCTTGGCGCAGGACCGGTAGGGAAGATAGGCGATTGGGGTTGGTGTAGGAAAGGGATTTTCGGGTGGTGGGTTTGGGGGTTGTTGTAACGACTCCCAAAGCCGAACACCCCTCATTCCCACCAATGAGAAATTACGCAATTATAGTGACGTAGCGTAATTGGTTATTGCCAACAAACTTTGTTGCTGTTCTTGTGCTGCCGTTATCGGCGACGATTTCGGGAGAGGCTGACATGCGGATATTTGTTACCGGTGCATCAGGGTTCGTTGGCGGCGCTGCAACCAGCGCTCTGGTCGCGGGCGGGCATGAAGTGCTGGCCATGTCCCGGTCTTCGAAATCCGATATTATGATCAGGAAACTGGGGGCGGTGCCGATACGCTGTGACCTCGAGAATATCACGCCAGACCATATTGGCAATTGTCAGGCCGTCCTGCATTGCGCCGCCTTTGTCGAAGCCTGGGGGCCAAAGGACGCATGGTACCAGGCCAATGTGGTGGGCACCCGAACCATGCTGGACCGGGCGATGACAGCCGGAGCCTCGCGCTTCATCCATATCGGTACCGAGGCGGCTATCTGCCATGGACAGGATCTGCACGATGCGGATGAGACTGTGCCGCTGGCGCCCGATTCCCCCTATCCCTATTGCGCGACGAAGGCACAAGCCGAGCGGCTGGTCCGCGATGCGAACCGGGATGGCTTTGCCACTATCGTGCTGCGGCCGCGCTTTATCTGGGGGCCGGGAGATACCACCCTGCTACCGATGATCGAAGCCATGGCCGGGGCTGGCAAATGGATGTGGATCAACCATGGCCGGGCGATGACATCGACCACGCACATCGACAATCTGGTCCATGCGATCAAGCTGGCGCTGACCAAGGGCATTGGCGGTGCGGCTTATTTCATTCTTGATGACGGTATCATCAGCATGAAAGGCATGATCACGGCGATGGCGAAGACGCGCAATCTGACTTTGTCCGATACATCAATTTCAACCTGGCTGGCGGATTTGCTTGGTCGAAGCGCGGAAGCCGTCTGGCGCGGACTGAATCTGAAAAGCGATCCGCCGCTTACCGCCCATGCGGCGATGGTGATGTCACGCGATTGCACGCTGAACGGTCACAAGGCAGCAGCGGAGCTGCACTATCAGCCGGTGATATCCCGAGCGGAGGGTCTGGCCGCGCTCTAGTAATTACGGTGATAGCCAACTCAATTCACCAGCCTATCCAGAGTGAATTGCCGCACTGTCACCATATGGACCGCCGCGCGGGTCGCTAGCTCGGGCCTTCAGCCATGGTCAGCTCATATGTGAGATACATGCCTTTACCGTCCGTGGCAGTGGACGGGCCGAGCAATATCAGCACTGGCTTTTCATATTTTCTTCTCTTGCCCGGGTCTCGCAAATCCATGTCCGTGATCTTGCTCATCTCTATACTTCCTTGTGACTGGCCCCATGTGACTGGACTCATATGATTGGGTGTTGTCGGGCAGTGGGGCGGCGCAGCCCTGTTTTGACGATGATCGGGATTGCCGCGACAGGCGCAGCAATCCCGGACCCTGACTCACTCCCACCAATAGGCGGCGCGTTTCCTGTCGCCGGTCACCACTTCGTTCATCGTCAGCGGATCATATAGCCGGCCGTTGAGCATCACGCGGTTGATCTTGTCGCTGTTGCGGATATCGGCGGTCGGGTCGGCATCGAGGACGAGCAGATCGGCGAGCTTGCCGACTTCGAGCGAACCGATTTCGCTGTCCATGCCGAGCGACTGAGCGGAGGTGATGGTCCCGGCCGAAAGCGCTTCCAACGGGCTCATGCCGCCGCGGACAAAGGACCAGAGTTCCCAGTGGCTGCCGATACCGGCTTGCTGGCCATGCGCGCCGATCGAGACTTTCACGCCGGCCTTGGCCAGTTTCCTGGCTTCGCGGGCATTGTCATCATCGACGAAATTGCTTTCCGGTGCGGTGGTCCGGCGGACCGTATCTGCCGCCAAGATGGTCGGTGGCGTGTGGACGAGCAGGGGGTTTTCCCAGACATTGGTCGCCTGACGCCAATAGGGATCGCCGGCCAATCCGCCATAGCTGACCACCAGGGTCGGCGTGTAATTGGTGTCCGACTGCCCAAACATCTGCACGACGTCTTCGTAGAAAATCTCCAGCGGGATATTATGTTCCAGCGTCGAATTGCCGTCGGCGATCAACGCCATGTCCATGCCGAACAGCGAGCCGCCTTCGGCGACGACCAGCATATCTTCCTGTCGCGCCGCCTCGACCACCTGCTGCCTTTGTTCGCGGCGCGGCTGGTTGTAATTCTTGACGCTATGGCCGCCTTGTGCCTTCAGGCGGCGGACATGGGCGAGCGCGTCGTCGAGATTGTTGATCTCGGCATAAACGTCGGCGGCTTTCGCGCCGTAGACAATCTCGCCGGTCGAGAAGATGCGCGGGCCGAGGATCAGCCCGGCGCGCTGCATTTCGCCAGCGACAAAAATCTCGCTGGCACGGCTGGATGGATCGTGGATCGTGGTGGTGCCGAGCGCCAGATTCTGCAGCAGCGACCAGTTTTGTTGCGGCACCAGCTCGTCGCTGCCCTGCGGACCATGGGCATGGGCGTCGATCAGGCCGGGGATGATGGTCTTGCCGGTGACATCGACGGTCGCTGCGCCAGCGGGGATGCTGACGGTGCTGCGCGGGCCGACCGCAGCGATGCGGTTGCCCTGGATGACGATCACGCCATCCTCGATGATGCCGCCATCGCTACCCGCCATGGTGACGATCCGCGCGCCGGTGAGGACGACCGTTCCAGACGGTTTCTCTGCTGCAATCGTCCGCTCGAGCGAGACGCCGCTGGTCGGCGGCTGATATTTGGGCGCGTCCTTCGCGGCTGGCGCATTGGGGAACAGCGCGCTGGTCGTTGCCGAATAGACCGTAGAGCCAATGCTCCAGTGGAGCTTCTGGCCGCCGTCGGACCAGTTGATATAGTCCGCGCCATTGGCGCTGACCCTTGTCACCGGCAGCGATGTGCTGGTCGGACTGACCTCGACCGCCTGAGTGCCGGGCATCAGCGGCATGACATAGGCTTCGTAGCTTTCCCGGAAGGCCACATTCAGGCCATCGGGCGACACGATATAGTCATTGGTGAGATTGCCCTTGGCATGGACATGCCTGGCTTCGCCGTTGATATCGGTGCTGATCAGGATGCGCTGGTCATCCTCGCTGTCGAGCATGAAAATCCGGTCACTGGACGCGCCATATTGCGGTCCGGCGGTGCCCTTTGCCACGCGCACCGGCGCGCCACCGGCAGCGGCGACCCGGTAGACACCATCCTCCACCGACCAGTTTGGCGAGGTCATATAGCCGCCTTCCTTCATCTCGAAGACAATGGTCTTGCCGTCGGGAGAATAATGCGGACGGGCATAATGGCCGGGCCGGTTGGTGACGGTGCGCGGCGATCCGCCGCTTGCTGAAACGGTCCTGATCTGGCCCAGTCCGGCATCGGTCCAGCCGACATAGACAAGCGAACGGCCATCGCGCGACCAGGAGGGGAATAGTTCCAGTTCCGAACCGCTGGTCAGCCGCTTGGCCGCGCCGCCCGCCATCGGCTTGCTGTAGAGCTTGCCGAGGCTTTCAAAGACAACGGTTCGTCCATCGGGCGACACCGCGGCAAAGCGCGGCATCTTGGTGGTAAAACTGTCCGGTCCGACCGGGATTTTCGGGTGCGGAGCATTGGCGACGCCGCGGGTGTCGCTGACCTGAAACGGGATGATCGACGAGATGCTGCCATCGGCCGCCACCCGGCGGATCTTGCCGCCGGCCCAGAACACGATCTCGCGGCTGTCGGGGGTCCAGTCCATATTCGGATAGACGCCGGTGACAGCCCAGGTTTCCTGCACATCCTGATCGAGGTCGTCATAGACCTTGCGTTCGACCCCGGATTCCAGATCCTTCACATAGAGTTTGGATTGGGTCATCTCGCGGCGAACGAATGCGATCTTCTTGCCATCGGGAGACGGATTGGGGCGCACGGACCCGCCGAGACCCGAAACCGCCGTGGTGACCTCACCGGTTTCCATGTCATATTTTTCAATGTTGAACAGGTCGCTATTGCTGTCCTGGGCATAGATGAAGGTGCCGCCCGGGGTGATATTTCTGGTGTAATAGACCGACTTGCCATCGGGCGCGTAGATCGGCTCGCCGAGTTCCTTCTGATGCTTTTCGCTGGGCTTCTTGACCAGCTGCACCCCGCCGCCGCCGGAGACATGATAGATCCAGATTTCACCGGTGCCGAGCGAACGCTGGGTGGTGAAATGTTTCTTGGCCACAACATAGCGGCCATCGGGACTCCAACTCGGCTGGTTGAGCAGGCGGAATTCTTCCTTGGTCACCTGCTTCTTGTCGCTGCCGTCGCGGTTCATGATCCAGATATTGTCGCCGCCACCGCGATCCGAGGTAAAGGCGATGCGCTTGCCATCCGGCGAAAAACGCGGTTGCACTTCCCAGGCGAGGCCTTCGGCGATCCGGGTCGGCGTTCCGCCAGCGATCGGCATGGTGTAAATATCACCGAGCAGGGCAAAGGTGATGCTGCCGCCGTCGGGGCTGACATCGACATCGATCCAGCTGCCTTCGTCGACGTTGATCGGCACCTGTTTGATAGTCGCGCCAGTTGGTGCGTTGACATCCCATTTGCTCTCTGCGGGCTTGTCCTGCGCGAACGCAGCCCCTGAAAAAAGCACCGTCGCAAGAACCGTAACAAGACTATATTTCATGATTTTCCCCGAGATCAAAACATATCATTATCGATCGTCTATGACAGTTTTTCCTCGGAAGAAACAAGGAACATGGCCAAACGGCCTAAGTTTTGAAACCAAAATGCCGGTGATAGCTTTCCACCACCTGGGCCAAGGTCGACAAGGCCAGTGTCGCAGGGTCCCGGGTCGACGGGATCAGGCCGATTGGCGCAACCATATTTGCCATCTTTTCTACCGGAACACCAATGTCGGCCAGATATTGCAGCCGCTGTGCATGGGTCTGGCGGCTGCCCATTGCCCCCACATAGAAAGCGGCAGAAGCCAAGGCCTGCTTCATCAATGCGGCCTCCCAGTCATGGTCATGAAAATAGAAAATGCAGGCGGTCCATGGATCCGGATCGAGCAGCGTCGTCGCTTGCGGCGTTTTCAGCAGATCGGCTGTCATCGCCAGACCCTGGACTGCGGCGATCACGGCGGAGTCTGGCGACAAGACCGCACAATCAATGCCATAGCTGCTGGATAGTCTGACCAGGCTTTCGACCGATGGCCCGTGTCCCAATATATTCAGCTTGGCAGCGGGAATATGATGCACCAATATCTGCGCACCCGCTCGCTCGACCGCGCTGCTGTGTGCCAGTTGCGCTTCACAGCGAATGCCGTCGCTATCGAGAATGATCGTCAAGGGCTCGCGGCTTTTGACCCGATCGAAAATATCGGCAACGATCGCGCGATCCGCTATCGGGGTGAACAGCAGGTCGATGCCGCCGCCGCATGGCAAGCGGATATCGAGATAGGGAGAACCGGCACCGAATCTTATCTCGCGAGCCGCCCCGCTTTTGAGCACGTCCAGCGCTTCGGCGACCACGGCGGCCTCGACGCATCCGCCGGAAAAAGAGCCGGCTGACGAACCATCTTCTGCCACGGCCATGTGCGTACCCGGGTTGCGAGTCGACGCACCAGTGACCGCAATCAGCGTGATCAAGACCATTTTCTGGTTCGCTTCCGCTTTGACCCGCAGAAAATCGAAGATGGGCAAAATATTGTTCAAACGTGATTGTCCTGCCGCTTACCGATATGGATCTGACTAAGAGGTCCATGCCTCAAACAGGCAAATGGGGCAATCTCCATGGGGTCTGAAGGCAAGAAAGCGGGTTGCCGCGCCGCTATTTTGATGATGACCATGGCTTTGAAATTGCTTCCCAATTCAGCCAAATCAACCGGCTATTCCTGCCGCGTCTGGATAGGCGCGCAATGTTTCTTTTCCCGCATGTATAATTCTTATCTTCAAAATACGTGAAATTCCATCTAGGAGAACTTTAATTACAAAAATTGTATCGAAATATAAGGACGGAATATGAGTTTCCCGCCACGTCAAGGCCTGTACGATTCAAACAACGAGCATGACGCATGCGGCGTTGGTTTTGTCGCGAATATCAAGGGCGAGAAATCGCATCTCACGGTTAAACGTGGCCTCGAAATTCTGGTCAATATCGATCACCGCGGTGCCGTTGGCGCCGACCCGCTATTGGGTGACGGCGCCGGGATATTATTGCAGATTCCTGACGCACTTCTGCGGGATTGGGCGGATTCGAAAAAGCTAACCCTGCCGCCGGTTGGCGACTATGCTGTAGCGATGTGCTTCCTCCCGGCGGATCCGGCAGAGGCGGAATATGCGACAGCGCATTTTGAGCGTTTCATCGCCAAGGAAGGCCAGATTTTGATTGGCTGGCGCGACGTCCCGATCGACACAAAGGGCATCGGTAAAGCCGTCCTCGCCCAGATGCCGCTGATTCGCCAGGCGATCATTGGCAAAGGCGAAAACCTCGCCGATCAAGACGCATTCGAACGCAAGATTCTGGCGATCCGCAAACAAGTGCATAATCCGCTCGATGGCATTGCTGAAAAAAATGCAATGCCCGGTCTGTCCGAATTTTATATGCCGTCCTTTTCGACCCGCACCATAGTCTATAAAGGCCTGTTGCTCGCCGACCAGGTCGGGTCCTTCTACAAGGACCTGCTCGATCCCCTCACCACGTCCGCCGTGGCAATGGTCCATCAGCGCTTCTCCACCAATACATTCCCGTCGTGGAAATTGGCCCACCCCTATCGGTTTATCGCGCATAATGGCGAGATCAACACCGTCCGCGGCAATGTCAACTGGATGAACGCCCGTCGGCGGACCATGGAATCCGATCTGTTGGGCGCCGACCTCGACAAAATGTGGCCACTCATCCCGCACGGTCAATCCGATACAGCCTGCCTCGACAATGCCCTGGAGCTGCTTGTCGCAGGCGGCTATTCCCTGCCCCACGCGGTCATGATGCTGATCCCGGAAGCGTGGGCGGGCGATCCGTTGATGGATGCTGACCGGAGAGCCTTTTACGAATATCACGCGGCCTTGATGGAGCCATGGGATGGCCCTGCCGCCGTCGCCTTTACCGACGGCCGCCAAGTCGGTGCTACCCTGGACCGCAATGGCCTGCGCCCTGCCCGTTTCTGCGTGACCGATGATGGCCATGTCATCATGGCATCAGAATCCGGTGTGCTTCCGGTCAAGGAAGATAATATCGTTCGCAAATGGCGATTACAGCCCGGCAAAATGCTGCTCATCGACATGGAGCAGGGCCGGATCATTGAAGATGAAGAGATCAAGGCCGATCTCGCGAAAGCCAAGCCCTATGCAAAATGGCTGGAATCAACGCAGTATAATCTGAAAGATCTGGATCTCGAAGATCTCGACGATGTTGCTGCGCCGGATGCGAATGAACAAGGCAATCCTGCATCACTGCTGGATCGCCAGCAAGCGTTTGGCTTTACCCAGGAGGATGTCACCAAATTCCTCGAGCCCATGGCCACCGATGGCCAGGATCCAATCGGATCCATGGGGACCGACACGCCGATTGCTGTCCTTTCTAGCAAACCCCGGCTGCTATACGATTATTTCAAACAGAATTTTGCCCAGGTCACCAATCCGCCGATCGATCCGATCCGCGAAGAACTGGTGATGTCGCTTGTCTCGATGATCGGGCCGCGGCCCAATCTGCTCGGTCATGACGCCGGCACCCATAAACGGCTCGAGGTTGACCAACCTGTGCTAACCAACGCCGATTTGCTGAAAATCCGATCTGTTGAGGATGCGCTGGATGGCGCATTTCGAACCGAAACCATCGACATTACCTGGGACGCCGAAAGCGGTGCAGCGGGTCTTAAAATGGCAATCAAGGAAATGTGCTGGGCAGCAACGGAAGCGGTGCTCGCCGACCGAAATATTCTTATTCTTTCCGACCGCGCCAAAGGCCCGGACCGCATCGCAATGCCGTCCCTGCTGGCGACAGCGGCGGTACACCATCATTTGGTCAGGCAGGGCCTGCGGATGCAGACCGGTTTGGTTGTTGAAACGGGAGAAGCCCGCGAAGTGCACCATTTCTGCGTGCTGGCAGGATATGGCGCGGAGGCGGTCAACCCCTATCTGGCCTTCGAAACGCTTGAGGAAATTCGCGTCCACCGCGAACTGCCGCTGACCACGCAACAGGTCGAGCAAAATTATATCAAAGCCATCGGCAAAGGTATTTTGAAAGTCATGTCGAAAATGGGCATCTCGACTTATCAAAGTTATTGCGGGGCCCAGATTTTTGATGCGGTTGGTCTCTCCAGTGAATTTGTTGAACAATATTTCACCGGAACGGCGACGATGATTGAAGGCGTCGGGCTAGCGGAGATCGCCAAGGAAACCGTGGATCGGCATAGCCAGGCTTATGGCAATAATCCGATTTACAAGAACATGCTCGATGTCGGCGGTATCTATGGCTTCCGGCTGCGCGGCGAAGAGCACGCATGGACTCCTGCCAATGTCGCGAATTTGCAGCATGCTGTGCGCGGCAACGACCCGAAAAATTATGCGGAATTCGCCAAATCGATCAACGAACAGAGCGAACGTTTGCTCACCATTCGCGGGTTGATGGAGCTTACCAAGGCCAATGAACCGCTTGATATCGATCAGGTCGAGCCAGCGACCGAGATCGTAAAGCGCTTTGCCACCGGCGCGATGAGCTTCGGTTCGATCAGCCGGGAAGCGCACACCACGCTGGCGATTGCGATGAACCGCATTGGCGGCAAATCCAATACCGGAGAAGGCGGCGAAGAACCGGATCGATTCATACCCATGGCAAATGGCGATTCAATGCGCTCTGCGATCAAGCAGGTTGCCAGTGGCCGTTTTGGCGTCACCGCCGAATATCTGGTCAATGCCGACGATATCCAGATCAAGATGGCGCAGGGTGCCAAGCCGGGCGAAGGTGGACAGCTGCCCGGCAGCAAAGTGGACAAGAATATCGGCAAGGTGCGCCACTCGACGCCAGGCGTCGGCCTAATTTCACCGCCACCGCATCATGACATCTACTCTATCGAAGATCTGGCGCAGCTGATCCACGATCTGAAAAATGTAAATACCGGAGCCCGGATTTCGGTGAAACTTGTTTCCGAAGTGGGTGTCGGCACGGTTGCCGCAGGCGTATCCAAAGCGCGTGCCGATCATCTGACCATTTCCGGCTATGACGGCGGCACCGGGGCTTCTCCCCTGACCTCGCTGACCCACGCCGGCTCGCCATGGGAAATTGGTCTGGCCGAGACGCAGCAAACATTGCTGTTGAACGGACTGCGCTCGAGAATATCGGTTCAGGTCGATGGCGGCCTGCGTACGGGCCGTGATGTTGCCATTGGCGCTCTGTTGGGTGCCGATGAATTTGGCTTCGCCACGGCGCCGCTGATCGCCGCCGGTTGCATCATGATGCGCAAATGTCATCTCAACACCTGCCCGGTCGGCGTTGCCACGCAGAATCCGGAACTGCGCAAGAAATTCACCGGACAGCCAGAATATGTGATCAACTATTTCTTCTTCGTAGCCGAAGAATTGCGCCAGATCATGGCCGAAATGGGCTTCCGGACGATCGAAGAAATGGTCGGACGCGTTGACAAGATCAACATGAACAAGGCGCTGCACCATTGGAAAGCGGAAGGTATCGACCTGTCCCGCTTGCTGCACCAGGTTGATCTACCGGAAGGGGAAACGCTGCATCAGACAATGACGCAGGATCACGGGCTTGATGCTGCACTGGACAAAGACTTGATCGCTGCAGCGGCGCCGGCTCTGGAAAATGGCCAGACCGTCAAGATTGAACGGAAAGTGAAAAACGTCAACCGCACCGTCGGCGCCATGCTGTCGGGTGAAGTTGCGAAAATCTATGGCCATGTTGGTCTGCCGGCCAACACCATCCAGTTGGTTTTTGAAGGCGTGGCGGGCCAGAGCTTTGGTGCCTTTCTGGCCCACGGCATCAGTGCCGAATTGACCGGCGATGCCAATGACTATGTCGGCAAGGGCCTTTCCGGTGGCCGGGTGGTTGTCAAACAGCCCGCCCATGTTGATCGCAATCCAGCTGAGAATATCATTGTTGGCAATACGGTTCTCTATGGCGCGGTCGCCGGCGAAGCCTATTTCAACGGTGTTGCCGGTGAACGTTTTGCAGTCCGCAATAGCGGCGCGGTCGCGGTGGTCGAAGGCACTGGCGATCATGGCTGCGAATATATGACCGGCGGCGTCGTAGCGGTGCTCGGCAAAACGGGGCGCAATTTCGCAGCCGGCATGTCCGGCGGCGTTGCCTATGTTTATGACGAAGACGGCCTGTTCCGCCAGCGCTGCAATATGGCAATGGTGGATATCGAGACAATCGATCCGAACCCCGATGATGGCGAAGGTACAAAATCGCCCCATCAGCTTCCGGTCGATGTCAATGATTATGGCATGGGTGACATGCTCTATCATGACGCGGCCCGACTGCGGATATTGTTGGAGCGTCACAAACTCTACACCGGCAGCAAGCGGGCCAGTGACATTCTTGATAATTTCGAAGATGCTCTGGGTCGTTTCGTGAAAGTGATGCCGCGCGATTATGCTGCGGCGCTGAAACAGCTCGAAGCAGAGCATCTCGAGACGATCGAAGCTGCAGAATGAACGAAAATATTGGAGTAGACCGTGGGTAAAGTAACAGGCTTTCTCGAAATTGATCGCGAAGAAGCGACTTATGCTGATCCAAAGGAACGGCTGACACATTATCGGGAATTTACCATCCCGCTTCCGGAAAAGGAGCTCAAGGACCAGGCAGCGCGCTGCATGGATTGCGGCATTCCCTTTTGCCATAGCGGTTGCCCGGTGAACAATCTCATCCCGGACTGGAATGATCTGGTCTATGAAGGCGACTGGAAAGCGGCGCTTGAATCGCTGCAATCAACCAATAATTTCCCGGAATTTACCGGTCGCATCTGCCCGGCCCCTTGCGAAGCCAGTTGCACGTTGAATATCGACGACGCGCCGGTGAATATCAAATCGATCGAATGCTCCATCGTTGACCGCGGATGGGAAGAAGGCTGGATCACGCCGCAAATAGCCGAAGAAAAGACCGGCAAGTCGGTCGCGGTTGTCGGTTCCGGCCCGGCAGGTCTGGCCTGCGCCCAGCAGCTGGCCCGCGCCGGACATAGCGTCACCCTGTTTGAAAAAAATGACCGGATGGGCGGCTTGCTTCGCTATGGCATCCCCGATTTCAAAATGGAAAAACATCTGATCAACCGCCGTCTGGTGCAGATGGAAGCCGAAGGCGTCGAATTTCGCACCAGCGCCGAAGTCGGTGTGACCGTTTCGATGGAATCGCTGCGGGAAAATTATGATGCCGTGGTAATGTCTGGTGGGGCTGAAAAGCCACGTACACTCGATATTCCCGGCTATGAAATGGCCGGTGTTCGCCTGGCGATGGAATTTCTCGCGCAACAGAATAAGCGCAACGCCGGCGACGATGAAATGCGGGCCGCTCCGCGCGGCACCATTACCGCGACCGGCAAGCATGTCATCGTCATTGGTGGCGGCGACACCGGATCGGACTGTGTCGGCACCTCCAATCGTCAGGGCGCCGCTTCGGTCACCCAGATTGAAATCATGCCCAAGCCGCCGGAGAAGGAAGACAAGACTTTGTCATGGCCTGACTGGCCGCTGAAGCTGCGCACGTCATCCAGCCATCTGGAAGGCTGCGATCGTGACTGGGCCATTTTGACAAAACGCGTAGTCGGCACCAACGGCAATGTCGAAGGCCTGAAATGCGTTCAAGTCGAATGGGTTGACGGCCAGATGCAGGAAATCGCCGGCAGCGAATTCACGCTGAAAGCCGACCTGATCCTGCTGGCGATGGGCTTTGTCGGCCCGCGCAAGATGGGGCTTGTCGATCAGTCGGAAGTCGAGCTCGACGCGCGCGGCAATGTCGCGGCCAATGTCCTGGATTATAGCACCAGCAAGCCGGGAATTTTTGCCTGCGGCGATATGCGCCGCGGCCAGAGCCTGGTCGTATGGGCGATCCGCGAGGGCCGGCAATGCGCCCGCGCGGTCGACCTGCAGCTGATGGGCCGGAGCCTGCTTCCGCGCTGAACGGGAGCTTTGGCGAAAGCAGCGTTGGAGAGTGTGGCAGGCCACGGCCTGTCCCCTCCCACCAGCAGCATAGAGGTTTTGCAGGGGCGTTGCCCTAGTAGGCCGTTTTTCAGCATCCATTGGATCGATCAGCGAGTGCTGAGCATGTGCTTGCTGGCCCGATACTTTCACACAGACGCAAAAAAGCCTCACTGGTTGCCAGCGAGGCTTGTGACGTTTGAATGCGTTGTTTGCGGGAGCGGGATTGATCGGCGTTGCCGATGATCTGCGCTTTGCTCCGGTTGGACAAGGCGCAGGTGACGGAGGAAGCGGGGGGACCGATGCGGGGCATCGTTCCAGAGCCGAG
>NZ_JBALTF010000071.1:2542-13456 GCF_036964675.1 Parasphingorhabdus sp. | reverse complement strand
GGCCATGCCGACAATCGGTTCGCTTACCAGCCCGGCGTTTGACGCCGTCGCGATTATTGATCCGCCATTTCCCGCTGCTTTCATGAGCCGGACCGCTTCGCGCATCGTATTGTAAACCCCGGTCAGATTCACCGCCATGGTCCGGTCCCAGCGAGCAGGGTCGAACGTATCAACCTGACCCAATGGATTGCGGTGCCCGGCAGGGTTCCAGAACCCCTCTCCCGGATCAATCCCGGCATTGGCAAAGCATATATCAAGGCCATCATAGGCAGCGGCATGGGCATCGAAAACCCGGGTCGACTCGTCCCGGTCCGAGACATCCAGCCGGTCAGCGCGCGCTTCATAGCCCTCAGCCCTGAGGCGACTGGCTTCCCGCTCTGCCCCTTTGAGATCGATATCGGTCAGGGTTACCCTTGCGCCGGCTTCCGCCATCGCTTCTGCATAGGCAAGGCCAATGCCCGAAGCTGCACCTGTAACAAGAGCAGAGCGGCCCGAAATGTTGAACTGGTCAAGTGTCTTCATGGCTTATGCTTCCCGTTCCCAAGACTTTCTACAAATATAGAGCCTTGTTGATTTCCAGCCCGTGCTCGCGGCAGTAGCTTTCATAATGTTCGATGAACCACCACACATCGAGCGTTTCGACATGATTGCCCTCCTCATCGAAAAACTCATTGGCGCCCTGCATGTGGAACATGGCCTTCATGCCGTCGGCATTATCGGTCACGAGCGTGTGCGCGGTTCCCGGCGTTTCGGTGATGAATTCGCCCGCTTTGCAAACCCAGTCATATTCCAGATATCGGAAATTGCCTTCAAGGCAGATTGCCCAGACCTTGCCGCGATGCTTGTGCGTGCCGATCACTCCAGGGCTTTTGATCCAGAGGATATTGACATAGATATTTTCACGCACGTCAAACGCCAGATGGCGAATTGCGGCATTGTCGCCAAACGGCACCCAGGGGCTTTCCGCTTCGGTATTTCCAACATAAGTGCCTTCTACGCCGAGACGCTTGATTGTGTCTCCATAGGGTTCCGGCACATCAACGATTTTATAAGCGCCCGAGGGCGGAGCTTTCATACCAGCCATTATCGCGATCCTACCTAATCAATGTGTCGACATAATCAGCGCCGATGCCGTTTGAATCATAATGCGCACGCGCTGCCGCGATGTAATCAAACACATCATAATGTCCGATCGTCTCGCCCTCCTCGTCCAGCCACATCAGCGGGCCGGACACGACAAAGAACACCTTCATCGGTTCGGGATCATCGTAGCAGACGAGCGTGTGGGATTCCCCGGGCGTTTCATAAACGAAATCCCCCGCTGTCGCGGTCCACTCATGCTCCAGATAGGCCCATTTACCGCTGATCGTATAGGCCCAGATGGGGTGCGGATGATAATGGCGGCTGACCAGTCCCGGCCCGCTCGACATCAGCACATCCGCCCACATATTCTTCGCCGGGCTGATCCACACCGGCTTGGACGAAACCGTCTCGCTGATCGGCACCCAGTATCGCGGATCGCCTTCGGCAATATTGGCACCATAGACTTCCGGGAGACTACCCTCCCTGAACACCTTCTCAATCGGTTTGATGTCTTTCCAGAATTCGAGATGTGGTGATTCGGGCATAGTTAACCTCCAAAAAAAAAGAGGGGCGGCGCCATTGCCGGCGCCGCCCCATTTATAATTAGCCTAGAACTTCAGCCCAAGCTTGGCGTACCATTCGCGCGGACGGCTGTAGGTCCCATAGAACTGCCCCCCCGCGATTTGCGCCTGGCCCGTCACCAGATACCGTTCCTTGGTAATATTAGTCATCCCCAAGGTGATATCCCAATGGTCATTGGGCTCCTTGTAGGAGATGCTGCCATTGAGAAGATCGGTCGCTTCACGCTGGAGCAGGAAAGTCCGTTCGGTATCATTCCAGAGCTTGGACGTATGGGTATAGTCTGCCAGCAGCACGACCTTGCCGCCATTGCCAAGATTCACCTGGTAGCGCGGACTGAAGTTGAACTTCCATTTCGGTGTTTTAGGAAGCTCTCCGCCTGCAAACACGCCCGCCTGGAACGGGTTGGCGGCGACCTGGGCAGGGGCCAGCACACCGGTATATTTGGCATCGAGATAGCCGACTGAGGCATTGAGCGACAGAGCATCGGTTGGCGCCGCCGTCACTTCAATTTCGAAACCCTTGATCTTGGCGTCACCCGCATTCTGGATGGTTGGCGAGATACCCTGCTGGAAATTCAGCTGGATGCCCTTGTAATCCGTCTGGAACACGGCGGCATTGACCTGCAGTCGCCGGTCAATAAGCGTCGATTTGACGCCGAGCTCGTAAGTGGTTGCCTTTTCCTCTTCGAAGTCAGGCGCGGTCGGCAAAGGGTTCGACAGCCGCGTGGTCCAGCCCCCGGTCTTGTAGCCTTTTGACCAGCTGCCATAAAGCATCACATCATCGGTGGGATGATATTGAACACCGACCTTGGGTGAGAAGTTGTTGAACTTCTTGACCTGCGTGCCTGCAATATAATAGCGCAGCGGCTCTCCGGGATTCGGGAAACCGGCCGCGATCCGGCAAGCTTCGGAAATCGGATCAATGTTGGCACATCCCGGCACCCCAAGGAAGCTCAGGATCTTGTATGTCAGGCCGTTATTATCGGACTGAAATCCCTCGAACAATTTCTTTTCATGGGTATAACGGCCACCAACCGTGATCGCCAATTGATCGGTTAGCTTGTAATCCAGCTGGCCGAAGAACGCAAAATTCTTGGTCGACAGATCATTGGGGCCGTCCACCTGCAACAGCCCTTCGGCGAACGTCACATAGTCGTGCAGATCACCGGATTCCTTGAAATAATAGGCCCCCAGGACGAAGTTGAGCTTCTCGTCCATCGCCGAACCGAGCAGCTGCAGCTCCTGGCTGAACTGTTTCTGGTTCATGGTGAAGCTTGTGTGGAGGAAATTGAGCGGCGATCCGTCAATGTCCATGCCCACATTCCAGTGGAGCTCACGGTAGGCCGTGATCGATTTCAGTTCAACCTGATCGGCAAGGTCATAGGACAGCGTCAGTGCGCCGCCATAGGATTTGAGCTTTGAGTAATTGTTGCCGTTGGCATAGCTGGTATCAAGGCTGTCGGTCACAAACCGGTCATCATAAGGCAATCGGTTGTTGTTCGGGTCGGCATCGGTGTTGACGCCATAGACCGTCGGATTGTCCAAGATCCCGGTCACCCCGCCAATCGCAGGCAGATAAGCGAACGTAGGAGGGCCACCTCCGCAGTTCGTACCCATCGCGACCGGCTCGGCAATGGCACAATTATAGGTGCCCGCAAACACAGCATCCGTGGTCGCGATCAGCTTGTTGGCAAGCTGGCTCTGGTCGATATTGCTATAGTCGGCGGACAGCGTTGCCCGGAACGCACCACCATTGTCATATTTCAGCTTGCCGCGCAGGTTCCAGCTGTCATCGCCGCCTTCAGAACCCAGGCCGACATTGTCATAGCCCGCAGCTTTGAAGTTAGTGATCGGCGTCGAATCGAAATTCGTAGCACCCGGAAATGCCATGCGCTTGACATAGCCATTGCGATTCTTGGTTGCAAAACTGAGCGAGGAACTGAGCGAATCGGCGAGCGGGATATCCACGGTGCCGCGGGTCTGGATCAGGCCAAACCGTCCGGCCGTCACATCGCCCTTGAAGCGGAATACGTCGCCCGGATCATGCGTGACAATCGAGATCGCGCCGCCGATCGTGTTGCGACCGAACAATGTGCCTTGCGGACCTTTCAGAACTTCGACGCGTTCGACGTCGGGCAGCTCCTGATTCGCGCCGACAGAGCGGGCTAGATAGACGCCGTCCAGGTAAATGCCGACGCCTGGATCAATGTTGAACGCAAAGTCGTTGGCGCCGATGCCGCGAATATAAGCAGACAGAACCGCTGATGAACCAGAGAAGGGCGTTCCTGCATCAAGCGTCACATTGGGCGCGAGATTGGACAGCGAAGCAACGCTCGTGACCGCCCGCTCGGTCAGCGCCTCTGCAGTGAAAGCAGAAATAGCAATCGGCACGTTCTGGACATTTTCCGAACGCTTTTGAGCCGTCACGACGATTTCCTGAATTCCGCCTTGAGCTTGCTCAGCAGGCGCAGTCTGCGCGAAAGCGGGCATAGCGAGGGCCAGCGCGGCTCCCGACATGAGTGTTGCGGTGGTTGTTTTCATAATCTCTCTCCCTACATCTGCTCAGGTTTATTGCGATACCAAAACTAGATTGAAACCCGAACTTAACTCCGACTTCGAACATTGTAAGCAACACAAACGAGATACGTGAAGCAGTTTCACTAGATGAAATGACCTTACCATCTGTTTATTTGCCGGCACACCAGCAAATTATCGCGCGCCTGGCAGACAAGCGAGCATTCTACCTAGCCAAAAGGACGCACCGGATCGCTCCCGTCCCAATCGACGCTCGCGCGCCAGAATTTGGTGAAGACTTCATCCATGCCGGGGGTCGCGGGGATCAATTCAAGAAAGCCCGGATTCGCGGCGCCACCGTCCATATAGGCGACTGCGCCGCCGGTCGGCACCTTCGCGCGGAAGGCAAGTTCATAGCCCCGCGCTTCATAAACGGCAATTTCGGCGTCCACGTCTGCTACGCACAGCCCGACATGGTGAAAACCATATCCGCGCCGCTCGATAATCTCGCGGTACACCGAGAGATTATTGTCGAGCGGCTGGATCAGTTCAATGCACATATGCCCGGCGAACCCCATGGCGATGGTTACGTCTGCCATTGATGATTCGCCGCGATAGACCTGATCGTCGGCCCAGAAATGATCGAGCAGGAACCACGGTCCTGTATTGGCATCCTTGATCCACCAATCGATCGAAGCCCGAATATCCTCGACCACATAGGCCATCTGGATAATCTGGCCTACGCGCTGTCCAAATCCAAGCATTGTCATAAGGCGGTCCTTTCAGCTTTCCAGCTCAACACGTCTTTCAGCAAGCGAACGCCATCAAAGCGCCGCGCGCTGTCGTTAAAAACAAACGGCGCCATCACAGCGCTATCACGGTTTTGCCGAACAATGCCGGTGATGCGTGATAGGCGTAAGCGGCCTTTGCATCGTCAAAACCGAATATTTTGTCGACGACAGGCTTGATCGCATTTGCGTCAATCGCATTGTTCAGGCAGCGCGCCATCTCCGCTGAACCGACGAAAATTCCCCGCATACGGCCGGCCTTGAACATCATGTCGCGCGGCGTGACATTGCCTTCACGTGCGAGCACGCCGATGAGCGCGATTTCGCCATTGAAACCAATTGCCTGCATCGACTGGGAGAGAGTTCCCTGTCCGCCAACCTCGACAACATGATCCACCCCACCGGTGATCCGCGCGGCTTCCTCACCCCATGCTGGCGTGGTCCGATAGTTGATGACAGCATCTGCGCCCATGGCCTTGACCCGCTCAAGCTTCTCGTCAGACGACGATGTCGCAATCACGCGCGCACCTGCCGCTTTGGCAATTTGCAACGCGAGCAGGGAAACGCCGCCCGTGCCCAGCACGGCAACCCAGGCGCCCGGCTTTACCGGAGGGAAGCCTTCCATCAGCGCATTCCAAGCAGTCACTCCGGCACAGGGAAGCGTCGCGGCTTCTTCAAAACTGAGTGAGGTTGCAAGCGGAACGACGCCGGTTTCCGGGAGGGCAACATATTCAGCCAGCATGCCCTTTGCCGGGGGGGCGCCGAGTGCAGGATATGTTCCGTCCGGTATCCCGGAGTCCCACCCCTGGAAGAAAGTGGCGGCGACGCGGTCTCCGACCTGGAAGCGCTTCACGCCTGCGCCGATCGCTTCAACCTCTCCGACTCCATCGGACAAAGGAGTGATGTCGCGGTCGATGACGCCGCCCATATATTGCCCTTTGGGAATGAGCGAATCGCGGTAGTTGAGTGAGCAGGCGCGCACCCGGATCAACAGTTCGCCTGGCCCGGGCTCGGGTTTGTCGCGCTCCACCAGAACCATATCATCTAGTGATGATGCACCTTTATTTAATTGCCAGCTTCGCATTCACGCCCTCCTAGTTATGGAGACAAAACTGGACTGTTCGGTAAGCGATGGCAAGGGGCGCGGCTTTCACCAGATGAAATCAACCACTCGACTGTTCCAGCGCAGCACCGACCGAGCGGGCCGTCACCTGCAAGGCGCCCAGATGCCTTTCGATGACTTCTTGGCTGGTCGTATGTTTGTTTAGCCAGGTTATGTTGATCGAGGCAACCGGGTCGCCATGCGCCTTGACCACAACACCCATCGAATGCCTGCCATCGCGCAAAACCATTTGCTTGCTGCGGTCGGGCCATGGGTGCACGGGTTCGCGCACAGAATAGCCCTGCTTCGCTGTCGCATCGAGAATGTCGCGAAGAAGCTGTTCGCTTTCATCGCTTGCATCTTTTGGCCGGAGCCGAGCAATGATGGCATCGCGTTCGCTGGCCCGGCAGGTCGCGAGATAGGCCCTTCCGGTGGCGGTGTGGATGTAGGATAGCTTCACTCCAACAGGCCCCAAGGTAGCAGCATCCAGGCGGAATAAGGGGCTGTTGGTTTCGATAATTTCCACATGATCAAGCCTTGGCACGGCCAGAACCGACGGCCAGGCAACGATTGAACTGAGTGTTTCCATATGCGGCGATGCAATCTCGGCGATACGCTCTTTAGTGATTTCAAGATTCTCGGCGACATTCTGATTATGCGGCAAATAGGCGCCATCTGCCAATCGCTGCCAAACCAATCCTTTGCTGCCCAATGTGACCAGCATGCGCAGCAAGGTCGCCTTGGGGAGACCGAGGGCTTCGTGCAATTCATGCAGACTGGCGGCGCGGCGTGACTGGATTTCGAGCAGCACATCAAGCCCGCGCTCAAGGGCACGTACAGATTTGACTTTCTGATTAAGCATGGCGGACCTGTTTCACGAGGTGCAACATAACGAATGATTTGAGTCGTGCAAACTCTGCACTTTCCATGCAGGTATAGTCACCGAGTTACAGGAGAGAGAAACATGAGCGAATTGCCGCGCGTTCTGCTTATCATTACCCAGGATACCAAGGAAATAGAAGCGCGCTTTGTCCGGAGAGTTCTTGAATCTGCTGGCGTTGAAGTTGTCCATCTCGATGCCAGTATCAGGCAAACCATCGGCGGCGCCGAGATTGGCCCGGATGAAGTGACCGCCGCTGCCGGCACGGATATACAGTCTGTCCGTGCCCTCGGCCATGAAGGCAAATGTCAGGATGTGATGATCGAAGGCGCTATCAAGGCAGCCCATGATTATCATGCCAAACGACCATTTTCCGGTATGCTCGCGGTCGGCGGATCAATGGGCAGTGCAATGGCCGGAGCATTGATGCAGAGCTTCCCTTACGGACTGCCCAAGCTGATCGTATCGACCATGGCCTCCGGGTTTACCGCGCCCTATATGGGGGTGAAGGACATTGCGATGATGAACGCGGTGACCGATGTTTCCGGTATCAATAGCATAAGCCGCGATGTCTACCGCAACGCCGCCCTGGCCGTAGCAGGCATGGCCAAAGGCTATGATCCTGAAATACTCGCGGACCGTCCACTGGTGCTCATCACAACACTTTCCACCACCGAGAAAAGCGTGCGCCGTATCCGCGAAGCATTGGAAGCTGATGGAGCGGAAGTGATGGTGTTCCATTCCTCAGGCGCGGGCGGACAGACACTCGATGCCATCGCGGCTGAACGCGACGTCGCGCTGGTGCTTGATCTTTCGCTTACCGAGATGGTGGATCATCTGAACGGGGGTCTCGCCGACACAGGACCAGATCGCGGCAAGGCAGGCCTTCGGCGCGGTGTGCCGACGATCTTCGCGCCCGGCAATGCGGATTTCATCATCGCAGGGCCGATAGATGCAGCGCGCGCGCAGTTTCCCGGCAAGCGTTACCATGAACATAACCCGCAACTCACCGCCGTGCGCACCGATTTGCCGGAACTGAGAGCGCTTGCTGATCATCTTGTGACGGTTGTTGCAGAGGCCAAGGGACCGGTCCACATCTTCACACCGCTTGGCGGTTTTTCCAACCACGACAGTCCAGACGGGCATATCCAGGACACCAGCCAACCGGCACCTTTCGCGGAATATCTGAAGAGCGTTATGCCGGCAAATGTCCCGGTCACCGCCATCGATGCGCATTTCAACGATGTGGCGTTCTCCGATGCCATTATCGCCGACGCACGCGCATTGCTGAAAGGGCAAACATGAGCCAGGATTTACCCCTGACACCTGAAGACATTGCAGAGATTGTAGAGATTCTGGGTGGCAGTGCGTATCAGACGCTGGATGTAAAGACGCCGCGCTTTCGCCTCCGCGTAACGCGTGATGGCGACGCCTGGACGCAGGAATGGGACTATTCTGACGACATGGCTCCTGCAGCCAAAGTGGCCGCTGCGGATATCCCGCTGGAAGAGGATGCGTCGGCCATTCGCGCGCCCCTGCCCGGTACATTTTACCGCGCACCGTCGCCCGGCGCTCCACCCTTCGTTGAGATTGGCAGCGTTGTTGATGCCGACAAGGTCGTCGGCATCATTGAAACGATGAAACTGATGAACCCGGTCCATGCCGGGGCTAGCGGCACTATTGCCGAGATACTTGCCGAAAATGGAAAGATGACCGACAAACATGCGACGCTGATGCGGCTCGCATGATCAGACGCCTGTTCATTGCCAATCGCGGCGAAATCGCGTTGCGCGTCATCCGCACCGCCCAGCGCATGGGAATTGTTACGATCCTTGGCGCATCTGAAGCGGACCAGAACAGTCTGCCTGCGCAAATGGCCGATGAAGTGGTGATCGTTGGCCCGGCAGCTTCTGCGCAAAGCTACCTTTCGGTTGATGCTGTAATCACCGCTGCAAAAGCCGCAAAGGCAGATGCGATCCATCCCGGATATGGCTTTCTCTCTGAAAATGCCGCCTTTGCAGTTGCGGCAACAGATGCCGGGATCATCTTTGTCGGCCCCGACGTTTCAAGCCTGGACGCGATGGGTGACAAGCTGATGGCGCGAAAGGTCGGGATCGAGGCCGGACTTCCCGTCGTGCCCGGCGGGCCTGCTGCGGACAAAGCCGCGGTATGGGCGCAGGCAGAACGCACTGGCTATCCGTTGCTATTGAAGGCTGTTTCGGGCGGCGGTGGGCGCGGGATGAAGCGCGTCGATGTGCCGCAAGAACTCGACAGCCAGATAGATCTCGCCATGACCGAGGCGCAAGCCGCATTTGGCGACTCCCGTATCTATGTTGAACGGTTCATCGCGCGCGGGCGGCATGTCGAGGTTCAGGTGCTGGGCGACGGCATATCGGCCATCCATCTCGGCACGCGGGATTGTTCGATCCAGCGCCGCTTTCAAAAACTGGTCGAGGAAGCCCCGGCCCCGGCGATCCCGGACGACAAGCGCGCGGCCATAGAGCAAGCGGCGGTCAACCTGACCCGGCATCTATACTATCGCGGCGCAGGGACGGTCGAATTCCTTGTCGATGCAGAAAGCTTTGATTTCTATTTCCTCGAAATGAATGCACGCATTCAGGTGGAGCATCCTGTCACCGAACAGATCACCGGCGTCGACTTGATCGAGCAGCAGCTCCTGATTGCGGGCGGGGCCGCCTTGTCCCTGACCCAGGATATGGTTCAGCCGCTCGGCCACGCGATTGAAGTCCGGATCAATGCCGAAGACTGGCACTCTGATTTCAGACCGTCACCGGGTACGGTTACCCGCGCTGTCTGGCCTGCGGGGCCGGGCATCCGCATCGACACGCACATGGCCAGCGGCGGAGAAGTGACGCCCTTTTACGACTCGCTGATCGGCAAGCTGATCGTTTCCGGTGCAACGCGTGAAGAGGCGGTGATGCGTCTTGGCAATGCGCTCGACCGTCTCACAATCGAAGGTGTTGATGCGACATGTGACCTGCATCGGATGATCGCGGTTGATCCGCGTTTCATTGCCGGCGGCGTCGATACCAGTTTTTTTGAAGGGCTGCCGCAATGACGATCAAGCTTGTCGATGTAACAATGCGCGATGGCAACCAGAGCTTGTGGGGGGCGACCGGACTGAATAGCGCGCACATGTTGCAAGCGGCAGCCCTGACCGAGCGCGCCGGTTTCCGCGCTGTGGATTTTACGTCGTCCAGTCATATGGCGGTTGCCGTCCGCTATTTCCAGAACAACCCCTGGGAACGCATAAGGCGGATGCGCGCGGCGATGCCGACAACCCCGCTGCAATTCATCACCACCGGACTGCGCTTCATTGCATGGCAACAGGCCGACCCGGAATTCATGCGACTCGTTTACCGGCGACTGCAGGCAAATGGTATCCGCCGGTTCGTGGTGCTTGATCCGATGCATGAAGTGCCTGCGGTGATCGAAGCGGCGCGGATTATCAAGCAGGAAGGCGAGGCAGAAGTCATGGCCGCGCTGACCTTCACGCTGTCCGATGTTCATGACGACGCCTTTTACGCCAGTTTTGCCAAGGCGTTGATGGCGAGTCCCGATATTGACCTCTTCTACCTGAAAGACCCGAGCGGTCTGATGTCGATCGACCGTGTCCGTACATTGGCTCCGGCAGTCAAGGCCGTGATCGGCGAACGGGCATTGGAAATTCACGCGCATAACACGCTTGGCCTCGGCGAGATGTCCAGCCTGGAGGCGGCCAAACTCGGTATCTCGGCGATCCATGTTGGCATTGGACCTGCGGGTGACGGTTCATCTCTGCCCAATGCGGAACGGATGGTCGCCAATCTTGTTGAAGCGGGCCATGACGTAGAGATTGACCGCGATGTGCTCGCCCAGCTCTCCGATTATTGGCAGCGTGTCGCCCGCGCCGAAGGATTGCCACCCGGAGCGCCACAAGGATTTGACGCCAGCTTCCTGCGCCAC
>NZ_JBALTF010000071.1:0-2446 GCF_036964675.1 Parasphingorhabdus sp. | reverse complement strand
CATCAGATTGCCGGGGGCGTGATGACAACGACCAAGCGGCAGCTGGAAGAACTTGGCCTTGGTCACCGCCTCGCCGACGTGATTGCCGAAACCGAACAGGTGCGTGCAGAACTCGGCTATCCGATCATGGTCACGCCTTTCCCGCAAATGGTCATGAGCCAGGCGCTGTTTAACGTGATCGGCGAGCGGCGATATGCCCAGGTCAGCGATCAGGTCATCCGCTATGTGCTCGGAAAATTTGGCAAGCCGACCAACCCCATCGACAAGAGCGTAGAGGCCGCCATACTTGATCGCCCCCATGCCAAGGTCATTATGTCAGAACCCGATTTTCCGGCATTTGCCGATCTGCGCAAGAAATTCGGGGCGACCATGGACGATGAAGAATTCCTTCTCCGCGCAGTGATGCCCGGCGATCAGGTGGATGCCATGCTGAGCGCCGGGCGTTCGCGCGCAACCTACAAGCCCGAAGTCGCGCCCCTGATGGCGCTGCTCAAACAACTTGCTGCGCAGCCCGCTGCTCGCGACATAATCGTCGAACGCCCCGGCCTGCGCATCGCCTTGCATTCCGGAACAGGCCTATGAAACCGGAGATCATTGCGCGCGTTCAAAATGCCAGCGGGTTTATCTTTGACATGGACGGCACCATTGCCCTGGGCGATGCGGCCAGTGGTGGGCACAAAGCCTTGCCCTTTGCCACCGAAACGCTGGCCGCGCTGCGTGCCCGCGGGATCCCCTATCGCGTGTTCACCAATGGCACCGCCAAAGCTCCTGCAGCTTATGCTGCATCGCTGCGCAATGCCGGATTTGATGTTCGTGATGACGAAATGATGACGCCGTCCTCGTCCGCCGCCATCTGGTTCCTGAAGCAAGGCATAAGCCGTGTCCGTGTCCTCGGCAATGCAGGTGTCTGCGCGCCGCTTGAAGATGCTGGTATTACGGTCATCGGGCCAACCGAAACGGCCACCGGCGTCGAGGCAGTCTACACTGGCTGGTTCCGCGAATTCACATTCCCCGACATGGAGGCTGCTTGCCAATCGATCTGGGACGGGGCGATCCTGACGACTGCCAGCCATGTTCCCTTCTTCGCCACTGCGACAGGGCGTGCGAT
Source organism: Parasphingorhabdus sp. (assembly GCF_036964675.1). Taxonomy (GTDB): domain Bacteria; phylum Pseudomonadota; class Alphaproteobacteria; order Sphingomonadales; family Sphingomonadaceae; genus Parasphingorhabdus. The sequence goes on along the minus strand of NZ_JBALTF010000071.1, from coordinate 1,338 downwards.
TGGCGCAAGTTTTGCGATCAATGTCATGATTACGTCACTCACCGGCAAACGCGCGAAGGTGCTGGGCAAGCCGTCACGGATAGCCTTTGATGCTGCCGCGCGTTCGATGGGTTTCGGACCGGCGGCGGCGAAGAATATTGTCGTGGTCGGCGACGATCCCGGGCTGGAAATGCGGATGGCGAACAGTGCGGGGGCGGTAAGCATCGGTATGACAACCGGACTGATGCAACGGGACGCTGTTCCGGCGCTGTCAAACGCTGAAACGCCCATGGCGCTGCTTGATTCTTTGGCGCCGTTGCTTGACGCCGTGACATGATCTGAGGGCGCGCGGAAACAGCTCAGCTGGCTTCAAATCTTTGCAATTCGGGTGCTCGCTGGGATACCTGCGTGAAAACCGATTTGGCTCTTGGCAAGACCAAAAAGCTTTATCACCCTTCGTAGCGAGGCTGAACGCGGAGCAGGTTAGGCCAACGAGAGACTTGGCATTGGCGTTACCGGTCCATCCTGATTGTGGCGCCGTTCACTCAGCCAGTATTGTCCTCCGATACTCGGCCACTTTGTTATAGGCGCCTGCAATATATGCAATGGCAATATCATCATCCCTGTCCAAACCGCACCCGGCCTTGAGACCAGCCTTATCAAGGTCGGCAAGATAATCAGTGAAATAACTCAGTACGGTGTGTCCGTCGAGCAGGTCGTCACCATATTTTGGAACCGTATCGAGCTGCCAGCGGCGTGCAGGATTTGTCCCGGATGAGTGATCCTGCGTCCGGCGAGATCGTCGCCGAATCGCGCGCGGGCGGCCCGATAGTTGCTTTCGGGATGATCGTACCTACTCCACATGAAGCGCCATGTAGGCACCTCGGTATGGCCGACTAGCTCCAGATATTATCTCCACGATTATTGATGGCACTCAGCCAGCTGATCTCACCGGCCGCAAGATCTTGCGTATCGGCAGCGTACCGCTCTGCTGGACAGCACAGCGCGAGCTACTTGGCTTCAACTGAAGCTCAAAACCACCCAATTCCAATAGTGCATCTGGTGCCAGCACCTGGGGCCATGGAGATAAATGGGCATTATGCCCTACTATGGCCGCGGCCAAATGGTCTCTGGTCACCGGAGCTCCCATACGACGTGGGCTAACCCTCTAAGAACTCGGTCTTAAATTGGCAAACGGTGGCGGTGCCACGAGACATTGAAAATTAAGGAAAAAGGTGGTGCGCGACGCAGTCTGTCGCGAACCGGTCTCAGTGTCCAGTTACCCTGCTATTAGGGAATTAACAGGGAAATTTGCTGTTTTGAGTACCAAAACAGGCCATTTTGAGCGATTTCAATCAG
>NZ_JBALTF010000070.1:0-13563 GCF_036964675.1 Parasphingorhabdus sp. | reverse complement strand
GGGTTTGAAGACTTGGCATTTCATGCTTGGCCTGTCGGTGCTGGCGCTGGTGATCATCCGGATCCTTGTCCGGCTGCTCTCTGCCAAACCACCGATCAAACCGGAACCGCCTGCGTGGCAAATGCTGTTTGCCAAAGGGACCCATTTGGCACTTTATGCGTTCATGCTGGCGATGCCGATTGCCGGCTGGCTGATCCTCAGCGCCGCCGACAAGACCATTCCCTTTTTCGGGCTCGAGCTGCCGGCGCTGGTTGCGCCGGACAAGGCGCTGTCATCGCAGATCAAGGAACTGCACGAGACATTCGGTACGGTCGGATATTTTCTGATCGGCCTGCATGCCCTGGCGGCGCTGTTCCATCACTATGTGGTCAAGGACAATACGCTGCGGCGGATGCTGCCCGGGAAGCGCTGAACGCCAAGCGCAAATCAGCCGCAATTTCGCTGCCCGGCAGTCGCTATGTGAGGAAGACGCAGGCGGCTGGATGCAGCTGGGCGAGGGTGAACGATTGGTGCGATGCGCAAGCATCGCTCGCTTCAGCGAACTAGTCTGGTACCGACAGAAACGAATTGGAACCGGAAGGCCCCTGCTTCGACGAGAGAAACCACCCCGACCCCTCCTTTGAAAAGGAGGGGCTTAAGTTGGCGTTCGTCCTGATTATTCTCGGGCGGAAGGCGCCCTTCGACAAGCTCAGGACGAACGAATTGAGTCAGGCAAGTTGTTATGGCGAGCATAGCGAAGCAATCCGGAGCGACCCGCTGAGGTGCTATGTGAAGCCAATGTGATATTTTCTCTAGACGCGTCACATTATGGTGTGATAGAAAAGTTACAAATCACATTGTAAAGGCGAGTCCATGAGCAAAATATTGATCGAGCAACTGACCCAACTGATCGAATCGGGCAAGGAAACCCGCGCCGGTCTGGCACGGGCCGTCGGTTTGCACGCCAACAGTCTGCGCAGCCTGGGGCAGGAGGACTGGAACCCGACTGCGGAAACGCTCGGCAAGCTGGAGAGTTATCTGATACGCGGCGGCAGCGGCGTGATGGCGACAGCGGAAGAGATTATCAACGAAGCGCGCAACGGCCGGATGTATATCCTGGTCGATGACGAGGACCGGGAGAATGAGGGTGACCTGATCATCCCGGCGCAAATGGCGACTCCCGATGCGATCAACTTCATGGCCAGATATGGCCGCGGGCTGATCTGTCTGGCGCTGTCGCGGGACCGGGTCGAGGAACTGGGCCTCGACATGATGAGCCAGAATAACCGCGGCGCTTATGAAACCGCCTTCACCACGTCGATCGAGGCGCGCGATGGCGTCACCACCGGGATCAGCGCTGCCGACCGGGCGCGCACGGTCGCGGTCGCGATTGACCGGACCAAGGGCAAGGAAGAGATTGTCACCCCCGGCCATGTCTTTCCGTTGCAGGCGCGCAACGGCGGCGTGCTGGTCCGCGCTGGCCATACTGAAGCGGCAGTCGATGTCTCGCGGCTGGCTGGCCTCAACCCGGCTGGCGTGATTTGCGAGATCATGAAGGACGATGGCGAGATGGCGCGGCTCGATGATCTGATCGAATTTGCCCAGCATCATGGCATGAAAATCGGCACGATCCGCGATCTGATCGCCTATCGCCTGCGCCATGATCATCTGACCGAGCGCCGCGAAGAAGCGCGTTTCACCAGCCGCTGGGGCGGCGAATGGAATGCCATCACATTCTATAATACGGCGACCGAGAGCGAGCAGATCGTCCTGCAGAAGGGCCATGTCGATCCGGAAAAGCCGACCCTGGTGCGGATGCATGCGACCGCGATCTTCCCCGACCTGTTCGGGCAGGAAACCGGTCGCGCCAACATGCTGCAGGAATCGATGAAGATCATCGGTGAGGAAGGCGCTGGTGTCATCGTCTTCATCAGCCCGCGCGTGTCCGACTTATATTCGCAGCAGGTCCGCAGCCTTGGCGGCGGCAAGCCACCGGCGATGGACCAGCTGCGCGACTATGGCGTTGGCGCGCAAATCCTGACCGAACTGGGTGTCCATGATATGGAACTGCTGACCAATACCAGCCATGACCTGGTCGGGCTGGACGCTTATGGGCTCCGGATTATCGGGCAGCGGGCGGTGCCGGCCGGTGATGGCAGCGCAGCAGCGAAAGAGCTGGAGAGCGCATAGCGATCATCAGCCCCTCCTCTTCAGAGGAGGGGATCAAGGGGTGGTGGCGATGCATCAGCATCGCTCGCGCAAGCGACCAACCATGGTACCGCCGGCAGTGAATGGAAAAACCGAAGAACTATTCTTCGACGAGAGAAACCACCCCAACCCCTCCTTTGAAAAGGAGGGGCTTAAGAAGCAGAAAGACAAAGAAAATGGCAAAATTCCTGATCGTCGAAGCGCGTTTTTACGACCATCTCAACGACATGCTGATCGAGGGCGCGACCGATGCGCTGAAAGCGGCCGGTCACGAGCACGAAGTGCTGACCGTCCCGGGGGCGCTGGAAATTCCCGCCGCTATCTCGCTGGCCATCGACAGCGATCTCTATGACGGCTTTGTCGCGATCGGCGTGGTGATCCGCGGCGAAACCTATCATTTTGAAATTGTCGCCGGTGAAAGCGCGCGCGGAATCATGGCGCTGACCATGGATGGCGCGGCGATCGGCAATGGTATCATCACCGTCGAGAATGAAGAGCAGGCGCTGGCGCGTGCCGACAAGACCCGCAAGAACAAGGGCGGCGAGGCAGCCCAGGCGGCGATGGCAATGTATGAATTGGCGCTGAAGTTCAGCCACTAACAGCAGCAGGACCCTTGTCCTGCCACTGTCAGAGCCAAAAGCTTATTGGGACTGGGTGCCGGCAATAGCGGCCTTGAATTCGTCTTCGGTCATCGTGATCGAGACATCATCACCCTGAGTCATGAAAGCTGCGACCGGCAGCTTCACCGCCTGGCCGTCATGGTCCACGGTCACATATTCGGCGTCTTTTTCCTTTATGGTACCGATCACCGCGGCTCCGGTTACCGATTTCACTTCGGTGCCCGGGGTCAGGCTGGCCAGCAATTGGGCCTGTGCATCGGCAGCCGCTTTTTCGACAGCAGCATCGAGATCAGCCTTCGTCATCATGAGCGACAGGCCATTGTCTGTTTTCGCAAAGGCATTGGTTCCGAGCGCAGCTTTATTCGTGCCGGTATCCACCACCACGGCGCCATCGCTTACGGATTCCACTATGCCCACATCACCGCCATTGGGCCCGACAACCTTCATGCCAACCTGAGCTTCGACAGCCGGTGCAGCATCTTGTGCCAGGGCTGGTGCAGCAGCGAGCAGCGCTGTGCCGGTCAAGAGGGTCAGAAATTTCTTCATATTTTACTCCTTAAATTTACAAAAAATAGTAATCAACCAATACAGTTTTCTCGCTAAAAAACGATGGCTAGTTTTGTTAAGGCGATTGAGGCGAGCCGACGCATGAACAGGACAGAAGGTGACGGCGGCGCCACCGGCATCACGATCGGCAAGGAAAACTGCCGTTTCGAGATTGTTTCCGGCAATGGCGTGCCGCGGAAAAAAGGGCGCTGTCGCCTGTCAGAAAATGGCTGATGATTGGCTGATGATCAGCTTCGCAGTGCTTTTATCTCACGCCTGATCGCCCGGATCTCTTCCAATATTTCATCCCGCTGGGCGGTCTGCTCTTCATCGGCTTCCTCGTGCATCGCGTTGACAATGATCGCGATGAACAGGTTGAGTACAACAAAGCTGGTAACCAGCACAAAGGGTACGAAAAACACCCAGGCCCAGGGATAGACTTCCATGATCGGGCGGACGATGCCCATTGACCAGCTTTCCAGCGTCATGATCTGGAACAGCGAATAGAGCGATGCACCAATCGAACCGAACCATTGCGGAAACTCGCTGCCGAATAATTTGGTCGCCATCACCGCAGCAATATAGAAAACCAGAGCAAGCAAAATGATGACCGTGCCCATCGACGGGATTGCCGCAAACAGACCCTGCACGACCTTGCGCATCTTCGGCATGGTCGAGACCAGGCGCAAGGCCCGCAATATGCGTAGCGCGCGAAGGACGGACAGGCTTCCGCCGGTCGGCAGCAGCGCCACTGCAACAATCACAAAATCAAAGATATTCCAGCCATTTTTGAAGAAAGACAGGCGGTAGACAAAGAGCTTGAGCAGGATTTCGACAATGAAAATTCCGATCGCAATCTGGTCGAGAGCGCCAAGTATCGAGCCATAGCGTTCCATCAGCACGGGAGAGGTTTCCATCCCGATGATGATCGCGTTGATGACAATCACCGCCATGATCGCATTCTGAAAACGCGATGATTCAATCAATATCCGAAGTCTTTCAACCACAAGCTACCCTCATTGCCAAATGCTGCTGTTTTTCAACTCGGGATCATCTGGTCGCGCAACAACCGGCAATCAAGACAAGCTTTGCATCGCCAGCGATAGAATATTGCCGAGGGTTGTGACCGGGAGATTGCGCCCCCCTTTGCTGATTGCCTGCACGGAACCCAATCGCGAGCAATGCGTAGTTTCCCGAGGTACCGAGCTCCGCCAGTTCGTGCCAGTTCGGGAAGTACGCTAGGAAGACCAGCAAGAAAGCCAATGATATGACTGTCAAAACTGTCGAGCTTCGTAAAATGCAGAGCAATAGCAAGCAGGCCGACCGTAGCAAAATAGCTGGCGAGCATAGCGAAACAACGGGATCGACCGATATGCTCGATCAAAAAACACCGTTGCTCGACTGGAACGAGGCCGGACCGTCGTCCGTCGGTGCCCACAAGTTGACCGAAGATCAGTATGAAGAGCTTGCCGCCGCGATCGACGCAATTATCGAGTGGATTCAGGTGCTCGGGGCGAAAACACCGGTTAACCTTTCAGCCTATAATAAGGAAGGCGTCATCGACGATCAGGTGGAACCGAGCGATGTCGATGCCATGGTCAAGCAGTTGAGCGGCGATACGCTCACCGTGGTCAATCAGATGCGCGCATTTGTCGAAATCGCTGAAGAAGCCGACGATGTTTTCGCCACTAGCCTCCTGACCGCACGCATTGCTGCGCTGGAAAAAGCATCATGGATGCTGTCGGCGAACTTGTCGTCGATCAACTGAAAAACGGGAATAGCTTAAGGAACGTCGACAAAACCAGCACCCGTCAGGGCTTCACCACCTGTCATATGACCATGATATTCGGTCAATCAACCGTGCTTGCGATCATAGGGCCAGCCACTGTGACGAGTTTTTGCTCGCTTGCCTCGCCCTTCACTGCGAGCCCATGCCATCTGTCAGTCCGCCGACAGTCATGGAATCACTTGACCCGGCCGTTCTCTTCTATAAATTAGAACATATCATGAACAACATCGATTCGGATCCGGACCGGGCTGAGAGGCCTGCGTCGACCAACCCTTCCGCTGTGGCTTCGGCGACAGCAGCGAAACCTTCTGTCTTGCGGGCCCGTCTCGCCAAGATATTGGCAACGTCCGGCGTAAGCACGGCGGAGGATGACGGTCAGCCATCCCATTTCACTTTGGGCGTCGACAGGATCGACACCGGTTTGCGCGGCAATGCGGGGGCCGATGGCCTGCCGCGTGCGGCGCTGCATGAATTGCATGCAGTAGAGAAAGCGGATTGGACGAGTGCGGCAGCCATGGCGCTGCTGTGGGCACAGCGTTGCCGAAACTTGGATCGGGAGGAACGGCCCATCCTGTGGATCAGCGAAAGCGGGGAAGCCAGACGGCTGGGCAGGCTCTATCCACCGGGGCTGGCGGAACTGGGCATTGATCCATCCGGCCTCATCCACGTCGATGCGCCGGACAGCATCGCGGTGCTCCGTGCCGCGGCCGACGGCGTAAGGTCTTCGGCGATCGGCGCGGTGATTATCGAACTGTCGGGCAAGAGGCCCAAGGGTCTCGACCTGACGGCGACAAGGCGGCTGTCGCTGTCGTCGCAAAAGTCGGGCGTGCTCAGCCTGTTGCTGCGCTCCGGCAGCGACGCGGACAATCCGCTGCCGACCGCTGCCTTCAGCCGCTGGCACGTGGCGGCTGCGCCTTCCTCGTCACTGGAGGCCAATGCTCCGGGCCATCCCGTCTTTGATATCAGCTTGCTGCGCCATCGCAGCGGTCTTTACGGGCTGAGCGCCCGAATGGAGTGGAACCGTGACGATCAAATCTTCCGCGAACCGCAGGGCACGCCGGACATTGGCGCTGTTCCTGCCCTATCTGCCGTCCGAACGAATCATCAGGGCACACGGGCCGCCTGACCATCCGTTTGCGCTGACCGCAAAAATTCGCGGCGCAATGGTGATCATGGCGGCAGACCGGCAGGCGGTGTCCCTGGGCCTGGGACCGGGCATGAAGCTCGCCGATGCCCGGGCGCGGGTGCCGGATCTGCTGGCCTTTGACCATGATCCGCTGGCCGATGCAGATCTGCTGTCGCGGCTGGCGGAAGCCTGCGAGCGCTATACGCCAATGGTGGCGGTCGATCCGCCCGATGCATTGATCCTCGACATCAGCGGCGCGGCGCATTTCTATGCCAGCGAGACAGCGCTGGCGCAGGATGCCGAGGACCGGCTCGATGCGGCGGGCTATAGCGCCTGCTGGGCTCTGGCCGGAACCCCCGATGCCGCGCTTGTGCTGGCCAGACATGGGCTGAAGGAGGGCGCCGAGGCGCAGCTGCCGGTATCGGCGCTGGCCATGGACGCCAAGGTCCATCAGGCGCTGGAACGGGCCGGGCTTTATCATGTTGGCGATATTGCCGAACGACCGCGCGCCAATCTGGCCGCGCGCTTCGGGATGGAACTGACGGTCCGGCTGGACCGGATTCTCGGGATCGAAGACCGCCCGATCGATCCGCTGCGCAGGATTGGCAATGTCGTCACCGAGCGCCGCTTTGCCGAGCCACTGACCCATATCGACGCGGCACTCGCCTGTCTGTCGGACCTGTTCGCGGAAGCCTCGGAACGGCTCAACGAGCGCGGCCAGGGCGCGCGGATGATCCGGATGATGCTGTTCCGCTGCGATGGCGATGTCGCGCGGCTCGGTCTGGAAACCGGCGCACCGACCCGCGATACGGCGCTGTTCAAGCGGCTGCTGCGCGAACGGATCGAGGCGCTCAACGACGCGCTCAATCCCGGCTTCGGCTATGATCTGATCCGGCTGAGCATCGTCTCTTCGGAAGTGCTGGCGCCGCAGCAATTGCGGCTCGAAGGCGGCGAAGACCGGCAGGGTGATGAAGTCGCCCTGCTCAGCCAGCTCAGCACCAGGCTGGGCCGCGACCGGGTGCAGAAATTTGTCGCCGCCGACAGCCATATCCCCGAACAGGGCCTGCTTGCCCTGCCCGCGCTCAACGCTCCGGCACCGGTGCCGTGGGAGAGACTGTCTGCCGACAATCCACCGATGCGCCCCCTGCACATGTTCGACCCGCCGCAGCGCGTGCAGGTGATCGCCGAAGTCCCTGACGGCCCGCCCTATCGCTTCACCTGGCGGCGCAAGACCCATCAGGTGATCCGCTATGAAGGTCCGGAGCGGATCGCGTCGGAATGGTGGCAGCGCAAGGATGGACAGCAACCCGGAAACGGCGGCCTGACCCGCGACTATTACCGGGTCGAGGACGCCCGCGGGCGGCGCTACTGGCTATTCCGGCACGGGCTATATGGCGAGGAGAAAGCGAACCCGGACTGGTATGTGCATGGGCTGTTTGCGTAAAATGCGGCTACCAGAGATCGCGTCATTGCGAGCGAGGCGAAGCAATCCAGGGCGTCTTTGCGTGGCTCTGGATTGCCGCGTCGCCTGCGGCTCCTCGCAATGACGGCCTTCGCCGAACTGGCCGCCTCCACTCATTATAGCTTTCTGCGCGGTGCCTCCTCGCCCGCCGATATGGTGATGCAAGCAATGTCGCTGGGCATGACCGGCATTGGTATCGCCGACCGCAACAGCGTCGCCGGGGTTGTGCGGGCGCATGCCGCCTTGCGCCGGGCGGGCGAGGATGCGGCGGAAGAAGGACTGGTACTGCCCAACTTCAAGCTGATCGTCGGATCGCGGCTGGTCTTTGCCGATGAGGCGCCGGAGATGATTGTCTATCCGCTCAACCGGCGCGGCTGGGGGCGGCTGACGCGGCTGCTGTCGACCGGGAACTTGCGGGCGGAGAAGGGGGAGTGTTTTCTGTACGAGGCGGATTTGCTGGAGTGGTGCGACGAGGATTGGGCGCTGATTATTTTAGCCCCTCCTCTTCAGGAGTTCCGGGTTGGGGCCGGTCCCCACTCACCAAATTCAGAAGCTGGCATCGAGCCAGCTTCCTCATATCCCACCCAGTTTGGTAGCAGCTTCATCCCCCGGATGAAGCCAAGAGCGACCAAACTCCCCTCCCTTAAAAGGGAGGGGCTTATCAAAGAGCTTCTCTCCCGAACCCCCCATATCTGGCTCGGCGCGGTCATGCCGCGTTCCGGTCCGGACAAGCGGCATCTTGCCAGGCTACACAGTCTCTCCACAGCCACAGATATCCCGCTCATCGCCACCAATGACCCGCTCTATGCAACAGCCGAACAACGCCCGCTGCACGACATCCTGACCTGCATTGCCGAGAAAACCACGGTCGACAAAGCCGGACGTCTGCTCGCCGCCAATGCCGAGCGCTTTCTCAAGCCCCCGGCAGAAATGGCGCGCCTGTTCCGGGACTATCCGCAAGCGATTACGGAGACCCAGACACTGCTGGACCGGATCTATTTTTCGCTCGACGAACTCAGCTATCATTATCCCGAAGAACCGGTGCCCGAAGGCTGGACGCCGCAGGGCTGGCTCGCGCATCTCACCTGGTCCGCCGCCCATGATCGGCATGGCGAGACCCTTCCCGAACGGTTGCGGGCGAAGGTCGAGGAGGAATTGCGGCTGATCGAGAAGATGGAATATGCGCCCTATTTCCTGACCGTCCACGATATTGTCAAATTTGCCCAGGATCAGGAGATACTCTGCCAGGGGCGCGGGTCGGCGGCGAATAGTGCGGTCTGTTATCTGCTCGGCATCACCTCGGCCGATCCGATGGAACATGACCTGCTGTTCTCGCGCTTCATTTCCGAGGAGCGCCGCGAGCCGCCGGATATCGACGTCGATTTCGAACATGAGCGGCGCGAGGAGGTGATCCAATATATCTATGCGCGCTATGGCCGCCACCGCGCCGGGATTGCCGCCACGGTGGTCCATTATCGCTCGCGCAGCGCGATCCGCGAGGTCGGCAAGGCGCTTGGCCTGTCGGAAGATATTACCACCCGCCTCTCGAGCACCGTCTGGGGCAGCCATTCGAGCAAGGCACCCGACAATCGTTTTGCCGAAACCGGACTCGACCCGGACAATCCGGAGATCAGGCGGGTCGGCGACATGGTCCGGCAGATCCTGCAATTTCCCCGCCATCTGTCGCAGCATGTCGGCGGCTTCGTGCTGACCCAGGACCGGCTCGACGAGACCGTGCCGATCCACAATGCCGCGATGGACGACCGCACGTTCATCGAATGGGACAAGGATGATATTGATACGCTCGGCCTGATGAAGGTCGACATATTGGCGCTCGGCATGCTCACCTGCATCCGCAAGGCGTTTCATCTGATGGAGGAAATTGGTGAGATGCCACCAAATCTCTCTCCCTTTCAGGGGAAAGGGGGGCATGCCCTGTCCGGCAGCCCCCTCCCCTTAACCCCCGAGGGGGAAGCAAGATGGACCCTGCAAAACGTCCCGCATGAGGACCCGGCGACCTATGACATGCTGTGCAAGGGCGACAGTGTCGGCGTGTTTCAGGTCGAAAGCCGCGCCCAGATCAACATGCTGCCGCGGCTCAAGCCGAGAGTATTTTACGATCTGGTGATCCAGGTGGCGATTGTCCGGCCCGGTCCGATCGAGGGTGATATGGTCCATCCCTATTTGCGGCGGCGCAGCGGCGTGGAGAAGGTGACCCTGCCCTCACCGAGCCCGCCGCATGATCCCGACGAGCTCAAATCGGTGCTCGGCAAGACTTTTGGCGTGCCGCTGTTTCAGGAACAGGCGATGAAGCTGGCGATTGTCGCCGCCGATTTCTCGCCCGGCGATGCCAACCGGTTGCGCCGGGCGATGGCGACCTTTCGCAATGTCGGCACGATCCATCATTTCCGCGAGAAGATGATCAGCGGCATGACTGCCAAGGGCTATGAAGCGGATTTCGCCGAGCGCTGCTACAAGCAGATTCAGGGCTTTGGCAGCTATGGCTTTCCGGAGAGCCATGCGATCAGCTTTGCCCGGCTGGTCTATGTGTCGAGCTGGATCAAATGCCATCATCCGGCGGTATTTGCCGCGGCCTTGCTCAACTCGCAGCCGATGGGTTTTTATGCGCCCGCCCAGCTTGTCCGAGATGCGCGGGAACATGGGGTGGAGATTCGCGAGCCGGATGTGAATTTTAGTGACTGGGATAATGGGTTGGAGGTTGAAGCAATAAGCCCCTCCCTTTCAAGGGAGGGGAAAGGGGTGGGTGCGGCACCGCAAGGTGACGCTCGCGAAGCGAATGTTGATACGAGAGACACCACCCCAACCCAGTTCCGGGTCGATCATGCCCCCGGCATGATCTTGGACTGCCGGGGGCAGCCCAACCCGGGACTTCTAAAGAGGAGGGGCGAAATGCCCGCCCTCCGCATCGGCTTCCGCCAGATCGACGGGTTTCGCGAAGCCTGGGCGAACGAAATCGTCAGCGCGCGTCCGTTCCGGACGATTGAGGAGCTTGCCCACAAGGCCAACCTCCCGGCCCGCGCGCTGCGCCTGCTCGCCGACGCCGATGCCTGCCGGTCGCTGGGGCTGGATCGTCGTCAGGCGCTGTGGGAAGTCCGCCGGACCCCGGTCAACACCCTGCCGCTGTTCGAGGCGGCGCAGGCAAAGGAACTGGGGCTTGAACAGGATGCCCGTCTGCCCGCCATGACCAAGGGCGAACATGTCGTCGCCGACTATCAAAGCGTCCGCCTGTCGCTCAAGGGCCATCCGATGGAATTTTTGCGCGAGCGGCTCCGGGCGATGGGTGTGCTCAGCTGCGCGGAACTGGCGCGGGCCAAGAACGGGTCACAGGCAAAGGTCGCCGGCGTCGTGCTGATCCGCCAGCGGCCCGGCAAGGGCAATGCGATTTTCATCACGCTGGAGGATGAAAGCGGCGTGTCCAACCTGCTGCTCTGGGCCAGCCGCTTTGAAAAAATGCGCCGGCCGGTGATAGCGGCCCGGCTGATGCTGGCCACCGGAGAGGTGCAGCGCAGCCGCGAAGGCGTGACCCATTTGATGACGTCGCGGGTGGAGGATTACACGTTCATGCTGAACGCAATCACCAGCCGCGAACCGCCCGACATGCCAATGGCCCGCGCCGACGAGGTCAACCGTCCGGTCTATCGCAACGAGGACCGGCAGGCGGCGCGTCAGGCAGAGGCTGCTCGATCAGCGCATCCCGCCCGGTCCAATGGCGGCCATCCGCGCAATGTCCGGATATTGCCGAAGTCGCGCGATTTTCATTGAAATCAGCTGGTGGCAAAATGGGCGGGAATGTCTGGATCCGAAGTATCCAGCAGCGGGATTTCATTCTCTTTCAATCCTGCATAGGCATGCGCCCAGCGGATCACCCAGTCTGGGTCTTTTACCTTGCTGGGATGATAGCCGGGCAGCAGCGATTTCATCATCGCCGGCCCGATATTGGCAAAGGCACGCCCGATCATTTTATACAGCCGCAATCGGCTGCGCATATCAAACCACAGGCCGTCTTTGCTCAGCATCCGGATATAGGCCCTGCGGGTGAATTTCATCACGTGCCAGCTCGCATAAGCGAGCCCAAAGGCCCGGGGCAAATAGCTGCCATATAAATCCTGATAAAGATCGAAGGCAACATTCTTATGCTCGGTTTCCTCCACCATATGCCACAGGATCAGCGAAGAAACCGACGGATCAGCATGTTTGAACAGATCGCGACGATCCTTGATCAGCCATTCGGTAATCCCCATCGTCATGGTTTCAAAACCAGCGGTATAGGCGGTTCGCCAACGCAGACTTTTCGATTGCAACCGTTTAAAATCGGTGTCCATTTCCTGTTCGACATCGGCGAGATCGGGATAAGCGCCCCGCTTCAAAATATCATTATAGCGACGATGGTTTTTGAAATGATGGCCTTCCTGCGCGATGAACCCGCAGACACCGTCTTTCAGTGACGCATCGCTCGCCTGCTTCAATGCCTCGCGTACCGTTTTGATGAGAAAGGGCTCGAGATAAGGCATGGAAAGCGACGCGCCATTGACCATGTGGCTCCATTCATGGCGCTCAGGATGCCAGACCGGGTTGATATTCTCTGAAAAGGCGAAGGGTATGGCGCGCACCACAATTTCCGGCATCTGATCTGAGCCAACGCTCATGGCGCATCCTTGATGAATTGATAATGTCTCCATGCTCCCCGAAGGCCAAGAAAAAAGGCGATATGCACGGCCAGTATCGGCGGCCAGCCGGTCAGGTAAATGATATCATTGGCGAGGCTCCCGCCAAACGGACCACCACCGAATGCGAGGCCTCTTGTACCGAAAAAAGCATTGGCAATGGCGGGCAAGGTGAACATCCAGGCGAACGTCAGCGAAGACCAGAAAAACCAGCTCTGCGCTTTCGGACCGAGTTTGATAAAGGGCGCAGCGGCGGCAAATGCAATCAATAGCAGCCCGTTGGTAATGCCTTCCAGATGCGCCATATTCCAGCCGCGGCGATCACCGCCAATGTCCGCTGGCAGATGGTTGATAACCGGCCACAGATCGATTTCGCCAAGCAGGAAGAAGAAATAGAACCAGCCGGTCAGCGCCGAACTGATCAACAGGCCGAAGCCGTTGATCACCAACAATGTTCTTCTGCTTTCACTCAGCATGGATCACCACCTGCTCGAACTGCCGCTCGCCGCTGCCAAAGATCAGATAGAATATCAGCCCGAAAGCTGCCACTCCGGCTGCCACCTGGAAGACCAGCGCCCATGATCCGGTGACGTCCAAAATCCAGCCGCTGACCAGCACGCCGACAATACCGGGAATGGTGCCGGCGGTGTTGGTAATGCCCATCAACGTGCCGGCATGTTCCGGCGCGATGTCCATATGGTTGACGAAAAAACCGCTGACCGCAAAGGCGCCGAGGGCGCTGCCGATGGTCATGATGGTGATCGCGGTGACCGCATCTTCCGCCTGTCCGACCAGCAGCAGCGCGATGATGCTGCCTCCAAAACCGATTAGCATCATCAGCTTGCGCACCCGCGTGATGGTCATGCCGCCGCCGATCAACTTGTCTGCGACAACGCCCGAAAGGTTGATGAACAGGAACAGCGCGATATGCGGCATCATCGCAAAATAGCCGACCGAGGCATAATCGACACCCAGCCCCTTGGTGACAAAGGTCGGCAGCCAGGCGAGCAGGACATAGAACCACCAATTGTTGCAAAAATGGGCGACGATCACCGCCCAGACCGGCATATTGGTCATCAGCGCGCGCCACGGTGTTGCCACAGCCGGCGTATCGGCAATCGTGTCGGCGGCAATCAGGTCGAGCTCGG
>NZ_JBALTF010000069.1:0-14150 GCF_036964675.1 Parasphingorhabdus sp. | reverse complement strand
GAATTTTTCTATTTCCACAACTGCCCTTATGAAGGTCTGTGGAAGGACAATCGCCGCCGCTTTTCCGAGCGTACCAATACCTGGGATGTACTCCACAAATATGGCCATGATTACAAGCTGATCTTCGTCGGGGACGCGTCGATGAGTCCCTATGAAATCACCCATCCGGGCGGTTCGGTGGAACATTTCAATGAGGAAGCCGGGGTGACGTGGATGCACCGGCTGACCAACACCTATCCCGCCGCCGCATGGCTCAATCCGGTACCGGAAAAACAATGGGGCTATTCACAAAGCGTTAAAATCATCCGCGAACTGATGAATGACCGGATGTATCCGCTGACGGTCGATGGCCTGAGCGATGCGATGAAGGAATTGACCCGCAAGCAGGGTTAGTTTTCAACCGCCAACAGGGTTGTGCCATCATATTTCTCGGCGGCCGGTTCGAAGATTTCGCACATTTCGAAGTGCAGGTCTTCCACGCGAACGTCTTTCAGGCCGGAAAGCTTGAACGTTCCGATCTTGATTTCCTTCGGCGGTTGACCGTCTTTTTCAAGCGGCACGGCATCGACATACATTTCGTCATGCCGCGTGTAGAGAATATGCGGCGCCAGCTTGAAAATCGTATTGTTATAGGTCGCGGCCACACATTTTTTCAGTGCGACGCCTTCGAAAATTTCTTTGCTCGGTAACATGTATACAAATTATCAGATTTGGCACCAATTGCAATCACTATGTTGCAGTGCAGCATATCAATAGAGAAGATGGTCTCCCAGCATCTCTTCCCACGCCCGTTCGTCCGGCGCGGCAATCGCTTCCAGATCCTTCGCGTTCGAAGATGGATTCTCGATCCACTCCCGCAAGGCCGGCCCACCGTTGATCACGTCGAAAGCCAATCTGCCTTCTTCATATTCATAGGGAAAATCCCGCCACAGTTCATATCCGGAATAGAGTGTTCCGATGGCTTTCAATCCCAGGGCCTGAAGCCGCCAGGGCCGGAAAGATGCGTGATCATAAGCCGGGCCTTCGGCATGAATCTGTACACCGTTGCACAATTGGCCCTGATGTTTGTGGAAAGTCGGTTCGAACCAGATTTCCCGCAAAACGCAGCCGTTCAGCCATTGCGGCGCGGTTCGCTGCATTTCCGCAATGACCGCACGCGCATCAATATCCGGCGCACCGAATAGTTCCAGGGGGCGCGTCGTGCCGCGCCCTTCGGAAAGCGTGGTCCCTTCCAGCATCACCGTTCCTGCATAGGCGCGCGCCATATTGACATTGGGCGCGTTGGGGCTGGGATTGATCCAGATGCGATCTTCCGGCCAGCCGAAACCGGGACCTTCCGGCTGCCATCCCTGCATCGGGATGACCTTGTAATCCACATCAAGACCCAGATGACTGATCAGCCAGTGCCCCATTTCCCCCATGGTCAGCCCGTGCCGCATCGGCATCGGCCCTGCCCCGACAAAACTTTCCCATCCTTGTTCGAGCAGCATGCCCTCGATGGGCCTGCCCGCTGGATTGGGCCGGTCCAGCACCCAGACCGTCTTGCCATGCTCGGCAGCGGCTTCCAGCATATATCGCAATGTCGTGATGAATGTGTAGATCCGGCAACCCAGGTCCTGAAGGTCGATCAGGATGACGTCGAATGTTTCCATCGATTCGGCCGTCGGACGCCGGACTTCGCCATAGAGGCTGAAAACCGGAATATTGTGAACCGGATCAAGAAAGTCCTCGGTTTCGACCATATTGTCCTGCTTGTCACCCCGCAGACCATGTTGCGGACCAAAGGCAGCTGTAAGATTGATCCCTTCCAGGGTCGCCAGCACATCAAGTGAATGCGTCAAATCGCTGGTCACAGATGCCGGATGCGCAAGCAGAGCCACCCGTTTGCCTGCAAGTGGCCGCCTGATTTCGGCATCCTCAACGAGCCGGTCAATTCCAAATTTCATCAACGTTCCGCCGCCTCTATTTTCAGTTTAAAGCAATCCTGATGGTGAAAATCCGGCTTAGCTTCGGGATGCGCCAAAGCCCAGAGTGATTTCTCTCCATCCTGCATTTCGATGACCGCGGACAGGCCCGCATCAAACTCATTCTGAATCCATATATCCGGTAATGTAAAACCGGCTTCCAGACCAATATGTGTGTCACTGAAATCCAGCAATATTTCTGGGGCTTGCGCCAGCGGGAGCGGAACCATTGCTTCCCGATAGCTATCAAAACCATAGGCCGCCCAGTTGCCCGAAGGCGAGAAGTTGAATTCGCAATAATGCTGTTTTCCCGGCTGCTTCAGAAACAGTTCAAAGCAGGTATTTTTCCACAAACCATCTGTGCGCTCCGGATGATCGAGACTGTCCGGCAGTTTGATTTGTTCAACCTTCCCGTCCACATGATATCTCAACCAGATCGTTCCAGACTCGGTCATCGACCATTCGACCGTGATCTGGTCGATGGCAGATGCCGGAGTTGATGGATGGCATTGCAAATTCAAACGCATATTGCGACTTTCGTTGTCCCCATGTAACGCACCAATCCATGACCAATTATCAATCTGACCTCCTGCGTCTACTGAATGATCGCGGCTATATCCACCAGTTAACCGATGCTGGCGCATTGGATAGTCTTGCGACGAAAAGCATCATTCCCGGCTATATCGGATTTGATGCTACCGCCGATTCGCTCCACGTCGGCAATCTCGTGTCGATCATGTTGCTGCGCCGTCTGCAGCAGGCCGGACACAAGCCGATCGTTGTGATGGGCGGCGGCACGACCAAGGTTGGCGACCCGTCCGGCAAGGATGAAGTCCGTAAATTGCTCGATGACGAACGGATCGAGGCGAATATTGCATCGATTCGGGCCTGTTTCGAACGCTTTCTGACCTTCGGTGACGGTCCAACCGATGCCATACTCGTCAACAATGCCGAGTGGCTGGACAAGCTCGAATATATACCCTTTTTGCGGGAGGTCGGGCGCCATTTCACGATCAACCGGATGCTGACCTTTGACTCGGTCAAGCTGCGGCTGGAACGCGAACAACCGCTGACCTTTCTTGAATTCAACTATATGATTCTTCAGGCTTATGACTTTCTGGAACTGTCGCGCCAATATGGCTGCACATTGCAGCTCGGCGGTTCCGATCAATGGGGCAATATCGTCAATGGCATCGAACTCGGCCGCCGGATCGACGGTGCAGAGCTGTTTGGTATAACGACGCCGCTGATCACGAAATCCGATGGCGCAAAAATGGGCAAATCGGTCGATGGTGCCATCTGGCTGAACGCCGACCGACTAAGTCCATATGATTACTGGCAGTTTTGGCGAAACACCGATGACCGGGATGTTGGCAAATTCATGCGTTTGTTCACCGATCTGGATTTGAATGAAATTGCCCGTCTGGAATCGATGCAGGGATCCGAAATCAACGAAGCCAAAAAGATCCTGGCAAATGCTGCCACGCGCTTGGCCCATGGCGAGAAAGCGGCGCAAGAGGCCGCGGATACCGCCCAGCAAACTTTCGAGCAAGGCGGTGCCGGTGGTGAATTGCCGGTCCATTTGGTTGGCTCGGATGAGATATCTATAATCGATGCCTTGGTTGGCATCGGCTTTTGTGCATCCAATGGGGAAGCAAAACGACTTGTCGCCGGTGGCGGTGCCCGCGTCGATGATGAACCCATCAAGGCCCCCGGGCATATGATTCCGATCATCGATCTGGATGTAAAAATTTCGGCAGGAAAAAAGAAGCACGGCCTGCTTCGCAAATCCTGACTTCTGCTTGAAACCTTCCGTTTACCAGCGTTTACCTTTTATTCTTGATCATGGGCTATTGTCGCACTGAACCATTTTATGGAGTTCGTGGGACATGACAAGTGCATCGCCTGAGACATCGCCAGATTCGCGCCGTGCGACGCGTTTCCCGGTCGATTTTGAAACCATTTGCGAAGTTCATCCTGTTCAGGAAATGCGGGTACGGATTGCCAATATTTCCGCCAATGGCATGATGGTGGCCGATCCGATCGACATGGCAAAGGGCGACCGGTTAATCGTTCGATTGCCAGTTGCCGGGCGTATCGAAGCCTATCTGGTCTGGTCCCATCAGGGACGCCACGGCTTTAAATTCGAACGAGTGATTAGAGAGCCGGATTTCGTCGCAATGCTCGACAAGATCAACAGCCTCTAGGCGCTATCCGCTCCGCAACAGACTAACGCCCCAGTCACGCTCGAACAGGTATAGCGCAATCCGCGCGGCCTGCCCTCTTTCGCTGTCCAGTCCGCCATCGCGGTCAAGCAACAACCGGGCATCATCGGTGGCTGCCCCGATCAGCTCATTGACCTGCGCCGGCGTGGCGACACGAAAGCCTGCATCGCCCGATTGCCGGGTACCCAATAATTCCCCTGCCCCGCGCAAACGAAGATCTTCTTCGGCAATCCGAAAACCGTCATTTGTCTCGCGCATCAGCGTAAGTCGCGCGCGCGCCGTTTCGCTCAGCGTTTCGCCGCGAATCAACAGGCAGTTGGATTTGACGCTGCCCCGGCCTACGCGCCCCCGGAGTTGATGCAATTGGGCAAGGCCGAAACGATCCGCAGCTTCGATGATCATCAGGCTGGCATTTGGCACATCGACCCCGACTTCGATAACCGTGGTGGCGACAAGGACCTTGATTTCGTCGCGCTGAAAACGACCCATAACCAGGTCTTTTTCGGGCCCCTTCATCCGGCCATGCACCAAACCGACCTGCTCACCAAATCGTGCCTTTAGGCCGGCAGCCCGGTCTTCCGCCGCCGCGAGATCGCTTTTTTCGCTTTCTTCGATCAACGGACAAACCCAGTAAGCTTGACCACCCGAAGCGATATGCCGGGCCAGGCCATCGACCACGTCTGGTAAACGTCGGTCCGAAATCACGCTGGTATCGATGGATTGCCGCCCCGGAGGGAGCTCATCGATACGCGAGACATCCATTTCACCATATTGGCTGAGCGTCAGCGTCCGCGGAATGGGCGTGGCGGTCATGGCCAGCAGATGCGGTGTCCGTTCGGCCTTTTGGGTGAGCAGAAGGCGTTGGGAAACACCGAATTTATGCTGCTCGTCAATGATCGCAATGGCGAGGTTCTTATATTGAACGTGCTCCTGAAAAATCGCGTGGGTGCCGATCAATATATTGATCGAGCCATCCATCAGTCCCATCAGGGTCGCTTCTCGTATCTTGCCCTTGTCGCGCCCGGTCAAAATCGCGAGATTGACCGGAAGGCCCGCCAGCAATTTTTGCAGACTTTCAAAATGCTGGCGTGCCAGAATTTCGGTCGGCGCCAGAAAGGCACCCTGATATCCCGCTTCCACCGCCGATAGCAGCGCCATCAGGGCTACCAGCGTCTTCCCCGAGCCGACATCGCCCTGAAGCAGCCGCAGCATCGGAGCGCTTTGTGCAAGATCGCCCTCTATCTCGGCAATGCAGCGCTTCTGGGCATTGGTCAGTTCAAACGGCAGCTTCATCTGGTCGCGAAGCCTGCCGTCACCTTGAATGGGGATTCCCTTCTTGCTTCGGTTGCTGGCGCGCACCAGCATGAAGGCCAACTGGTTGGCAAAAACCTCGTCATAGGCGAGCCTGTCACTGGCATCCGCGCTTTCGGTACTGTGCAGCGCGAAGATATGATGCTTCCAACTCATCCAGTTTTTCGCAGCGAGCTGGCTTGGTTCGATCCATTCCGGCAGCTCTGGAGCAAGCGCCAGCGACTGCTCGATCAATTGCCGCATGCGCGCATTGCCAAGCCCGTCGGCCAATGGATAAATGGGTTCCAATAGCGCGATGGCCCCGGCCTGCGCCGGCTCCAGCACCTGCTCAGGATGCACCATCTGGAGTTCGTCACCGTAACGCTCGAGCTTGCCGGAAATCACCTTGGGCTCCCCGAGCGGCAGCAACTTCTTGGGCCAGCCCGGATTGCGCCCGAAAAAGGTCAGGCTGATATAATTGCCTACCTTGTCCGTTGCATGGACCCGCAAGGGGCTGCGCGGGCCGCCGGTGCGATAGTCAACCGGAGTCACCTCAACGATGATCGTCTCGCCAACATCGATTTCATCCAGCTCATCGACGCGTTTCCGGTGCATCCAATAGCTGGGCTGATGGTACAGCAAATCCTTGACCCGAGTCAGCCGCAGCTTCTCGAGTGGCTTGGCCAGCACCTTGCCGACGCCCTTGAGCGACTGGGTTTCGCCAAATAATGGATTGAGTATATCGGGCCGCATGTCTATCCGCCTTTATACCCTCGCTGGTACATTATACCAGCCAAGTTGGAGCAGCAAATATGGATCGCGAAACAAGGCTGAAACGGCTGCAATTTCGCGCCTGGCATCGTGGCACCCGCGAAGCCGATTTTTTGATCGGCGGTTTTTTCGATCGCTACAGTCAGGACTGGTCAGAGCAAGAGATGGACTGGTTCGAAAAGCTGCTCGTCGAAGATGATGTGGATGTCATGGCCTGGGCGATTGGCACCTTGCCCGTTCCCCAAGAGTTTGGCGGTCCGCAAATGGACGCCATGCAGCAGCTCGACTATATCGATGCAACGAATTGACATTCGTGTCCTTTATCCAAAAGCGATTGTAAGTGTCTTATCTAGATAGATTATTGTCCTCCGAAAAAGGTATGACGCTGGCCGGCGTGCCAGCTGGCTATCGCCCGCTTTTTCTGTCGGAAATCGCGGTCCAGTCAGGGCGGCGCACGATGTTTGTCGCCACCGATGACGCGGCGATGAGTGCGGTTGTGGAAGCCGCCCGGTTTTTTGAACCAGGCTTGGAGATCATTGAATTTCCTGCTTGGGACTGCCTGCCCTATGACCGGGCATCCCCCGCGCTGCACACCACTTCGGACCGGCTTGCCGCGCTGGCCAAGCTGGCGCTCCCCTTCACCGGCCCACAGCTGGTGGTCACGACTGTCAACGCGGTAACCCAACGGGTGCTGGCACCATCGCGAATCAAGGAATTTGTCACCCGCCTCGCGCCCGGGACGGTTGTCGAACAGGAAAAACTAATCTCTTTCCTCTATGCCAACGGTTTCGTGCGCGTGGATACCGTGGCCGACAGCGGCGAATTTGCGGCCCGTGGCGGCTTGATCGATCTATTCCCGCCCGGTGCCGAACTACCGATCCGAATCGACCTTTTTGGCGACGAAGTAGAGACTTTGCGGCAGTTCGACCCTGCCGACCAGCGCACGGTTGGCAATATCGACGGCCTTGATTTGTTGCCGGTATCTGAGTTTCTGCTGGATGCCGACAGCATAACCCGCTTCCGCACCCGCTACCGTGATCTATTTGGCGCCGTTTCGACGAGCGATGCATTATATCAATCGATCTCGGAAGGGCGCAGACTGGCAGGGATGGAGCATTGGCTGCCGCTGCTCGAAGAACGGCTGGCCACTATTTTCGATTATATCGAAGATGATTGCATAATTTTGCGGGATGCGGCTGGTTCAGCCGCAACGGAAGCCCAATTTGCAGCCATTGCGGACTATCACAAGAACCGGGTTGAAGCCGACAAGGCCAATTTGTCGAGCTACCGTCCGCTACCGCCCGAAATGCTTTATCTGACGCGGGATGAATGGCGGTCGCGCGAGAATGATGCGCCCATCCATGTTCTGAGCGAATTTGACGAACCAGAATCCGACGCCGTCATGTCAATGTCGGTGTCGTCGCCCCGTGATTTTTCTCCGGAGCGGGCGCGCAACGAGAATATTTATCAGGCATTGGGCGCCCATCTAAACAGTCTGGCAAAGTCCGGAACCACTGCCATAGTCGCAAGCTATAGCAAGGGGTCGCGCGCGCGCATCTTTGATCTGCTCAAAGACCATGACGTAAAGACGGCCGTGCTCTGTGATGACTGGGATTCCTGCCTCTCGGCCAGCCCCGGGGTCGCCCTGACTATATTGCCGCTCGCGTCGGGCTTTCGGACAGACAGCCTGTCTTTACTCACCGAACAGGATATTTTCGGTGACCGACTGGTCCGCAAATCCAAGCGCCGCAAAAGCAGCGATGCCTTTATCGAAGAACTGTCAGCGCTCAGTCAGGGCGATCTGGTTGTCCATCTCGAGCATGGCGTCGGCCTGTATGAAGGCATCGTTTCCATTCCGGTTGGCACCAGCCCGCATGATTGTGTCCATCTCAAATATGCCGGTGGCGACAAGCTCTATGTTCCGGTCGAGAATATCGACGTTCTCAGCCGCTATGGCGAAGGCGGCGAGAGCGTTGTGCTCGACCGGCTCGGCGGCGAAGGCTGGCAACGGCGCAAATCGAAGCTGAAGGAACGCATCCGGGCAATTGCCCATGAGCTGCTAAGAACCGCTGCCGCTCGGGCATTGCAACCGGCGACGCCCGCCCGCGTTGAAGCCGCCGAAATGGCCGGTTTCGTGGATCGCTTCCCCTATCAGGAAACCGATGATCAGCAGCAGGCAATCGAGGAAGTGCTCGCCGACATGGCATCGGGCAAGGCAATGGACCGTCTGGTCTGTGGTGATGTCGGCTTTGGCAAGACGGAGGTCGCGATGCGCGCTGCTTTTGCCGCTGCAATGGCCGGAATGCAGGTTGCGATAATCGCACCCACGACCCTGCTCGCCCGTCAGCATTTCAACAATTTCGAAGAGCGTTTTCGGCCCTTCCCGATAAAAATCGGGCGACTATCACGTCTGGTTCCGGCCGCAGAGGCCAAAAAAACCAAGGAAGGCCTGACCAGCGGCGAGGTCGACATTGTCATAGGCACCCATGCCCTGCTCGCCAAATCCATCGAATTTCAGCGGCTCGGTCTGATCATCATCGATGAAGAGCAACGCTTTGGCGTGACTCACAAGGAACGCCTCAAGGCCATGAAGGCGGACGTCCATGTATTGACCCTCACCGCCACGCCTATTCCCCGTACATTGCAGATGGCGATGACCGGCATGCGCGAACTTTCGGTTATCCAGACCCCGCCGGTCGACCGGCTGGCCGTGCGCACCTACGTCATGCCGTGGGACCCCATCCCGCTGCGCGAGGCGCTGCTGCGTGAACATTATCGCGGCGGCCAGTCGTTCATTGTCGTCCCGCGCATCGCCGACCTCCCCGACATCGAGGATTTTCTCAAGAAACATGCAACCGAATTGACCTATGTCGTCGCGCATGGACAAATGGCCCCGGCAACCGTGGAAGAGCGGATGTCCGCCTTTTATGACCGCAAATATGATGTTCTGCTTTCGACCACGATTGTCGAAAGCGGCCTGGATATTCCCAGCGCCAACACGCTGATCATTCACCGCGCCGACCGCTTCGGCCTCGCCCAGCTCTATCAGCTCAGAGGCCGTGTCGGACGTTCAAAAACGCGCGCTTATGCCTATATGGTCACGCCCAAGGACCGGATCATCACTGAAAAGGCAGAAAAAAGGCTGAAAATTCTGGGTGATCTGGACAGTCTTGGCGCCGGTTTTGAACTCGCCAGCCATGATCTCGATATTCGCGGCGCCGGCAACCTGCTCGGGGATGAACAATCGGGACATATCAAGGAAGTCGGCTTCGAACTGTACCAATCGATGCTGGAAGACGCGATTCTGGAAGCCAAAGCCAAAGGCTCTGGCATGCCAGCCCGAACCGATAGCTTCTCTCCTCAGATCACGGTCGATGCCCCGATCTTGATACCGGAAGCCTATGTGCCTGACCTTTCCCTCAGAATGGGCCTTTATCGCCGCATGAACGGCCTCAAGACGCTGCCGGAGATCGAATCCTTTGCTGCGGAAATGATTGACCGTTTCGGAGACCTGCCGATCCAGACGGACAATCTGCTCAAGCTCATGCATATCAAGATGAATTGCGTGAACGCACAGATAGCGAAAATCGAAATGGGGCCGCGCGGCGCCTTGGTCACCTTCCACAACGACCGTTTCCCCAATGTTCAGGGCCTGCTCGACTATGTCGATCGCCTCAAGGGAACCGCGAAAATTCGGCCCGACAATAAATTGTTCATCGAGCGCAAATGGCGCGATCCCAAGTCCCGCCTGCATGGCCTGACCCAATTGACCACGGGACTATCGAAACTGGCACAACGCGTTTCTGCCTAGTTGCTGCGCAAGGCGAAGGCCTCAAATTCATCTGGCGAGAGCGGTCCGGAACGCAGGAAGCCCTGGAAATATTCGCAGCCCTGTTCCGCCAGAGTCTGAAGCTGAGCTTCGGTTTCGACCCCTTCGGCGATCACGCTGAGATGCAGGCTGTGCGCCATGTCGATAATGGACCGCACCACAACCTGATCCTTTGCCGAGCCGCTGATGTCGCCGGTCAGGCCACTGTCGATCTTCAAATAATCGACCGGCAGCTCCTTGAGATAAGACAGGCTGCTGTAGCCGGTGCCGAAATCGTCAATCGCTATGCAAATGCCAGCCTTTCGCAATCGGTGCAATTTGTCCGCAGAAGTTGCCAAATTGCCGATCAATTCGGATTCTGTGATTTCGAGAGTCAGATGGCGCGGTTCGAAGCCGGCAGTGGCGACCTGCCTCAGCATATCATCGACAAATCCGGCAGCCGCCAGATCGCCGGCCGTGACATTGATGGAAAGCCGCAAGAAACCAAGGCTTGCTGGCCAGCTGGCGGCCAGTGTTAACGCCTGCTTGTGAATTTGAGTCGAGAGAGACTCCATCACTCCGGCCCGTTCCGCGACGGCGAACAAGGTTGAAGCGCCCAACAGCCCATATTCGGGATGCTCCCATCGTGCCAAGGCTTCAGCGCCGACAAGCTGCCCCGTATCGATTCTTATCTGCGGTTGAAAGGCGATGACAATTTCGCCGCGGCCCATTGCCCCTGCCAGTTGATCCTCCAGCACCTCTTCCAGATGCACGTCAGCTTCCGAAACATTGCTGAAATTGATCGGCAGAGCATCCGCTGCGGTCGCTTCCGCAAGCGCCAGAACCGCTTTTCTGATCAATGTCTTTTCGCTGGAATTGCTATTTCCGATCGCGACCCCGGCCCGCGCAACCGGGTTGATCGGCCGACCCTCCAGCTGCAGGTCCTCAAAGATGCTGCCAATCAGATCATTGGCAAAATCCGAAATCTCGCTTTTCTGAATATTAGCGAGCGCGATCAAAAAATTCTGACCATCCAGACGCGCAACCAGATGCGGGCCAGCATATTGGCGCTGCGTATGATCCATCAGCCTGTGTCCGACAATCCGCAGCAGTTGATCCCCCGCGCTGCGTCCGAAGGCGGCGTTGATCATCCGGAAGTTTTTGATACCGATCGCAATCAGCGTCAATTGGCTTCCCTGCTCCAACTTCTGTCGAATCCACGTGCGGGCCGCTGCTGTATTCCGCAACCCGGAAAGCAGGTCCCGCCCGGTCCAGTCATCCACGTCCTCGTTGTTCGCGAGATATTCAATCCTGCCAAAAATGCGGCCATCTGCTTCGTGCAAGTGATGGATGACCGGGCGGCCATTGAACTGGTGCGGCACCGCTGCCTGTCTGGCGCCATCGCGCAGACGTCCCATCGCCCCTCGTACGCGCTTCTGTTCCTTGCGCGATAGCGCGCGGTAGATACCGGTCACGGGATATTTTCCAAAATCAATCTTACCAGCCGCGGTCAACAGGCTGTCGCTTATCCAATATTCGTTGACCGCGCCCAAGGTCATCGACCATTGCAAATCGGCAAATGTCAGCAATGACTGCTCATGGCTCGCGCGTTCGGCGCCGCCTCTGAAATTTTCGACATAACGATAGGCATATTTGATCGACTGGGCGAGATCCGCACCAGCATCGACAAAATCCAGATAGTGGGTTGCACCGAAATCAAAGCATTGCCCGATGATTTCTTGGCTTTTGCTGCTATCGACCAACGCCAATATCGCAATCCCGCCTTCGGTAGCGGTCCTGGACAGCTCTGCAATCGCCTTCAACCCTTTATCTTCGGCTCGGCGGACATCGATCACCGCGATCATCGCACCGGCTGAAAAAAACCGGGCCCTCAGATTATCCAGTCTGCGGGCCGAATGGACCCGCCAGCCAAAAGACGCAATTTCTGCGGCCAGAGGATCACGCTCGTGGAACGAAAGCAGAAACAGGTTCCTGAATTCTGCCGGATGCGCAGTCGGGATGGATGATATTTGGACCTCAAAACTCCTTGATTTAACTGGCCGGAACGCCGGTTTGCTAGCAGCCGCCTATCTTTTTCCGTAGCACGAAAACCTTTATAGGGCGTTGCCTGCCTATCCGGAAAACGCTAGCTCTATCTCATTGGATCAACATGAGGCGGCTAATGCAAGACGGTTTCGGACGCAAAATTGATTACCTGCGGATTTCGGTCACGGACCGATGCAATTTCCGCTGCCAATATTGCATGTCCGAGAAGATGACCTTCATGCCAAAGTCAGAGCTGCTGACACTGGAAGAGATCACCCTGATCGCCGAACGGTTCATCGGCCACGGCATCCGCAAAATCCGGCTGACCGGCGGCGAACCGTTGGTCAGACGGGACATGAAAGACGTTATCCAGCGGCTTGGCAGAAAAGTGGCCTCCGGCGAACTGGAAGAATTGACGCTGACCACCAACGGGTCATTGCTGACCGAATATGCTGACCATCTCGCAACCCATGGCATGCGGCGGATCAATGTCAGCATGGATACGCTCGACCCCGACCGCTTTTCTGAAATCACCCGCGGCGCCGATGTTAACGTCGTATTGGCTGGCATAGAGGCAGCCCAGTCGGCGGGTATCCAGGTCAAGATCAACATGGTCGCGCTGCGCGATTTCAACGAAGCAGATCTGCTGCCGATGGCCGAATATTGCGCGGAACACGGCCATGATCTGACGATTATCGAAACCATGCCGATGGGTGATGTCGGTGCGGATCGCAAACTCGCCCATATTTCCGCCGATGAATTTATGACGCCCTTGAGTGATCATTACTCAATCACCCCAATTCCCCATCGCAGCTCCGGTCCGGCGCGCTATGTGTCAGTCGAACCGCTGGGCCTGCGCCTGGGCATGATCACGCCGCTGAGCAATAATTTTTGCGATGACTGCAACCGGTTGCGGCTCACCACCGATGGCAAGATATTCATGTGCCTCGGTCACAGTACGCATGTCGACTTGCGCGCCGCGGTTCGCAAGGATGGCATCCCTGCCGTTGACCAACTGCTCCAACAGGCTCTAAAGCTCAAACCGCGGCGCCATGATTTCAATGCCCAGCTCGATGGGTCCGCAGAGATATTGGAGCGTCACATGAACGTCACGGGCGGATGAGCAAGAAAAAATGGGCACTGATCGTGTCGCCTACGCAGCCAGCGCAGGAAGCCGCCGAAAAACTGAAGCCAATGATCGACTGGGTCCCGCCCGAAGAGGCCGATCAGGCCGTTGTTCTGGGCGGCGACGGATTCATGCTGCAAACCCTGCACCAGATGCTCAATCGCCGAAAGATCATGCCGGTCTATGGCATGAACCTGGGCACGGTCGGTTTCCTGATGAACAACTGGCATCTGGAAGACCTGAGCGAGCGGCTGACCAAGGCCCGGGCGTTCAAGGTCAAACCGCTCAAGATGGAAGTAGAGACGATTTCCGGGGCCAGCTTCACCCTGCCCGCGATCAACGAAGTGTCGCTGCTGCGCGAAACCCGGCAAACGGCGAAGCTCGAGATCGAGATCAATGGCCGGGTGATGATGGAGGAACTGGTCTGCGACGGCGTGCTGATCGCCACGCCGGCGGGCTCCACCGCCTATAATCTTTCCGCCAATGGCCCGATATTGCCGCTGACCTGCAATCTGCTGGCGCTAACCCCGATCAGCCCGTTCCGGCCGCGACGGTGGAAAGGGGCGATCCTGCCGGACAAGATGGAAATCAGCATCCGCGTGCTCAACCCCGAAAAACGGCCGGTCAGCGCCGTCGGCGACCAGCAGGAAGTCCGCGATGTCAGCCGCGTCAAAGTGGCCATCGACCGCAGCCAGTCGCTGACCATGCTGTTCGATCCGGAACATGCGCTCGATGATCGCATCGCCATGGAACAATTTGTCGTTTGATGGCTTGCGGGACGCAAATGACATTGTTATAGGCGCGCTTCACCAACAAAGGCTCGGTCCATAATCGAGCTTGTTCCCCGATAGCTCAGCGGTAGAGCGTTCGACTGTTAATCGAAATGTCGTAGGTTCGAATCCTACTCGGGGAGCCATTTT
>NZ_JBALTF010000068.1:0-14331 GCF_036964675.1 Parasphingorhabdus sp. | reverse complement strand
ATCGAGATTGCCCTGGAGCGGAAGATCTGCTGGCAGATTTTCATGGGCCCAGACCGGATCGACGGTTTCATCCAGACCAATGGCAGTGGCGCCGGTTTCGTTGGCATAAGCGATCAATTTGGCACCGGCACCCTTAGGAAAGCCGATGATCGGCAGATCGGGATGAACCGCCTTCAACCGCGCGATGATTTCTGCATTGGGCGCAATCACCCATTTCTCAAATTGCACGGGAGACAGGGAACCGGCCCAGCTGTCGAACAGCTGCACAGCATCAACGCCCGCCTCAATCTGGCCGAGCAGATAAGTGACCGTATTCTCGACGATTGCATTGATCAGTTCGCCAAAAGCCGCCTCATCGCGATAGGCAAAACGACGCGTCGCCGCCTGGTCCTTACTGCCCTGACCGTTGACCATATAGGTCGCGATCGTCCACGGACTTCCGGCAAAGCCCATGAAGGTCGTTTTCTCGTCGAGCTGAGCGGCGACGCTACGAACCGTTGCATATATGGCTTCAAAATGCTCAGGAGCAGCCTCCAGAGAGGCCAAAGACGCGTCCAGCAACCTTGGTGCCAGTCGCGGTCCTTCACCCGCCTCAAACCAGAGCTTCTGGCCCATTGCATGCGGGACGATCAAAATGTCGGAAAACAGGATCGCACCATCAAAGCCAAAGCGCTTGATCGGTTGCAAAGTGACTTCCGCCGCTGCCTCGGAATCATAGCAAAGTTCCAGAAACCCGCCTTTTTTTGCGCGTAATTCCCGATATTCCGGCAAATAGCGACCTGCCTGACGCATCAGCCAGACCGGCGTTTGGTCGGTCTTCTTGCCGAGCAATGTCTGCAGCAAAATTTTCTGTGATTCATTTCCGTTCGGCATAGAAAGACAGTGATCCCTTATATTATCTTATATATATATTATAAATTGTTGTTGATGATAGAGCGTGGAAAAGGCGGTAACCTGCCAGCGCCGCAAATACAAACAGATTGACAGATGGAGGTTAAGGGAATTTTAACCGATTCCATAATTTACTGCCCGCTATCCACAGGCTGTGGATAGAAACCATCAATGTTGGTTGGCTGTGGATGGAATTGTCGGAATCGGGGAAGACTATTGCCGGACCACTTATCCACATTTTCATCCCTTGCTTTATCCCCTGTGAAATCACAAAGCTTAGCGCATGAACCGGCTTCACCTTCATCTGCTCTCGGACTCAACCGGCGAAACCCTGGAAAACATCGCAAAAGCGGCGCTTGCCCAGTTTGATGGCGTCGAGATTATCAAGCATTTCTGGCCTATGGTCCGCTCGGAGAAGCATCTCAACCGAATCCTGACCGAAGTGGCGGATAATCCCGGCCTGGTCATATTCACCATCGTCAACCGTGATATCAGGGCGAAACTGGAACGCGAATGCCGGCATCTGGGTCTGCCGTCGGTTCCGGCTCTTGATACGGTAACCGATGCCTTGTCCAACATGCTGGGGCAGGAAGCCAAGGCCAGACCAGGCCGCCAGCATATATTGGATGCAGCCTATTTCGCCCGGGTTGAAGCGATACAATTCACCATTGCCCATGATGACGGGATCGGATGGGGAAATTGGGAAGAGGCAGACATTGTTCTCGCCGGCGTGTCGCGAACCTCCAAAACACCAACATCCATTTATCTGGCCAATCGCGGTTATAAGACCGCCAATATTCCGATCGTGCCGGAATCGCCGCCTCCCGATTCGCTCTATCATCTGAAAAACCCGCTGGTGGTAGGCCTGATCACCGGCGCCTCGCGGTTGGTGCAAGTCCGGCGCAACCGGTTATTGTCGCTGAATCAGGCGCCGGAAACCGATTATGTCAATGAAGACAAGGTCAAGGAAGAAACTCAATATGCCCGCCGGATGTTCGCCGATAATGGCTGGCCGATGATTGATGTGACGCGGCGTTCCATCGAGGAATCGGCAGCGGCAATCATCAATCTCTATAACGAACGACATGTCGGCATAACCGATGTTCAGCAGGATAGCGGCGATGCGTGAAGCACGCCTGATACTGGCTTCAAAAAGCAAGGCGCGGCTCGCGATGCTGACCGCCGCCGGTGTTGTGGTCGAGGCTATCGCGCCCAATGTCGACGAAGAATCCCTGAAAGATGGGTTGAAGAGCGAGGGCGTCACCGCTCGCAATCTCGCCGATGCGCTGGCCGAGGCCAAGGCGGTTCGGTTGTCGGCGCGGACCGGGCCCGGAATGATATTGGGTGCCGACCAGATGCTGGCGCTCGAAGATGGCACGATGCTCGACAAGCCATCCGACCCGGCCGAGGCAATGGCGCAGCTGAAATTGCTCTCGGGCCGGAAGCACAAGCTGTTCAGTGCAGCCGTCATTGCCGAACAGGGGATTCCGGTGTGGCGGCATATCGATATTGCAACGCTTTCGGTGCGGGTGCTGAGCGACTCCTTCATCGAACAATATGTCGAAGCGGAATGGGACAATATCCGTCATTGCGTCGGCTGCTACGAAATTGAGGGCAGGGGCGTTCAGCTATTCTCTGCCATAACGGGCAGTCAGTTCACGATCATGGGCCTGCCGCTTTTGCATTTGCTGGACTATCTTCGCATCCGGGGTATTTTACCATCATGACCACAGATATTCCTTATGCCGAAGTTATCGGTGATCCGATTGCCCACAGCAAATCTCCGCTGATTCACAAATTCTGGCTCGATCGACTGGCGATCAAGGCGGATTATCGCGCCTGCCATGTCACGCCTGCCGAATTGCCCGACTATGTCGAACGGCGTCAGGCGGATCCGGCCTGGCGCGGCTGCAATGTTACAATACCGCATAAAATAGCCATGCTCGATCTGGTCGCCGATCCCGGCGGCGTGCGCGAGAAGATCGGAGCCATGAACACGATCGTCCGGCAAGCCGATGGCAGCCTGATTGGTACGAATACCGATGCCGCCGGTTTTCTGGCGCCGATTGCCGACATCGACTGGTCGGGCAAACATGCCGTGGTGATCGGGGCAGGGGGTGCGGCACGGGCCGTATTATTCGCTTTGAAACAGGCTGGCATTGGCGAAATAACCATCGTCGCGCGCAGCGGATTGAAGGCAACCGGCTTGCTCATGCAAGCGTCGGCCAAGGGCAGCGTCCTGCCGATGGATGCGCAATTGCCCAAGGCCGATCTGCTGATCAACGCGAGCCCGCTCGGGATGACGGGCAAGCCGCCGCTCGCGGTGGATCTCGATCCCTTGCCGGCCGATGCACTGGTTTATGATCTGGTCTATGCGCCGCTGGAGACCGGTCTTTTGCGGGCTGCCAAACAACGCGATCTGGCGGTGGTTGATGGTCTCGACATGTTGATCGGGCAGGCGGCGCTGGCGTTCGAGCTGTTCTTTGGCGCGACCCCGCCGATGGAAGATGATGCCGAACTCAGAAAATTACTGGTCGCCTGATGGAGCGGGAGCGGCCCTATATCGTCGGTCTGACAGGTTCCATCGGCATGGGAAAATCCACGGTCGGACAAATGTTTGTCGACGAAGGCGTTCCGTTGTTCGATGCCGATGCTGCGGTCCATCTATTGCAGGGACCGGGCGGCGCTCTGGTGGATGCGATTGAAGCGATGTTTCCGGGGAGTACGACCAGCGACGGGGTCGACCGGCAGAAGCTGGGGACCGCGGTGCTCGGCGATCCGGCTGCCTTGCAACGGCTCGAAAAGCTGATTCATCCGGCGGTGGCAGAAATGCGTCAGGCCTTTCTCGAAAAACATCGAGACCAGCCGTTGATCCTGTTCGATATTCCGCTGCTTTTTGAAACAGGCGGTGCCGAGAGTGTCGATCATATCATTGTGGTATCCGCCGGTGCGGACAACCAACGGGCCCGGGTTCTCGCCCGTCCCGGCATGAGCGAGGAGCGGTTCGAACAGATAAAGGCGCTGCAAATGCCGGACGTGGAAAAGCGGCACAAGGCCGATTCGGTGATCGATACATCGCTGCCATTGCTGGAAACGCGTCAGCAGGTGCAGAAACTTGTTCAAAAACTGAAAGCATCTCTTGCGTAACCCAATGTTCAGTCCGATATCATCCTTATGCGGGAAATAATTTTCGACACCGAAACCACCGGCTTTGATCCCCAAAATGGTGACCGGATGGTAGAGATCGGCTGTATTGAAATGATCGACCGGATCGAAACCGGCCAGACGTTTCACTGCTATTATAATCCCGAACGGTTGATGCCAAAGGCCGCCGAGAATGTGCATGGGCTCTCCGACGTATTCTTATCCGACAAAAAGCTTTTCAAGACCGGTGCGGAAGAGCTGCTGACTTTTTTGGGAGACGCGAATCTGGTCGCCCACAATGCCCAGTTTGATTTCAAATTTCTCAATGCCGAGCTGCTGTTATGCGGCTACAAGCCGATTTCCCAATTCCGCATGATCGACACATTGGCAATTGCCAAATCCAAACATCCTGGCGCAAAATTGTCGCTTGATGCTCTATGCTCGCGCTATGGTATCGATCGCAGCCATCGGGTGAAACATGGTGCGTTGCTCGATGCGGAATTGCTAACCCAGCTCTATATCGAGTTGACGGGTGGGCGCCAGATCGGTCTAGGCTTGGCAGACGACACGAAGCGGCGCGATTCTATTGCTGGCATGCGACCGACATTAGAGCGGGCAGCGCGCAAACAATTCATGGCGCCGCGGGAACATCATGCGGATGCCGATGAACTGGCGAGGCACAAGATTTTTATCGAGGGTATTGAAAACCCTCTCTGGACAGAGGTCTAACTGTACCGCCGTTTGCGTATCGGTACAGAATCAAAAGGAGAATGATTATGGAAGTTCGTGTTTCGGGACATCAGGTTGATACAGGCGATGCGTTGCAAACCCATGCTGAGGATCGGATGAAGGCGATCGCCAGCAAATATTTTGCCAAGGCCATATCCGCCAATGTCACCTTGAGCAAAGCGCCACACTCCCATTTCAAATGCGATATCGTGACTCATGTCATGCAGGGCCTGATGCTGAAAGCCGACGCGGTAGCGGGCGATGCTCATCAGGCTTTCGAGCAGGCCGCCGACAAGATTGAAAAACAGCTGCGCCGCTACATGCGGCGGCTGAATGATCATCATGTTCAGGCGCAATATGCGGCAAAACAGGAAGAAGCGGCCTATCGCGTGTTTGAATCGTTCGAAGAGGAAGAAGAAAGCGACCTCAATGGCGAATCTCCTCCGATCATTGCAGAAACCAGCACCGATATTCCCGAAGCCAGCGTGTCCAACGCCGTGATGATGATGGATCTGCGCAATACCAGCGCGCTTTTGTTCAAAAACTCTGGCACTGGCGCCCATAATATGGTTTATCGCCGCTCCGATGGCACGATTGGTTGGGTAGAGCCACATAGCTGATAGGGCCGAATCGCTTTAAACAGCCGGATAACCGGTGGTTATGCCGGCTGGCCCAATGCAAACCGACGTCCAGATTCTGGCATAGTTTCGGAATTGGCTGAGTGTTGCTGGGACAAAAGGAAAGATTCATGACTGATTTGTCCGTAAGACTGGAACTCGCTGCCGTTCGGGATTGTGCGGACGTCGGCGACAAGGACGATATTTTACGGACCATCGCGCGCATCGGGCACGAATGCTATCGGCTTGACGCCGATGCTATTCTGGCGGGTTTGACGGCCCGTGAAGCCCTCGGATCAACCGGTTTCGGGCGGGCGATTGCGATACCGCATACGAAATTGGCCAGCCTCGACCATTGTGTCGGTATCTTTCTGCGTCTTGCCGAACCAGCTTCGTTTGATGCCCATGATGGCAAACCGGTTGATCTGATCTTCGCCCTGCTCTCGCCGGAAAAAGGCGGCGTCGAGCATTTGAAAGCCCTGGCCGCTGTTTCCCGCTTCTTGCGGGATGACCATATGGTGTCGAAGCTGCGGGGTGCATCCGGCCAGGATGCGCTCTATGCGCTGCTGAACAAGCAGCGCGAGCAGCAGGCCGCCTGATCTCGGCCATGATAGATGAACCGCCAGATGATGCGCAGAGCGGCGGCGCGCAGGAGCATTTCCGGGCGCTAGAACGACTCTATGCGGAAGCTCCGATAAACCGGCTGTTCAATTCCCGTCTCGAGATCGGGGAAGCCGGCATGGCGCGGATATTTTTTACTGTCGATGACCGATATTATCATGCGGCCGGGGCGGTGCACGGCACGGCCTATTTCAAGATGCTCGACGATGCTGCCTTTTACGCCGCCAATAGTCTGGTTTCCGATCGTTTCATCCTGACGACCGCCTTCAATCTGCTCTTTACCAAGCCGCTCAAGTCCGGTCCGGTCACTGCTGAAGGCCGGTGGGTTAGTGGTAAACGCCGGGTCTTTGTCGCGGATTCGCGGTTGATTGATAGCGATGGCGACGAAATAGCGCGCGGTACCGGCACTTTCATGCGTTCGCATATCCCGCTGGCGTCCTTGCCCGGCTATAAAAAAGATGATTGAACCGCGGCTTTCCGCGGAAATGAAGGTCCAGACCCTTCTCCGACTGGTGAGCCAGAATGGTGGCTTCGGTGCGGTTCTGAAAAAGGGCGATCGGATATCCGGTGCGATCCTTATCCAATGTCTCGAAAAGGGCGAAAACCCTAGGCTCCTGGAGAATATGCCGTCGCTGGATGGCGAGCCCAATTGGCAGCAAATATGGCCACAAGATACTGATAAAAATAAAGAATTGTCAGAATATGTCGCGCAAAGATTCCGTTTTGACCCCGATATGTGGTTAATTGAACTGGACATCCCGGATGCGGAACGGCTCATCGCCCAAATGGGTCAGTAAACTTGACTTTATTCCGCAAAACCATAATTGGCGCTCAACTTTGATGCGCAGGTTGCTGCTGAGGTGTCAGAAATGACAGGCAGTAAACACGCAGACGGGGAGAACAGGAATAGACCTTCGGTTTGATTTTTTGGTCTATTTTTGGCGGTTTTGACGATAATGTCAGGATTTGCTCTGGTCTCACCGCATAATGTTATAGGTTTATGAGCAAAATTTTTCGTGTAACAAGCGCCTTGTCGCTTGCTCTTACTACGGTCGCGGCATTGTCCGTCACCGATGTGTCCTTGGCGTTGGAAGCAAGCGATGAGACACCTGAAACCGAGATTTTCATCGATCCAGCCCTGCTGGAAGATGACCAATCCAGTCAAGCCATTATTTTTGGCGAACAACAGGAAGTTGTCGCTGAAATTCCCCAGGATGTTGTGCAATCAGACAAGATTGCCAATGGCGAGGCCGATCAGAATTTTGACGAAAATTCCGGTTTCATCGACGATGGCGCATTGTCGTTGCGGCAGCTGGTGCGCCAACAATCGGTAGATGGTTCGCTCGATGCTGAAATGCAGTGTCTTGCCGGGACCGTCTATTTTGAATCCAAGGGTGAATCGCTTCAGGGTCAGCTGGCTGTGGCCCGCGTCGTTCTGGCGCGTGTCCATTCCTCCCGCTTTCCGGACAGCGTCTGCGGCGTAGTATTCCAGCGCAGCCAGTTTTCCTTTGTTCGCCGCGGCAAAATGCCTCCGATAAAAACCGGCAACCGGCATTGGCGCAATGCCGTGGCGATTGCCAAAATAGCGATTAACGATGGCTGGGAAAGCTCGGTCGAAGGCGCACTATTCTTTCATGCGCGCTATGTTTCTCCGGGCTGGCGCCTCAAGCGTCTGGCAACGATCGACAACCATATTTTCTATCAATAGACCGCCAGACAATATTGAATTTATAGAGGCTCCCTGATGGGGGCCTTTATTTTGTTCATTTTATGTTCTAGCCATGTCCGATGACGATAATCAATGATTCGCTTGGCTTGTTGACGAATCCCGCTGAGCTGACAGGCGCACAGGCGGTTGCTCGCGGCGTGGCCCGGATGTTTCTGCGCCATGATATCATGGTGTTGCCCGAGGTCAGTTTGCGGAACCGGCGCCGGGCGGATCTGATGGGGATTGATGCCAAGGGGCAAATTGTCATTGTCGAGATCAAGGTGGCGCGGAGCGATTTGCTGGGCGACGCCAAATGGACCGAATATCTGGATTATTGTGACCGCTTCTACTGGGCCCTGCCGATCGGATTTGATGCTTCGCCGGTCGAGGGACCCGATTTCCTGCCCGAACGCACCGGGCTGATCATTGCCGATGCCTATGATGCAGAAATGGTGCGCTCGGCTGCGACCAATGCGCTTGCGCCGGCGCGGCGCAAGACAGAGACCATGCGGCTAGCCCGCCGTGCGATGCAGCGCGTCGCGATCTCCGATGGCTGGATCAGTCCCGCCTCCGGCCTTCACGAGCCCGGCGGCTAATAATCGACGACTATCCTTCCGGTCCAAAGAACCGCCCTTCGGGTTTCGGTTTTTTGTCGGAGTCCGCTTTTTCAATCTCTGCCAATATCGGAGCAGCTCGGCGATCTTCCTTTGCATAATCGCGCGCTGACTTGCCTGCGAGCGTGTCGGCCCGGTCCGCGTCGGCGCCGTTTGCAAGAAGCACCCGCACCAGCTCTGAATCACGGATATGGACTGCTAGAATGAGTGCGGTTTCGCCTTGTTTATTCGTATCATCCACCTTCGCCTGTTTCGCCAAAAGGGTTCTGACGCCATCGACAAACCGCAGCTGGGTCGCGAGCATGAGCGGCGTAACACCCTCCTTGTCCGAGAGATTGGGGTTGGCACCTTTTTGCAGCAGAAAACCCAGCCAGGTGTTGTCGCGCCGCTCGACCACAATATGCAAGGCAGTCTGGCCAGAGGTATAGTCGCGCGTATTGACGATTACGGTTCCGGGCTCGCTGAGGAACTTTGTTGCTTCTTCGCCATCACGGTCCTTCACCGCTTTCAGAAAATTATAACTGTCCGAAAATTGGGCAGCGGCAGGAGCTGAGAAAGAAATCGCCACGGCAGCAAGCCATGCAAGCCGCAGGAAAATGAGGAACTGGCCGGTCGAGCGTGTGACTGAAGGATTTTTCTTGAACATTTTTAGCCCCGTTTTATTGACCGGTGTCTATTGGCACCGACCCACTGCAATTGCTGCCTATCAATTATCTGTTGAAATTGATCAACTAGCAGACCATGTCTGGCCCCGTAATGAACAATATCACAAATGTCGCAAAAATGATCCTCGCCA
The DNA here is from genome assembly GCF_036964675.1 of Parasphingorhabdus sp. GTDB lineage: Bacteria > Pseudomonadota > Alphaproteobacteria > Sphingomonadales > Sphingomonadaceae > Parasphingorhabdus. Next base: position 5,211 of record NZ_JBALTF010000068.1, on the reverse strand, counting down.
CAGGGTTACTGACACTCATGGCTGCCTGTAACGCTGCGTCTGACGGAGGCGCGGCGGCGGAGCCGCCGCTTGCCGGGGCGAATATAGGCGGTACCTTTACGCTGACCAACCAGGATGGCGGCAAAACCTCGGAACAGCAGTTCAAGGGCCAATATCGGATCATCTATTTCGGCTATACCTATTGCCCTGACGTTTGCCCGGTCGATCTTGCCAATATCATGCTGGGATTGAAGCAGGCGGAAAAAGCCAACCCGGCGCTGATCAAGAAAATCCAGCCGATCTTCATATCGGTCGATCCAGAGCGCGATACACCGGCCGTGTTGAAACAATATGTGTCCGCCTTCCACCCGCGCCTTATTGGACTGACCGGAAGCGCCGAGGAAATCGCCGCCGTCGCGAAAAAATATCTGATCATCTATGATATCCGGAAAGACGAAGGATCCAGCGAATATCTGGTGGATCATAGCCGACAGGCCTATTTGTTCGGACCGGAGGGAGAGCCTCTGGCACTGCTGTCCTTCGATGGCACGCCGCAGCAAGTCGCGGACGAAATTACCCGATGGGTGCGCTAGGCGCCGATCAGCCGTTCTGGGAAGGACCGCTCGAATCGTTGGATCGCGGCCAGTGGGAAGCCTTGTGCGATGGCTGCGGTAAATGCTGTTTGCTGAAAGCCGAAGACGAGGATGACGGTCAGATCTACATGACCAATATCGCCTGCAAATTGCTCGATCTGCAAAGCGCGCAGTGCAGCGATTATCGCCACCGCAAATTCCACGTACCCGATTGCGTCCGGCTGACCCGTAACAAGCTGGAAGAATTTGAATGGCTGCCCGACAGCTGCGCCTATAAAATGCGTGCTCGGGGCCTGCCGTTGCCGGCATGGCATTATCTGGTCTCCGGTGACCGTGAATCGATCCATGCGGCTGGCAAGTCGATCCGGGGCAAGGTCATACCGGAAAGCAAAGCCGGACCGCTTGAACAGCATATTCTCGATGCGCCTCTTTAGCTCAGCGCGTTCTGAAGCGCTCGCTATCAGCCTCAACGGGGTCAGCTATCCGCTCCATTTAAGGCGATCCAAACAGGCTCGGTCGATCATTGTTTCGGCGGATACCGTTAAAGGCGTCGTCCGCCTGACGGTGCCCACTTACGCCTCGGAACATCAGGCGCTGCGCTTTGCCCAGTCAAAATCTGACTGGCTCAACGCCCGCTTTGCCGAAGCCGTGCCGCCGGTTACCGTAGAGGATGGCAGCCAGATCGCCTTTTTGGGGGAGCCGTGCATCATAAGATGGTCGCCGGAATTTGCGCGTGCGCCGCTGCTGGTGGAAGACGAAATCCGGCTGGGCGGACCCGCTGAACATGTCGAGTCCCGCATGCTTCGCTGGCTCAAGGCCCAGGCCCGCACGATTTTTGCCGAAGATCTGCAATTTTACTGCACGCGAGCCGGAACGGATTTGCCGCGACTGGCAGTCGGCGATGCGCGGCGACGCTGGGGCAGCTGTTCCGGTCGCCAGTCGATCCGGTTGAGTTGGCGGCTGGTCATGGCACCACCCCATGTCCGCCGGTCGGTGGTGGCGCATGAAGTGGCCCATCTCACGCATATGGACCATAGTCGGCGCTTCTATGCATTGCTCGACCAGATATATGAATCGGATCGCCATGTGGCGGATCGCTGGCTCAAGGATCATGGCCGTGGCCTGCATATGGTGGGCGCGGAACGGCAATCCCAACTGGTGGACTGAACCGGCTTGCTATTGTGGTTCTATGCGAGCCGCTTCGGGAAGCAAGGATTCTGGCGGTTTCTGCGGAGGCTGCGGTTTAGGTTTCTTGGCCGGTACTGGTTCCGGTTTGCGGGGACCAGGATCTTCACCGCGACCCAGCACTGAATCGATCCAATCCTGATCCAGACGCGGGCTATCGGCGGCTTCGCCGCCTTCGAGATCATATTCGACCCCGCGGCCCGTTTCGATCGGCATACCGTTTTCGTCCACGTAAATACCGTCTTCCGGCGCTCCGAACAATTCGCCTGCATCGGGTTCCAGTTGCCATTCCGGCAAGACCAGCTCGGTATCGAATTTCTCCACCTTGCGATTGGCCACCGCCGCCTTCATGAACTGCGCGAAGGCAGCGGCCGGAGCCCGGCCTCCCTGCAATCCGCCAACCGGCTTCGCATCATCACGGCCCATCCAGACACCCGTGGTCAGCCCGCTGGAAAAGCCGAGAAACCAGCCATCCTTGTTGCTGCTCGTGGTCCCGGTCTTGCCCGCAACCGGCCGACCAATTTGTGCTGCCCGCCCGGTGCCGGTGGCTACGGCTGTCTGCATCAGATCGGTGATGCCGGCAGCGACCCAGGGGTCGACGAGCACACGGCTGCCGTCAAATTTGCTCTGATAAAGAACATCCCCCTTCATCGTCTGCACCTTGGTGATCCCGAACGGGGTGATCGCAATGCCTTTGGCGCTGATCGATGCAAAGGCGCGAGTCATGTCGAGCAGCCGCACATCGGAGGTACCCAGCACCATCGAGGGGTTGGTATCGATCGGTGTCGTAATGCCAAAACGGCGCGCCATATTGGCGATCGAGGATGTCCCGATATCATTGCCGATTGCCGCCGCGACGGTGTTTTTGGAAAAGGCAAAGGCCGTGCGAACATCAATGTCCCCGGCATAGCGATCCCCGCTGTTGTGCGGCGTCCAGTTGCCAATCGTGATTGGCTCGTCGGTCACTGTGTCATCGGGCGTATAGCCGGCTTCCAGCGCTGCCATATAGACAAAGACTTTCCAGGCCGACCCGGGTTGACGGACCGCCTGGGTTGCGCGGTTATAGTTGGACGTCACATAATCCGTTCCGCCGACCATCGCGCGGACCGCACCATCGCGGTCAATCGCCACCAGCGCGCCTTGTGCACCAGCCGGAACCCGCGACTGGATAGCCGCCGTAGCCACGCGTTGCATGTCCAGATCCAACGTTGTCCAGACTTCAAGCGGTTCCACGCTCTCATCGATCAGTGTATCCAGTTGCGGCAGCGCCCAGTCGGTAAAATAGCGCACACTATTCTGTCGTGGTTCGGGTGCCAGCTTGACCGATGATGGTGAGGCCTCCGCCGCTTCTACTGCGGTAATCGCGCCAGCATCCTGCATCACCTCGAGGACCACGCCAGCCCGTCCGATCGCCGCTTTGGCATCGGCCGTGGGAGAATAGCGGGATGGTGCCTTGACCAGACCGGCGATGATCGCTGCCTCGGCCAGGTTGAGCTCTCTGGCACCATGCGCAAAAAACCGACGAGACGCGGCATCAATGCCATAGGCGCCACCGCCATAATAAACCTTGTTCAGATAGAGTTCGAGAATCTGTTCCTTGGAAAATTTCCGTTCCATTGCCAGCGCGAGCAATATCTCCCGCCCCTTCCTGCCGAAGGTCCGATCGTTATTCAGAAATACATTCCGGGCCAGCTGCTGGGTGATGGTCGATCCGCCCTGGGCCCAGTTGCCGCGCTGCACCCTTACCTGGAGCGAGCGCGCGATACCGATCGGGTCAACCCCCAGATGACTCTCGTAACGCCGGTCCTCGACGGCGACCATTGCAGATTTCATGACCTCCGGAATATCGGCATATTGCAGCCACTCGCCATAGCTCGGCCCCATGGAAAACAGCTCCTTGCCGTTCACATCCAGCACCCGGATCATCTGGCCATTGGGAGAAGATTTCAGATCCTCGAAGCCGGGGAGAGAGGAACGGACGACCAGGATGGCAACCACCAGCGCAATCGCGGCGAGAAACCCGACCACCAGGCCGGTCTTGACCAGCCGCCACAGCCATTTGCGCACTGGTCCCTGCTGTTTGCTGTGCTTTTTGCCCCGTGCCATATTGATCCGTCCATTATCCGCTATATTCTAGATTTTCTAGCGTTCTGGCGCCTTACTGCACGCTGAACGGGGAAGCACAGAAAAAATCATTCCGGCTTGGGTTCAAAGGCCATCGCGGCGCTGTTCATGCAATAGCGGAGACCGGTTTCGACCGGTCCGTCGGGAAAAACATGGCCAAGATGGCCGTCGCAGGTGGAACAGCGTATCTCGACCCGGCGCATGCCGAGGCTATTGTCTTCGATCTCGGTGACCGCTTCCGGGTCGGCGGGCGCGGAGAAGCTTGGCCAGCCGCAACCGCTGTCAAATTTGCTTTGCGATTCAAACAATTTGCTGCCGCAACCGGCACAGAAAAATTCACCGTCGCGATATTCGGTGTTCAACGCTCCGGTAAAAGGCCGCTCGGTGCCCGCCTCGCGCAGCACATGATATTGTTCCGCCGACAGCTGTTGCCGCCATTGCTCGTCGCTCAAGATTGTTTTTTCCATTTCTGTCAAATGGGCGTTCGATCGCGGGCGGTCAAGCCATCTGGCGAAGAGAATCGTTGCCGATAGATGCAATGCTTAACGCGATATTAGGTATATTTGACTATCACGGACGATTATGAAGATGGTCATAAAATCCATGCTGATCGGGGCAATCATGACCGTGTCTCTGGCATTTCTGCCCGGGAAATCTTATGCTCAATGCCGCCTGTGTGCCGCCAGCTCTGAACCGCACAGTCTTTCCAAAGCGGCGTCCGGAAAGCCGGAAATTCCGTTGCAGATTGAAATTACCGCCGATCTGGATTTCTCGCGGTTGGCCTTGCTCAGCAGCAGCGGCGGAATAGTCAGCATCGATCCGATGTCCGGCAGCCGGCAGATTCGCGGCAGCATCGCCAATCTGGGCGGGATGGCGCTGCACGGCGAAGGGCGTTTGACCGGCGAACCGGGCCGGAGCGTGCGGATATTCCTGCCGGAGCGGATTCAGCTGAGCGCACCCAATGGTTCGACGGCGGAGCTGGAAGGGCTGGAAACCAATCTGCCGGAACTGGCCAGACTGGATCAGAGCGGACGACTGACCTTTGCTTTTGGCGGCCAGTTGCGGGTTCGGGGTGATGCCAGCGGACGGTTTCGCGGCCGGATTGCGATCACCGCCGACTATGAGTGAGTCAGGGCCCGGACTCTAGCGACCGCTGGCCGCCTTCCGGGCAATCAGCAGCAATTCTTCCTCCAGCAGCACCTGGTCCGGCTGACCGCTGCTTTTCATCGCGATCTCCAGCTGCAAGATTCGCTCGATCAGCCGCGCGATATGGGCCGATGACCAGATTCGCAGCTGCCGCTTGAACTGTTTCTGTTCCTTGAAAAAGACG
>NZ_JBALTF010000067.1:0-15892 GCF_036964675.1 Parasphingorhabdus sp. | reverse complement strand
CGGACTCGATTGCATAATCGATGCCCTGCAGCAGCTGGTCAAGCGGAGGCCGGGTGAACGGCATGCTCTGGACGCTGGCGAAATAGAGCGTCCGGTCGGGCTTGACGAGCAACAGCGCTGGTTCGGAGAATACTGGCGGTTCGGCGCTGCCGGGACGGCCCGACGAGATATAGAGACCCAGTTCGCGAGCGAGACTTTCGCCGAGGCCATAGCCGATCATCAGTCGATCAATGCCCCATTCTTCCGCCGATTTCTGGGCCCGATGCTGGTCATCCATGCTGATCGCGACAACCCTGATGCTGCGCTTGGCGAAATCTCCCAGACGGCGCTGCAGGTCGTGCAGCTGCATCTTGCAGATCGGACAATGCGCACCGCGGTAAAATAGCAGCAGGGTAAAATTGTCGCCGAGCCGCTGGCTCAGCTGAAACTTGCCACCATCGGTCATCGGCAGGGTGAAATCAGGGACGGCTTTGGCGGGCAGAAGTCTGGACATGGGGGCGGATTCCTTTTTGGTCGGATCACCCCCTATTCAAGCCCAGCGACCGTCTCGTTACAATGAAGAATTACTTTTTCCGGGCTTTGCCCATATTGCCCCGGACATTGGCGGGACGACCGGTCTTGCCCTTGCGATGCGGTTTGCCCTTGCCAGCGCGATGCGGAGCGGGGCGGGATGGCATATGATTGGCGCCTTCGGCCAGTTCGAACAACAGGCTGCCGGTGGCGGCATTGGCCTCGACCAGACGCAATTCGATTTTCTGGCCGATATTATAGGTGGTACCGCTGTCCATGCCGGTCAGCTGCTGTTTCGACTCGTCATAGTCGAACCGTTCGGCTCCCAGGGTGCGCACCGGGACCAGACCATCGCCGCCCAGTTCCTCGACGGTGGCAAAGAAGCCGAAATTCTGGACACCGGTGATCCGGCATTTGACGACCTCGCCGACCCGGTTTGCCAGATGGGCCGAAATATAGCGGTCGATGGTTTCCCATTCCGCCTTCATCGCGCGGCGCTCGAGCTTGGAGATTTTTTCCGAGATCAGTTCGAGGCGGCCCGCTTCTTCTTTGCTCAGTCCCGAATATTCCGGAATATTGCTATTTGCTGGCGCCGGCTGTTCGAGCTTGCAGGCGCTGACCAGGGCGCGGTGGACGACCAGATCGGCATAGCGCCGGATCGGGCTGGTGAAATGGGCGTAGCTGCCGAGCGACAGGCCGAAATGGCCCATATTGGTATGGCCATAATAAGCCTGGGTCTGGCTGCGCAATATCTGTTCCATGACCAGCGGCAGCAGCAATTCGTCGTCGACCTGCTCGATCAGACGGTTGAACACGGCGGGCTTGATCACCTGACCCATGGCAAAGGCCATGTCGAAGGTCTTGAGATAGTCTTTCAGTGCGATCAGTTTTTCGCGGGACGGTGTTTCGTGGATGCGATAGATGACCGGAGATTTTTTCGATTCCAGCATCCGCGCGGCTGCAACATTGGCGACGATCATATAATCCTCGACCACCCGATGCGCGTCGAGCCGTTCGCGGATCGCAATCTCGACAATCTTGCCCTGATCGTCGAGCACCACCCGCTTTTCGGGCAGATCAAGATTGAGCGGCTCGCGTTCGTCGCGCGCCTTGGCAAGCAGCTTCCAGCAGGCCCACAAAGGTTCGAGCGCGCTGCTCTTCAGTGGATGATCCAGTTTCCCGTCCATCGCCGCCTGGGCGTCTTCATAGGCAATATTGCCGGCCAGTTTGACAATCGCCCGGGTGAAGCGCGAGGCAATGACCTGCCCCTTTGCATCGATCGTGACGTGACAGACCAGAGCTGCCCGATCGACGCCCTGCTTTAGCGAGCAGACATCGGTGGACAAGGCTTCCGGCAACATCGGCACAACCCGGTCAGGGAAATAGACGCTATTGCCGCGCTTATAGGCTTCCCGGTCGAGCTTGCTGCCCGAACGGACATAAAAGGAGACATCGGCGATCGCGATCAGCGCCTTGAAACCGCCCTTATTATCCGGACTGTCATCCGGCGCGGCCCAGATTGCATCATCATGGTCGCGGGCGTCAGCCGGGTCGATGGCGACAATCGGAAGATGGCGCAAATCTTCGCGTTCTTCTTTGGAAATCTTGAGCTTGGTCGCCTGTTCGGCTTCTTCCGTGACCGCATCGGGAAAATGCAGCGGGATTTCAAATTTGTGAATGGCGATCAGGCTGAAAGATTTGGCGGCGAACGGATCGCCCAATATTTCCTTAACCCGCGCCTTGACCTCGGCGCCGCGTTTGAGCGGTTCGGCCAGCACCAGATTGCCCGGCTTTGCCTCGCCCAATTCTATAATCGGCGTGCTGCGACGGATCTTGCGATCGACCGGTTTCAGCCAGTAACGGTCGCGTTCGTCTTTCTCGACGATACCCAGCAGCATTTCGTTGCTCTGGGCCAGTTTCTTCATCAGATAGGCGATATGGCCCTGCCCGCGTTCTTCGGTGCGCGCGAGAATGCGATCACCGATTGCCAGTGCGGCCCGTCGCCCTTTTTCCTTGATCCTGATCTTTGGAGCGGGCGCGTTTTCGTCTTCCCAGCGTTCGGGAATGCCAATGGCCTCATTGCCGTCAATCTCGACAATCTTGAGCACGGTTACCTTCGGCAGGCCGCCCACCTTATGCAAGGCCCGCCCCAATTCGCCAGCGAGCAACCCTTCTTTGGTCATGTCCTTGAGCAAAGCCTTGAGCGCGATCTTGTCCGGCCCCCGCAATCCAAAGGCTTTTGATATCTCCCGCCTTCCTGCAGGCCGCTCCGATTGCTCGACAAAATCCAGTATCTGCTGGCGAGAGGGAACCTGTTTCGGTTTGGGAGATTTTTTGGGACCTGCCATTAATAAGCTTTACCTATGATTATGCGTTCGACCGCTGGCTTGCCGGAAAAAATGCACTGGCCGTCCGCCGGCGCAGCATCCACCGGAACATTGCGGATGGTCAGCTTCAGTTTTTTGAGCCGCTCTTCAATGGCTTCCAGATCTTCTCCAGTCGCCTTGCACCATTGCACTTCCAGCCATCCCGGATATTTCTTATTCTCTTTGTAGAAACGCTCGACGTCCGACCAATGCTCGATACCGCGCGTGATATTGGACCGGAGGCGCTCGCTGGCTTCGGCGTGCAACCTGGTCTGGATATCCGCCAGCAAAGCCGGGATTTCGGGTATGAATTCGGCCTTGGCGAGAAATTTCGTGTCCAGTTTTCCACTGTCCTGATAGAGCGCGTCCCGACGGAGCATCGCGACCTTGTCCTCGGCCATGTCCCGCGGACCGATTTCGAGAATGATCGGCGCGCCTTTCTTGACCCACGACCAGCGCTTGGTCTGGGTTTTGGCGCCGCTGACATCGACTTTCACCCGAACCGCTTCGTCAAAAGCCCTCAGTCCGGCGATTTCCTTCGCCAGAGCCTTGCAATAATCCAGCACCTGTTCATCTTCCGGCTTGTCGCGCAGCATCGGCACGATCACCACCTGATAGGGTGCAATCAGCGGCGGCACGCGCATGCCATCATCATCGCCGTGGGTCATGATGACGCCGCCGATCAGACGGGTCGAAGTGCCCCAACTGGTGGTATAGGCGAACTGGAATTCGCCATCCTTGTCCTGAAAGCGGATATTCTGTGCCTTGCTGAAGGTCTGACCGAGAAAGTGGCTGGTTCCCGCTTGCAGAGCCTTGCCGTCCTGCATCATCGCTTCGATCGAATAGGTCGCATCGGCACCAGGAAAACGTTCATTCTCCGGCTTCTCTCCGGCGACAACCGGCATTGCCAGCACGTTTTCCGAAAACTCGCGGTACATCTCCAGGATTTTCAGCGTTTCTTCCATCGCCTCGGCTTTGGATGCATGGGCAGTGTGCCCTTCCTGCCAGAGAAATTCACTGGTCCGCAGGAACATTCTGGTGCGCATTTCCCAGCGCACGACATTCGCCCACTGGTTGATCATCACCGGAAGATCGCGCCAGCTTTGCACCCAGCGGGCAAAGGCGGTGCCGATCACGGTTTCTGATGTTGGCCGAACCACAAGCGGTTCTTCCAATTTTGCATCGGGATCAACAACCAGTCCGCCATCTTCGCCCTTCATCAGCCGATGATGGGTGACAACCGCCATTTCCTTGGCAAAGCCCTCGACATGCTCGGCTTCCTTGGCGAAATAGCTGAGTGGAATGAATAGCGGAAAATAGCAATTTTCATGGCCGGTCGCCTTGATCCGCTGGTCCATTAGATATTGCACCCGTTCCCAGATGCCATAGCCCCAGGGACGCATGATCATGCAACCGCGCACGCCGGATTCTTCGGCGAGGTCGGCTTCCGCGACTACTTGTTGATACCAAGCCGCAAAATCTTGTTCGCGGCTGATCGAAAGAGCATTTTTCTTCACTTGGTTTTCCTGCGGATGATAGTGTTCCGGTAATTCATGTTCCGGTGATCAGCTATCGAGTTTGTCAATCTTGGACTGGATATCGGCCAGCTGCTTTTTCAACGCCATGATCTCGGCGTCTTTTTCCGACTGGGTCTCTTCCGGTGCATCGTCGGGTTCGGCGCTGTCATTCTGGCCGAGGCTCAATGCCTTTTCGAACACGCCTGCCAGCGGGCTGGCCTTCAGGGCGTTTTCGACCGCTTCCTGAAACTGCTTCTGGTTCTTGACCGCCATCTGGCCCAACGGATTTTTGTTGAGCGCGCCTTCAACCGCTTCCTGAAACTGTTTCTGGTTCTTGCGGAAATTGTCCATCGACGCTTCCAGATAGGAAGGCATCAACGACTGCATGCTGTTGCCATACATCGAGATCAGCTGGCGTAGGAATTTGACCGGCAGCATCTGCTTGCCGCTGCTTTCCTCGTCGACGATGATCTGGGTCAGCACATTGTGGGTTATATCTTCACCGGTCTTGGCATCGACGACGACAAAATCCTGATCATTGCGGGTCATCTCGGCGAGAAAGTCGAGCGTGATATAGCTGGACGTCTGGGTATTGTAGAGACGGCGATTGGCGTATTTTTTTATAGTGATCGGATCGCCCGGTTTATTATGCTTGGTCTTGGCCATATCAGCTCCCGATGGGTTAGAATCTTATCGTTGCTCTAGACGTTCTAACCGTCAAATATTTACATATTGCACCAGCACTAAACCTATTTGTGCATCGCCGCAACTTCTCTTGTTATGCAGCATTTTTGCGCAGCATTTTCATCTTGTGCAACTGCGTTGCCGGGGCCGATTCTTTGCGACGCTATGTCCACTCTCGCGCCAGTCGATTGCCGAGGCCGGTGATCAGCTCATATTGCGAAAGGCCCGATTGCGCTGATGCAACTTCCAGATCATATTCGCATTCCACCCAGGCCCCTTCTTCAAGATAGGGGGCTGCCGCAAGATCGATGGCGATCAGGTCCATCGAGACGCGGCCCAGCACGGGAAGCACGATGCCCCCATGCATGAATATGCCGCTGTTCGAAAATCCCCGCAAATATCCGTCGGCATAGCCCATCGCCAATATACCAATCTTGTGGGACTCATCTGCAATATATTGTGCGTTATAGCCGAGCTTGTCACCCGCACGAAGCGAGCGAACCTGGATAATTTCCGCCTGCGGGATCGCCACCTGGCTGATGACCTCTTCCAAAGCAGGGCGTTGAATACCGCCATAAAGCGACAAGCCCGGGCGCGTCAGATCGAAATGATATTCACTGCCCAGCGCTATGCCCGCGCTATTGGCCAGGCTTGTCCGCTTGCCCGGCACAATTTCGAGCCCGGCTTTAAACTGTTCGAGTTGTGCTGCGTTCTGCGGAACATCTTCATCGGCGGAGGCAAGATGGCTCATGACGATATCAACCGGCATTTTGGCGGAAGCAATGGCGTCGAGATCTTCCACATTGATGCCGAGCCGGTTCATCCCGCTGTTGATCATGATGTCGCAAGTCTTGCCGGAAGATTTCCAGCGCTGCACTTGCTCCAGACTGTTGAGCACAGGTTTTGCCGGAGACCGAAGAGCAAAGGGCATGTCTGCTTCGCGCACGCCGTTGAGCACGGACACTTGGGCTGTACCGGCAGTCAGGTCTTCAATTTCCTGCGCTTCCTGCCAATTGGCGACGAAAAAATCCGTGCAGCCTGCTGCCATCAGCCTTTGCACGACATCGCGTACGCCAAGACCATAAGCATTGGCTTTGACCGCAGCCCCCGCCTTGGCTTTCCCCGACAGCCGGTCGAGAGCACGCCAGTTTGCCACCAGCGCGTCAGAATCGAGCTTTATCGTCGCAGTCGGCGGTATAATCGGTTTTGCGTCACTCATCGACCGAGCGATAGTGCCTTTATCGGTCTTCGTCGAGAGCCGCTTCAGGGTCATCGGGAATGCCCCACCAACCGACGACCAGCGCGATGAAAACAAATATCCACGTATACCAGAGACCTGAATAGGCATCGCCGGTTCTGGCGATAATATATCCCGCGATCAGCGGCAGGAAGCCGCCGAAATATCCTGCTCCGATATGATAGGGTATCGACATCGAACTATAGCGAATCTTGGCCGGAAACATCTCTGCCAGCAACGCGGCGACAGAACCATAATTCATCGCTGAGAGCAGTCCGAGGAAAAGCAATATCGCGACCACCCCGATCATCGTCAAGACCGTCGGATATTGTTCGGAAAAATCATAGCCTGCCGTTGTCAGCAGCGCCTGAAGCTGTTCGCGCCGTTCCAGCCCCGGGTTCTCCCAACCATAGTTGGCAATCGACAAATCTTTTGCACCAGCGGTCAGAGCCAGAACCGGTGCATCCGTCAGATCATAGGCAATGCCACTTGCCGTCAGATCCTCGATCAGCCGCCCACATTGCGTTGTTTGCTGATCCGCGAACGGGTCATATATGCAATCGGGACCGGAGACCAAGACCGGTGCCGCTTCCTGTGCCTGGGACAGCGCTGGATTGGCCAGATTGCCCAGCATCCAGAATGCCGGAAACAGGGTGATCAGGATGACGATATTGCCCCAGATAATCGGCTTTTTCCGGCCGACCCGATCTGACCATTTTCCGACTATGAGATAGAAGCCCATCGACAGGAAACCGGCGACACCAATCAATATCTCAGCGGTCGTATCATCAACCCTCATCGGCCCTTTCAGAAAGGAAAGGCTGGAGAAGAAGGCGGTGTACCAAATCGTCGTCAGGCCGGCGGTAATACCAAACATCGCGACAAAAATGCGCTTCGGGTTGCCGGGATAGGTCAGGCTCTCGACAAACGGGTTTTTGGCAGTGGTCCCTGCCGCTTTCATGGCCTGGAATACCGGGCTTTCGGAAAGCTTCAGCCGCATCCAGAGCGAGATTGCCAGCAATATCAGCGACAAGAGAAACGGCACTCTCCAGCCCCAGGCGGCAAACTCCTCGGCGGGAATCAGATAGCGGCAGGACAGGACCACCGCGATGCTGAGGACAAAGCCGCCGACCACGCTGGCCTGAATGAAACTGGTATAATAGCCGCGTTTTTCCGGGGGTGAATGTTCGGAAACATAGATCGCTGCGCCGCCATATTCCCCGCCCAGAGCTAGCCCCTGCAAAATCCGGAAGGAAATGACGATTATTGGAGCGGCTATGCCAATGGATTCAGCCGATGGTATCAAGCCGATACCGGCGGTGGCGATGCCCATCAGCGTGACCGTCACAAGGAACGTATATTTTCGGCCCAGCCTGTCACCCAGATAGCCGAACAGGATCGCGCCCAATGGCCGGAAGCCGAAGCCGACAGCCAATCCGGCCCAAACCAAAAGCGTTTGCAGGGTGGTGTTCTCGGACGGGAAAAAGGCGATGCCGACAAAACCGGCAAGCGTGGCGTAGATGAAAAAATCATACCATTCGAAAATGGTGCCAGCGGATGATGCCGCGATGACCAGACGGATTTCTTTCACCGTCGGCTCACGTTGTCCGGCGATAGCGGCTTCACTGGCCATACTTTGCCCTCCCCAAGGCTATTTTTATTATTCCAGCTCGAGTATCACGGCATCGACAGCAAGACTATCTCCCTGCGCGGCTTCGACCGATTTCACCACGCCATTTTTCTCGGCACGGAGAATATTTTCCATTTTCATCGCTTCGACAACGGCCAAAGGCTGGCCTTCGATGACAGTGTCGCCGACCTCGACGTGCAGGGCGACCAACAGGCCAGGCATCGGGCAAAGCAGATATTTCGACAGATCGGGTGGAATCTTCTCGATCATATGCACGGCATGCTGCGCGACATGGGCCGGCAGGATGCGCGCCTTGTGGGTCGCGCCATGGCTGTTGAGCGCGAAGCCGCTGGCGGTCTTGGCGATTTTCACCGACAGCGGTTTTCCAGCCACTTCAGCGAGGATCAGGCTGTCGCCCGGCGTATATTCCATCGACAGATCGACATCCTGGCCATCAACGATGATTTCTTCTTCGGAAATCGAGACGTCCATGACCTTGTCGCCGATCTTGACCTGCCATGCAGACGGCGGGTCGAGCCGCTTGCCGAGCTGGTTGTCGACGCGGCGGGCGCGGTCGGCATGGGCAGTCGCGGCAAAGGCGCCAATGGCGGCGAGATTGCGGAGCAGTTCGTCGGATGCGGGTGCGCCCTGGAAGCCGTCGGGATATTCCTCGGCAATGAAGTTTGTCGTGATATTACCGCCACGGAACCGCTCATGCTGCATCAGCGCCGAGAGGAAATCGATATTATGGCCGGGACCGACCAGTTCAAAACGGTTGAGCGCATCGATCTGACGGTCAATCGCCTCGAGGCGGGTGTCTCCATAGGTGATCAGCTTGGCGATCATCGGATCGTAGAAGATCGAGACCTCGCCGCCTTCGGCAACACCATCGTCAACACGAATGCCGTCTTCCGCTTCCGGCGGGCGATATTTGACCAGACGACCGGTCGACGGCAGGAAGCCACGATAGGGATCTTCGGCATAGACGCGGCTTTCGATCGCCCAGCCGGTCAGCGTGACCTCGTCCTGGGTCAGCGGCAGTTTCTCGCCATAAGCGACGCGGATCATCTGTTCGACCAGATCGAGACCGGTGATATATTCGGTGACCGGATGCTCGACCTGCAGACGCGTGTTCATTTCGAGGAAATAGAAGCTCTTGTCGGCGCCGACGATCAGCTCGACCGTACCGGCGCTATAATAGCCGACGGCCTGCGATAGTGCGACCGCCTGCTCGCCCATTTTCTTGCGCATTTCGGGATCGACGAAAGGCGATGGCGCTTCCTCTACGACCTTCTGGTGGCGCCGCTGGATCGAACATTCGCGTTCGCCCAGATAAATCACATTGCCATGCTTGTCGCCGAGTACCTGGATTTCGATATGGCGCGGCTGTTCGATGAATTTCTCGATAAACACGCGGTCATCGCCAAAGCTGGCCAGGCCTTCGCGCTTGGTCGCTTCAAAGCCTTCGCGGACGTCTTTCTCGTTCCACGCCAGCCGCATGCCCTTGCCGCCGCCTCCGGCGCTGGCCTTCATCATCACCGGATAGCCGATTTCGCCAGCGATTTTCACCGCATGTTCGGTATCGTCAATCTCGCCAATATGGCCGGGGACAACGCTGACCCCTGCCTTCTCGGCCAGTTTCTTCGACTCGATCTTGTCGCCCATCGCTGCGATCGCGTTGATTGGCGGGCCGATAAAGGCGATGTCATTGTCAGCCAGTTGCTGGGCAAAACTGGTCCGCTCGGACAGAAAACCGTAGCCCGGATGCACCGCTTCCGCGCCGGTTTCCTTGCAGGCTGCGATAATCTTGTCGGCAACCAGATAGGATTCCCCGGCAGGCGACGGGCCGATATGCACAGCTTCATCCGCCATTTTGACATGCGGCGAGCGCGCGTCTGCGTCAGAATAGACGGCGACCGTCTTGATCCCCATTTTCTGGGCGGTGCGGATAACCCGGCAGGCGATTTCGCCGCGGTTGGCGATCAGGATTTTTTTGAACATTATAACTCCAGAAAGTCGTCACCCTGAACTCGTTTCAGGGTCCATCGTGCCACAAGCACAGACGGTGAGTGTTGATAGGTGGATGCTGAATCAAGTTCAGCATGACGAAAAAATAATTTCACTCAGCGGCCTCCAAAGCACAATCTCGCTGCTCTGCTTCCATCGGAACCAGGCCCAGTTTTGCGAACAATGTCTCATCCGCATCATCGCCGGCATTGCCGGTGGTCAGCAATTTGTCGCCGGTGAATATGCTGTTGGCACCAGCGAGGAAACACAAAGCCTGCGTGCTTTCGCTCATGCTTTCGCGGCCTGCGGACAGGCGGACCATCGATGCCGGCATGGTGATTCTGGCCACCGCGATCGTCCGGACAAATTCGATATCGTCGATCTTCGCCAGTGGTGTATCGGCCAGCATATCGCCAAGCACCGTGCCCTTGACCGGGACCAGCGCATTCACCGGAACGCTCTCCGGATGCCGCGGCAAGGTCGCCAGCGCATGGACAAAGCCAACCCGGTCTGCGCGGGTCTCGCCCATGCCGACGATCCCGCCGGAACAGACGTTGATGCCGCTATTGCGGACATTCTCCAGCGTTTCGAGCCGGTCGCCGAAGGTCCTTGTGGTGATCACCTTCTCATAATGTTCGGGCGAGGTGTCGATATTATGGTTGTAATAATCGAGGCCGGCCTCGGACAGCATTTCGGACTGTTCCTTGGTCAGCATGCCGAGAGTCATGCAGGTTTCCATGCCCATCTGCCGGACGCCCTGCACCATCTCGATAATCGCCGGCATGTCGCGATCCTTGGGATTGCGCCAGGCCGCACCCATGCAGAAGCGCGAGGAACCGCGATCTTTCGCCTGCGCCGCCGTCTGCAGCACCGTGCGGACATCGAGCAGCTTTTCCGCCTTGAGACCGGATTTTGCGCCAGCGGACTGGTTGCAATAGCCGCAATCTTCCGGGCAGCCGCCGGTCTTGATCGACAGCAGGGTCGAGAGCTGCACCTGACCCGGTGTGTGATGTTCGCGGTGGACAGTGGCGGCCTGAAAGACGAGATCGTCGAACGGCAGGTCGAACAGAGCCGCTATTTCCTCGCGGGTCCAGTCGTTGCGCACTTCGTGTCCCTGCGAAGGCAGGGACCCATCTCGGACCTGCTCGTCCGGACGCGATGGCGGGAGATGGGCACCTGCCTGCGCAGGTGCACTACTTGTTTCCTCTAGACTCATTCCGCAGCTTCCTCTTCCGGAGGCATATTATGCCCCAGCAGTCTCAAAATATCGGCAGCACATTCCACAATATTGCTGCCCGGTCCATAGATTCCGACGACCCCGCTCTTGCGCAGAAATTCATAATCCTTGGCCGGGATAACCCCGCCGGCGAAAATCTTGATATCACCGCGTCCGGACTCTTTCAGCAGGTTGATCAGTTCGGGGATCAAAGTCTTGTGGCCGGCCGCAAGACTGGACGCACCAACCGCATCGACATTTTCCGCCAAAGCCAGATCGCGGGTTTCGCCGGGCGTCTGGAACAAGGGGCCCGAAATCACGTCAAAGCCCATGTCGGTAAAGGCGCTCGACACTACATTGGCACCGCGATCATGGCCATCCTGGCCCATTTTGGCGACCAGAATTTTCGGCTTGCGGCCCAGGCGCTGCGACACGGCGTCAACGCCTTCGACGACCATCGCATAGCGGGCATCACCTTCATAGGCCGCGCCATAGATTCCTTTGACCGGCGTCGGGCGTGTTTCGTAGCGGCCGAAAACTGCTTCCATCGCATCGGATATTTCACCGAGCGAAGCCCGCTTGCGCGCGGCATCAACCGCCAGCGCCAACACATTGCCATCGGATCTTGCACCTGCGGTCAGCGCCTTGAGCGCTGCCTGACAGGCCGCTTCGTCGCGTTCCGCCCGCATTTTTTCGAGCCGGGCAATCTGGCCCTGCCGGACCTTGGCATTGTCGATATCGAGCGTTTCCATCGGGTCTTCAGCTTCGCGGCGATATTTGTTGACGCCGACGATCACCGCGTCGCCTTTATCCACCGCTGCCTGGCGGCCCGCAGCCGCTTCCTCGATCATCGCCTTGGGCCAGCCATCGGCAACCGCCTTGGCCATGCCGCCTTCGGCATCGACCTTTTCGATAATCTCCCAGGCTTTCTCGACCAGTTCATCGGTCAGCGCCTCGACATAATAGCTGCCGCCGAGCGGATCGACGACCTTGGTAATGCCCGCCTCTTCCTGCAACACGATCTGGGTGTTGCGGGCAATGCGGGCAGAAAAATCGGTCGGCAGGGCGATCGCTTCATCGAGCGCATTGGTGTGCAGCGACTGGGTCCCGCCCAGGGTCGCGGCCATCGCCTCGATCGTGGTGCGGATCACATTATTGTAAGGATCCTGCTCGGTCAGCGAGACACCCGAAGTCTGGCAATGGGTCCGCAGCATTTTGGAACGCTCTTCATTCGCTCCCAGTTCGTCCATCACCCGGTACCATAATGTCCGCGCAGCGCGGAGTTTGGCGATCTCCATGAAAAAGTTCATACCAATTCCGAAGAAGAAGCTCAAACGTCCTGCAAATGCATCAATATCCAGGCCGGTTGCCATGGCCTGTTTGGCATATTCGCGGCCATCGGCAATGGTGAAGGCCAATTCCTGCACCGCCGTCGCGCCGGCCTCGTGCATATGATAGCCCGAAATCGAAATGCTGTTGAACTTCGGCATATGTTCGGACGTGTAACCGATAATGTCGGAAATGATCCGCATGCTGGGCGCGGGCGGATAAATATAGGTGTTGCGGACCATGAACTCTTTGAGAATATCATTCTGGATCGTGCCGGAGAGCTTCTCCTGTGAAACCCCCTGCTCTTCTGCCGCGATGATATAGAAAGCGAGACACGGAATGACCGCGCCGTTCATTGTCATCGACACCGACATTTCGTCGAGCGGAATCTGGTCGAACAGGATCTTCATATCCTCGACGCTGTCGATCGCCACGCCGGCCTTGCCGACATCGCCGACGACACGCGGATGGTCGCTGTCATAACCACGATGGGTGGCGAGATCGAAAGCGACTGACAGCCCCTTTTGCCCCGCCGCCAGATTGCGACGATAAAAGGCGTTGGACTCCTCGGCGGTCGAGAAACCGGCATATTGGCGGATCGTCCAGGGCCGTCCGGCATACATGCTCGCCTTGACGCCACGGGTGAACGGACCAAAGCCGGGCAATCCCGGATCAATCCCTTTTCCGCTGGCGTCTTCCGCTGTATACAGCGGCTTGACGGCAATGCCTTCCGGGGTTTGCCAGGTCAGGTCGCGGCCTTTGACTTCCTTGTCAGCCAGTTCCTGCCAGTCCTTGATCGTCGGTTTATCGGTCATATCTGCCCTGTTTATAAATATTCGAACATATTAGCCGTTAGTGGTGAGCCTGTCGAACCACGCCGCTCGGACGAGAGGCGCCGTTCGACAATCTCAAGGCTAACGGTCTTTATTCACCTTTGAATTCGGACTTGCGCTTTTGCAGGAACGACAGCGCGCCTTCACGCGCATCCTTGCTGTCGCCGGCGATCCGCTGGCCTTCGGCTTCGCGAACCAGCGCCGAAGCATAATCGCTTTCGAGCGCTGCTGCCAGATTCTGGCGCATCACGCCCAGAGCGACGGTAGGGCCACTCGCCAGGCGTTTTGCCAGCATGGCTGCTTCGTCCATAAGCGCAGCATCTTCGACGCATTTGTAGATCAGGCCCCAGTCGGCGGCTTTTTCACCCGGAATTTTTTCTCCGAGCAACATCATTTCCGTTGCGCGGGCCTTGCCGACGAGACGGGTCAGCATCCATGAAGCGCCGCCATCCGGCACAAGGCCGATATTGACGAAGGCCTGCAGGAAATAGGCTGATTTCCCGGCAATGGCGAAGTCGCTTGCCAGTGCTATGGAACAGCCGACGCCCGCTGCCGGACCGTTGACCGCCGTGATAGTCGGAATATTCAGCTTGGCCAGCTTCAGCATCAACGGGTTATAATGCTGGTTGAGCGCGGCATAGCTGCCCTGCCCGCCGGACAAGGCGCTATCATTTTTCGCCTGCAAATCGGCACCGGCACAAAAGGCGCGGCCTTCACCGGTAATCACCAGTGCGCGTGCGTCATCCAGCTTGTCGAGCGCGATGAATATATCATCCGCCATGCCAAGCGAGCAGGCGTTGAGCCGCTCCGGCTTGTTGAGCTTGATCGTTGCCACCTGATCGGTGATGTCCAGCTTGATGTTCTCGAATTGCATGTGCGGTCCTTTTAAATGGCTCGTCATCCTGAACTTGTTTCAGGATCTCTAGGGGTCCTGAAACAAGTTCAGGATGACGAGTGTAAGTTTAATGCCCTTTGGGCGTTTCCATGATCTCGGTTAGCATCCCGCCCATATCCTTGGGATGCACAAAAAAGATAAGCGTGCCATGTGCACCGATGCGGGGTTCACCAAGCACTCGCTTGCCCATCGCTTCAAATTCGGCCTTGGCGGCATGAATGTCCGGCACTTCAAAGCAGACATGATGTTGGCCGCCAAGCGGGTTCTTGGTGAGAAAGCCGAATATAGGGCTGTCTTCGCCGAGTGGCTCGATCAATTCGATCTGGGTGCCGTTGGTTGGCCCCTCTGCAGGTGTGTCGACGAAACAGACCTTCACGCCCTGCGCCGGCAGATCAAAGGGTTCGCCAATCGATGTCGCGCCCATGACATCGCGCCAATGGGCGATACTGTCGGTAATCGATGGCGTCACAACGCCAATATGATTGAAGCGACCTAGTTTCATTGTGTTTCTCCGTGCGACATGAATTTATGGACCAGAGGCGCTATGCCGGCTCCGACAACCACGCCCAATATGCCCGACAAGAGCGCAAAGGCAATCCCGCCGACCATCAGCTTTGCCGAGGCGGGGAACAGTCCGACCAGGGGATGCGAAATCACGTCGATCAGATGCTCGGGGCCATGCCAACCGACCGCTGCGATATTGTGCACCAGCAATCCGCCGCCGACCCAGGCCATCGCCAGCGTACCGATTACCGAGATACTTACCAGCAATTTCGGCATGAACAGGATAAGCCCGCGACCGAAAGACGCCACGATGCCTTCATGCTCTCTCGCCAGATGCAGGCCGATATCGTCCATCTTCACGATCAATGCGACCGCGCCGTAAACGGCGATGGTAATCACAATGCCGATCAGCGCCAATATGATCGCCTGTTGCCACCAGACCTGATCGGTCAGTTCCGACAGGGCGATGGCCATTATTTCGCCCGACAATATCAGGTCGGTGCGGATCGCGCCGGAAACCATTTCGTCTTCGCGACCCGGTCCTTCGATGATGGCTGGCTGGTCATGTTTCGTGGACTCGTCAACATGACACCATTCCAGCACTTTTTCGGCGGCTTCGTAACAGAGGAAAAAACCGCCAAAAATAAGGATGATCGGTATCAAAAATGTTGCAAATTGCCCTAAAAGGACCGCTGCCGGTAGCAAAAAGACCAGTTTATTCCTGAACGATCCCTTGGTGATTTTCCAGATCATCGGCAATTCGCGCGAGGGATCAAAGCCGGTCACATAGGTCGGCGTTACCGCCGCGTCGTCAATCACCACGCCGGCGGATTTGGTCCCGGCACGCGATGCGGCGACACCGATATCATCAACCGATGCGGCGGCAACTTTCGCAATAGCTGCGACATCGTCGAGAAGGGCTACCAGACCTGTTGGCATCAGGCGGCACCGTCATTGCGAGGAGCGAATGCGACGACGCAATCCAGAGCGGCGCGTGTAGCACTGGATTGCGTCGCTGCGCTCGCAATGACGGAGAGGCGCTCAGCCATGCGCAATATCTCCATACAAGTCCCGCCACTGCGGATTGAATGCTTCAATCAAAGCCAATTTCTTCTTCCTTGATCCCGCCTTGATCTGTTTCTCTCGCAATATCGCGGCTTCCAT
>NZ_JBALTF010000066.1:0-17485 GCF_036964675.1 Parasphingorhabdus sp. | reverse complement strand
CAAATATCTCGGCGAGACGTTCGATATCCACACCGGCGGGATCGATCATCGCGAGATTCACCACCCGAATGAGATCGCCCAGAATCAGGCGCATAATTGCTCCGAGCACAGCGGCGCCAATATCTGGATGCACAATAATTTCCTGATCGACCGGGCCGGCAAAATGTCGAAATCAAGCGGCGATTTCCTGCGACTGCAGGTGCTGATCGACAAGGGCATCCATCCCCTCGCCTATCGGCTGATGTGCCTACAGGCCCATTATCGCAGCGAACTGGAATTTACCTGGGAAAATCTGGTTGCAGCGCAGACCCGGTTGAAGCGGATGGTGATGGGCGTGGAGCGACTGTTGGAGAAAGCGGACGAACAGACAGCAGCGATAGAACATCCTGCCCTCATGCAATTGCGGGACAGGTTTGATGCCGCCCTCAGCGAAGATTTGAACAGTTCTAAATGCCTGCCGCTGCTGGAAGAATTGCTCGCACTGAAAAAACTGCCCGCGGAGCAAAGACTGGTTCTGCTGACGGAAATGGATTCAGTCATGGGTCTTCAGCTTTCATCCCTGACCCGCAAGGAACTGCGGGTCCGACCCGCAGGCGCAGCAATTGATGAATCCGACGTCGAAACAAAGCTCGACCAGCGCCAGAAAGCTAAATCGGAAAAAGACTTTGCCGCCGCCGATGCCATCCGCGATGAACTGACCACAAAAGGGGTGGAGCTTATGGACGGCGATCCGCTGCGCTGGGAATGGAGAATTGAAATATGACAAAAATAAAAGCCGCCATGGCCTCCCTCGTCCGACCGCTCGTCGAACCGCATTGCGGCGATCTTGATGTCACATGGTTCACCAGCACCGAAGAGGCGATGGCAATCGCGCCGCATGCCGAAATCGGCTGGTTCGACATGTATGACAAGGCGAAGATGGCCGAAATCATCTCCGCCGCGACCAGCCTCAAATGGCTCAACAGCATCTACGCGGGCGTCGAACATTTCCCGCTCGAACAGCTCAAGGCGCAGGGCACGATCCTGACCAATGGCGCCGGCCTCAACAGCGCGCCGATTGCCGAATTTGCGATCATGTTAATGTTGGCCGCGGCCAAGCGCATGGACGCAATCATCGACAATCAACGCCAGCACAACTGGCTGGAAACCCCGCCCGGAACAGCAGAAATTGATGACAGCAAGGCCCTGATCATCGGCTATGGCGGCATCGGCCAGCAGATCGCCAAGAAACTCTCCGGCTTTGACATTGACGTGACCGCTGTCCGGCGCACCGCGACCGGCGAAGCCAATGTCATCGGGCTCGACGACTGGCGCGACCGGCTGGGGGAATTTGACTGGATCTTTGTCTCGGCCCCCGCAACCAGTGACACGAAACATATGTTTGGCGCAGACGAGTTCGCCGCAATGAAATCCTCCGCCTGGCTGGTCAATGTCGCGCGTGGATCGCTGGTCGATCAGGATGCATTGCTTGCCGCCCTGAATGACAAGGTGATCGGCGGCGCCGCGCTCGACGTCACCGATCCCGAACCACTGCCAGCCGACCATCCATTGTGGGATGCACCCAATTGTATCATCACCATGCATTTGTCGGGAACTGCGCAAACCCGCATGTTCCAGCGTGCCGCAGCCCGCTTCGTCAAAAACCTGAAACGCTATCAGAATGGCGGCGAGATGATTGCTGTTGCTGATTTCGATCGCGGATATTGAGGGGTGACACTTCGACTATTTTAACTTATCAACCAAGAACATAGGGTAGAGTGAGTCTCATTTCTGAGGGGGATTGAGGGTCATTGGGGTCGTTGCCATTTACTCGTATAAGCACTGGTCATCACGATCAGGGAAGGACCCACATGACCAAAGCATCCGATCTGTTCATAGAATGTCTCGAAAACGAAGGCGTTGAATATATATTCGGCGTTCCCGGTGAAGAAAATCTCGACATGCTCGACAGCCTGTCCCGCTCCAAGAAAATCCAGCTCATCCTGACCCGTCACGAACAGGGTGCCGGCTTCATGGCTGCCACTTATGGACGGCATACCGGCAAGACCGGCGTTTGCATGGCAACATTGGGTCCCGGCGCGACCAACCTGGTAACCGCGGCCGCCTATGCCCAATTGGGCGGCATGCCGATCCTGATGGTTACCGGCCAGAAACCGATCAAGAAATCCAAACAGGGCCGTTTCCAGATTCTCGACGTGGTCGACATGATGGGGCCAATCACCAAATTCACGCACCAGCTGGCTTCTGCGGACAATATCCCGAGCCGCGTGCGCGAGGCAATCCGTCTGGCGGAAGAAGAAAAGCCCGGTGCCACCCATATCGAATTTCCGGAAGATATTGCGGACGAGGAAACCGATTCGACCCCGATCGCGCCCAGCCTGACCCGGCGGCCGGTTGCCGAGGCAAAAGCCGTCCGCGCCGCGACCAAGAAAATCGAAAATGCCAAATCCCCGATCATTGTCGTTGGCGGCGGTGCCAATCGGACCACCACCGGCCGCATGCTCACCCAATTTATCGAAAAGACCGGCATCCCCTTTGTCACCACCCAGCTCGGCAAGGGTGTGGTCGATGAAACCCACAAGGAATTCATGGGTTGCGCGGCACTATCGGCAAATGATTTTGTCCATCGCGCGATCGGCGCGGCGGATCTGATTATCAATGTCGGTCATGACGTGATCGAGAAGCCACCCTTCTTCATGGCCACCGGCAGCACCGAGGTCATCCACGTGTCGATGAACAGCGCCGAAGTCGATCCGGTCTATTTCCCGCAGATCGAGGTGATCGGCGATATCGGCAATGCGATCTGGCAGATGAAGGAAGATATTGTTCCGTCCGGCAGCTGGAATTTCGACGCGATGTACAAGGCGCGCCGGGCCGAGGAAGAACATACGGATTCAATGGACGATGATGTCCGTTGCCCAATCTATCCGCCCCACCTCGTCAAGGTGGTGCGCGAAGCGATGCCGGCTGACGGGATCATCTGTCTCGACAATGGCGTCTATAAAATCTGGTTCGCCCGCAACTACAAGGCGCGTCAGGCGAATACGGTATTGCTCGACAATGCGCTGGCGACAATGGGCGCCGGCCTGCCCTCTGCCATGGCTTCGGCGATGGTCTATCCCGACCGCAAGGTCATGGCGATTTGCGGCGATGGCGGCTTCATGATGAACAGCCAGGAAATGGAAACCGCAGTCCGGCTGAAACTCAACATCACCGTGCTGGTGCTGAACGACAACAGCTACGGCATGATCCGCTGGAAACAGGCGAACATGGGCTTCAAGGATTGGGGCCTGACCTATGGCAATCCCGATTTTGTCAAATATGCCGAAGCTTATGGTGCCAATGGCTACCGGATCACCAGCGCCAAGAACCTGCAGGAAACGATCGACAAATGCCTTAGCACCGAAGGCGTGCATCTGATCGAAGTTCCGGTCGATTATTCCGACAATGATCGCATTTTGAATCACGAGATCAAGGAACTCAGCGCGAAGGTGTGAGTGGGGGCCCTATGACCAAATTAAAAGACGTCTATCCGCTTTATCTCAACAATGAAGCGGTGCAGCCCAATACCGACCTGGAAGTCACCGACAAATATACCAATGAAGTCGCCTTCCGGACCGCATTGGCGACACCTGATGTGATCGAAGAAGCCATTGCAGGGGCAGTTTCTGCCACTGAACCGATGGCCAGAATGGCGAGTTACGAACGGCAGAATGTGCTGCAACATTGTGTTGACCGGTTCAAGGAGCGGTTCGATGAACTCGCCTATTCCCTGTGCGTCGAAGCCGGCAAGCCGATCAAGGACGCGGAAGGTGAAGTCGGACGTCTGATCGATACATTCCGTATCGCCGCCGAAGAATCCGTGCGCAATTACGGTGAAGTGCAGCCGCTGGATATTGCCGAACGGGCCAAGGGCTATATCGGAATGTGGAAACGCGTTCCGATCGGTCCGTGCAGTTTCATTTCGCCGTTCAACTTCCCGCTCAATCTGGCAGCGCACAAGATTGCACCAGCGATTGCCGTGGGTTGTCCTTTCGTGATGAAACCGGCCAGCAAAACACCGCTGGGCGCGATCATCATGGGCGAGGTTCTTGCCGAGACAAATCTGCCAAAAGGCGCCTTCTCGATCTTGCCCGCCAGCCGTG
This sequence comes from Parasphingorhabdus sp., assembly GCF_036964675.1. Taxonomy (GTDB): domain Bacteria; phylum Pseudomonadota; class Alphaproteobacteria; order Sphingomonadales; family Sphingomonadaceae; genus Parasphingorhabdus. The sequence continues at coordinate 13,340 of NZ_JBALTF010000066.1, read as the reverse complement.
ATGGCGCGGATCTGTTCACCGTCGATGAACGGTTGAAATTGCTGTCCTTCACCGGCTCACCGGGCGTGGGCTGGGATCTGAAGGCGAAGGCTGGCAAGAAACCGGTCATATTGGAACTCGGCGGCAATGCAGCCGTCATTGTCGACGCCGATGCCGATCTCGACGACGCACTCGAACGAATCATCTTTGGCGCATTCTATCAGTCTGGCCAAAGCTGCATCGGCGTGCAGCGGATCATCATTCATGAAAGCATCTACGACAGGTTCAGGGACATGCTGGTTGCCAGGACCAAAACACTGATCTCCGGCGATCCCAAGAAACGCGAAACCTTCATTGGTCCGATGATTTCCGAAGGCGAAGCAAGTCGCCTGCATGGCTGGATCGAAAGCGCGGTCACCGGTGGCGCAAAGCTCCTGTGTGGCGGCAATCGCAAGGGCAATATGCTCGAGGCGACGCTGCTGGAAAATGTCGACACCAGCGCCGACGCCTATCGCGAAGAAGCCTTCGGTCCACTCGCCCTGCTCTCGAAATTCAGTGATTTCGGTGCGGCGCTGGACGAAGTCAATGACAGCAAGTTCGGCCTGCAGGCAGGCATTTTCACGCGTGATCTGTTCAAGACGCTTGATGCCTGGGACCATCTCGATGTCGGCGGTGTGGTGATCAATGATGTGCCGTCCTATCGGGTAGACAATATGCCTTATGGCGGGGTCAAGGACAGCGGTCTGGGCCGCGAAGGCATAAGATTTGCGATGGAAGACATGACCGAAATCCGCAATCTGGTGATCCGGCGCAAGCCTGGCTAATCTTTCGGCCAACCGGCTGGGGAATAGCGACTTTGCTTGCGCGCATCATCAATGGGCCGATCGATAATTTTGTGACGGCGGTGTAGCCAGACCGGTTCACCGCCGCCGCAGCTTACCGGTCTCCACGCTGGCGATCATCCCGGCACAGCGTTGCCGGGCGCGATCCAAATTACAGACCGCCGACATCCCGAAGAATCAAGTAGATAGCGCCAGAGACCAGGGCCGCTGACCGTTGTCGATGCGCGCCACTATGCTTCCATTGCGGCACGCTTCAACCGGCAAGACCCTAAAAAATAAAAGAAATTGGTCGATTTTCGGTTGCATTGAACAGCAGATGAGGGATAGGTAAGCTTATCGTTAGAGTAAACGGCAGGGGTCGCGTCGTGCTGGATATGGGGACCGGTTTCAAAACCGGAATGGGCAACGATGCAAACGAAGAATAAAAAATCGTGGATACCCGGCTGGTCAGTACTGGCCGCTAGCCTATTCTGTTCGGCATTGCTCGGAATAGCATTGTTCGTGTCGACCATGGCAAGCACCGCTCCAGTAGAGGCAGCCACAGATGTTGCCAGCGGCACCTCCATGGGTGTGGCAACCTGTGGTGGATCGACCTGCCACGGGCGACAGGAAGCCGATGGCGAAATTGTCCGGCAGGACGAAATCATGCGCTGGCAGGAAGAATCCACGCCCGGTGGCGCGCATAGCCGTGCTTTCCGTGTCCTGCGCGAACCGCGCAGCATTGCGATCGCCAAGCGTCTCGGCATCAAGGATGCGGCCTCCGCATCCGAATGCCTCGGTTGTCACAGCACGGCAGCAGCAAGCAAGGGCCCGAGGTTTCAACTGAACGATGGCGTAGGCTGCGAATCCTGCCACGGCGCATCGTCCGGCTGGCTATCCAGCCACTATGCCGTGGGTGCCAACCATGCCCGCAATGTTTCTCAAGGACTGGTGCCATTGGACAATCCCAAGGCCCGGGCCAGCGTCTGCCTCGATTGTCATTTCGGCAGCGCCAAAAAGGGTCAATTTGTCGATCATCGGATCATGGCCGCCGGTCATCCGCGCATTTCATTCGAGATGGACCTGTTTTCCACCCTGCAGCAGCATCATGACGAGGATGTCGATTATGTCCGCCGCAAGGGCCGGACCAACAGCGTCCAGTTCTGGGCTGTGGGTCAGGCCATGGCACTGGAACGTTCGCTGAATCTGTTCAGCAAACCGGCCCTCGCCACCGAAGGTATTTTCCCCGAATTTTATTTTTACGACTGCCATAGCTGTCACCGCCGAATCTATGACGATCCGTCCGCTCGCCCGACATCGGCCAACAATCCCGGTCGATCGATCCCCGAAGGCATGCCGCCCTATAATGATGAGAATATGATCATGCTCAGCGCCGCGATCAAAGTGGCGGCACCGGACATTGCGGCTGAATTCGACAGCCGGTCCAAGGCGTTTCATGCCGCCATGGCACAAGGCCGCGGCCCTGCGGTCGAAGAGGCAGCCCGGTTGCGGCAATATGCGACGCAGCTCGCCGATCGCTTCTCCCGCGCCAGCTTTGGCAGGGACCAGACGTTCCAGATCATGGAAACCATCGCCGGTCAGGCGATATCGCCGCGCTTCACCGATTATGAGGGCAGCGTGCAGGCGGTCATGGCGATCGACACATTGCTCAATGGATTGGTCAACAGCGGTCAGGTCGGCGAATCCGCTGCCGCCAGCCTGCGCGGACAGATCAATGTCGCTTATGCTGCCGTCGACGAACCCAATGGCTATGAGCCGCTGAAGTTCCGCCGTGCGCTTGGTAGCGCCGTACGCACGATCCGGTCGCTCAGATAGAGGGTCTGATGATGCGCAAATCCTATATGACCTCTGCCATTTCCGCTGCGGCGCTGGTACTGACATCCTGTGGCGGTGGTGGTGGCAGCAATGATTTTGGCGGGACGCCATCGCCCTCGCCTGCTCCGTCACCGGCGCCAACGCCGCCGCCAACGGGACTGGGCGGCCTGTTTACGGCACCGGCACAGCGCGCTTTGACAGTGACCGATGTGCAAACGATCATTGCCCAGGCGGTCGGTGAAGCACAGGCCCGTAATCTACCATCGGTGATCGCCGTGGTCGATCGGGTCGGCAATGTGCTCGCCGTGTTCGACATGAAGGGTTCGAACAAAGGCTTGCCTGAGGTAACCGTCAGTTCCCTGCAAATTGGCGGCGTCGCCGGACCGGGCGATACGATAGGATTGCAGGGCGTGAAGATCCCGGCAACGACAGCAGCTATCGCCAAGGCCATCACCGGCGCCTATCTATCCAGCGGCGGCAACGCCTTTTCTACCCGGACAGCCAGTCAGATTGCACAAGAACATTTCCCGCCGGCACCGACCACCGTCGGCCTGGAAAGCGGGCCGCTGTTCGGTGTCCAGTTCAGCCAGCTGCCCTGCTCGGATCTGTCCCAGCGGTTCAAATCCATGGGCGGTGTGGGATCACTGATTGGACCAAAAAGGTCACCGCTCGGCCTGTCCGCCGATCCCGGCGGCTTGCCGCTTTACAAAGATGGGGTTGTGGTCGGCGGCATCGGTGTCATGGGCGACGGCGATTATGGCCTGGATGACAATATCCTCGATGTTGATGTCGATGAAGAAGAGGCCATCGCCCTCGCCGGAATACAGGGTTTTGCACCGCCCGCGTCCATTACCGCCAACCGGATATCGGTAGACGGCACCTCCTTGCGGTTTAGCGATATGGTGGTCTCTGATCTGTCACCGCTGCAAAACAATTTTGCCGCCATAAACAACATGACCATTGGCGCAGTTGTGCCTGTTAAGGGCTATTCCGACGGCGCGATCATCGCCGGCACCGCTTATGGTACCGAAGCATCCGGCATCCGCGCATCGACCACAGCCGAGTTCAAAAACCGCGATGCCTTTGTGCTGACCGATGGTGCCGGCAAAAACCGCTATCCTATCCGTGGCGGTACTGATGCCGCGGCGGTGACCACCCCGCTGACGGAGACTGAAGTCCGAGCGATTCTGGAAGAAGCCTTCATCATCTTCAGCCGGGCAAGAGCGCAAATTCGCCAACCGCTGGACAGCCGGATGCAGGCAACCGTGAGCGTGGTCGATACCCATGGCCAGATTCTGGGCATCGTGCGTACCCCGGACGGCCCGATTTTCGGCACCGATGTTTCGCTGCAAAAGGCACGAACGGCGACATTTTTCTCCAACACAATCGCGGCCCAGCAATTGCTCGCCACGCCGGTGTTCCGTACGCCAGCGACTCCACCCTTCGCCAACGTGCCAGCCTATGTGCAGCGTGTACGCAATTTTCTGGGTGATCCCAATGCCCTGACCGGCACGGTCGCCTTTGCCGATCGTTCGGGCGGCAATCTTTCCCGGCCCTATTTTCCGGATGGCGAGATCGGGCGTCCTCCCGGTCCGCTGTCGGTCGAACAGTCGGCAAAATTCAGCCCGTTTGCGGTCGGCTTGCAGCTTGATCTGGTCCTTCCCAATATTGTGAAACATTTGGCATTTGTCGGGTCCAATGGCGCCGATACAGAACAGCGCTGCACGCAACTGCCTGCCATAGCCAATACGCCCGGCCATGTCCGCCTTGCCAACGGTATGCAGATTTTCCCGGGCAGCGTGCCGATCTATCGCGGTGACAAGCTCATCGGCGGCGTCGGCGTCTCCGGCGATGGCATTGATCAGGACGATATGGCCAGCTTCCTCGGACTGAACAATGCCGGCAAGCGCGTTGGCGGCATCGGCAATGCCCCCAAAGCAATTCGGGCCGACAATGTCGTTGTCGATCTTGGCAATGCCAATGTCCGGCTCCGTTATGTGAACTGCCCCTTTGCGCCGTTCCTTGACAGCAATGAACAAAATGTTTGCGAGGGGCTGTAGGACGGATGGCAGGACTCTCAGCCTCTTTTGTACCGATCCTGGCGGTGATGTCCGGACAGGCCGAGCAGCTGGAGGCGCAGCGAGCCTCTGTCGATGCCATGGAAGCCTCTCTGACCGCTCTGCTCGCCGGGGAAAGATTCGACCGGAAAATGTCAAAATCTGTCGATTTTGGTACAGAAACGGGCATGGGCGGACCAGATTTGGACGCAGAAGAGGCAGAAAAGGACGAAAAAACAGCCGCTGATCCCTCTACCCTGGAAGATGCTTCCAATTCTTCCGATTTGGAGCAATTCGAAACCCCTGATCCTCCGGAAATGGACGTTGATAGCCTGGCAGCCGATGACGCCCTGATCGATGGCCGGCGTCGGCCGGGTGTACAGAAAGAATTGCCGGATCCGGTGACCCAGAACAACCCCGGCGCGGTCCGTGCGCCGCCGCCCGAAGCCTTTCCAACCGACGAATTTCCGGTCCCCGATCGCTGGCGTATCATGCAGAGTCTGTGCCCGGCAAAGGGCGGCGATGAATCAATCTATACTTTGTTCGGAGCCTTGCGGAACAATTGTCACAGCACGCTCAATCCCTATAATCAGAACGTACTCAAGGGCGACAAGCCAATCCCGGCCGACAAAAAGCCCGGCTTTCTCAAGGGCGATGACTGGTTCTTCGTCGCCAATGTGATTTCCGATACGGTGATCGAACCGCGCAGTTTTCCGATTCCCGTTGGCGTGCAAACCACCGAGCGCCCGAACAGCATCGATGTGTTCGGACGATCCGGTTCGGAAGTCTATGCCCAGACGTTCATCACCGGCTTTGCCCTGATCAAGGGATCAACCGCCTATAAACCGCCGGACGTGGAATATCGTCTGACCTTGGCGGCCCAGGTCAATCATGTGAATGTGCCGGAACGCCGGGTGCTGTTCGTCGAGCCTTCCAAATCCTCGCACCGCACCGACTGGTTTGTCGGCGTGCAAGAGGCATTTTTCGATTATCATATCCGCAACACGTCGGCGCGCTATGATTTCGACAGCTTCCGTATCGGTATCCAGCCGATGCAGGCGGATTTCCGCGGATTTCTGTTTCAGGACAACCAGCTTGGCGTCCGCCTTTTCGGTACCCGCGACAACAACCGGGTCCAATATAATCTCGGGGCCTTTGTCCAGCTGGAAAAAGATACCAATTCCGGTCTCAACGACATCACCCAGACCCCGCGCGAAAGCTATATTTTCTTCGCCAATCTCTACCGGCAGGATTTGCCCTTCGTCGGTCTGACCAGCCAGTTCAGCCTGACCTATAATATGAATCGCGAACGGTCCGATGTCGAGATTGATACCAACGGCTTTCCGGTCCGTCCGGCGCTGCTCGGCGACCTCCGGGGCCGCGCCTATGATGTCGTTTATCCCGGCTATGCCTTTGATGGCCGGATCGGACGGATCAATCTCACCGGTCAGGTTTACGGCGCTTTTGGCGAGGACCGGAACAGCTTCTTCACCAGCGAACCAGCAAAAATCGCCGCTTATTTTGGCGCTGTGGAAGCCAGCTATGATGTCGACTTCCTGCGCTTCCGCGCCTCCGGCCTGTTCGCCAGCGGAGACGGCAATCCCTATAATAATACCGAATCGGGTTTTGATGCGATATTCGAGAACCCGATTTTTGCCGGAGCGGACACAAGCTACTGGATCCGACAGACTATCCCGTTCGCAGGCGGCGGCAGGGTGATTTCGATCAACGGCCGCAATGGCATTCTCAATAGCCTCCGATCCTCCAAGGAACAGGGGCAAAGCAATTTCAACAATCCGGGCACGATATTGGCCGGCGTTGGCGTCGATGCCGATCTGACCCCTGCGCTCCGGCTTTCCGGCAATGCCAATCATCTCTGGTTCCACAAGACAGAGAGCCTTGAAGCGTTGCGGGTAGAAGGCTCAATTCCCAGGGATATCGGTTGGGATCTGTCGCTAGCTGCGATCTACCGTCCGAAATCGACGCAAAATATGGTATTCCGCTTGTCCGGCGCGGCTTTGATACCCGGAAAAGGATTCAAGGATTTGTTCGATAAGACAGACAAGCGGGACTTCCACTATTCGATATTACTCAATGCGATATTGGCTTTCTGAGATGGTGATAGACGGAACATTTAGTCGGTTTTCCCGCAATGGCCGTTTCATCAACGTCCGCGCGCGCGCGGGCATTGCAGCTTTGTTTCTGGCCGGCCTGTTTGCCGTACTCAGCCCCACTGTCCTGTTTGCCGCCGGCGACGAGAAACCACAAAAGGTCGAATATAGATTCACGCCCCCTGCCCCGCAAAACCAGACCTGGGACGAAGCGGAGGCGCAGAGCGTTGGCTGTCAGAGCTGCCATACCGATTCCGACCAGAAGACCATGCATGAAACTCCCGCCGTGGTTCTGGGTTGCGTGGATTGTCATGGTGGTGATGCTTCGGTTGTCGGTGACAACAAATGGGGCAAGAATAGCCTCGCCTATATGGATGCGCTGACCAAAGCGCATGTTCTGCCCAAATATCCGGAAAGCTGGCACTGGCCTTCTTCCGCCAATCCCAAGCGCAGCTATGGACTGCTGAACAAGGAATCGCCGGAATTTGTGCGCTTTGTCAATCCGTCGGATTATCGGGTCGCGCGCGAATCCTGCGGTGCCTGCCATATGGATATCATCGAGGCTTCGGAGCGATCGCTGATGGCGACCGGTGCCATGCTCTGGGGAGGTGCCGCTTATAACAACGGCATTGTACCGTTCAAAAATTACGTGTTTGGCGAGGCCTACACCCGCACAGGCGAAGCTGCGACGATCAAGTCGCCCGGCAATCCACACGGCACGGTAACCGACGCCCAGAAGAAACGCGGCGCACTTCCGATTCTTTATCCCTTGCCGACCTGGCACACGGTTCCACCGGGCGATATTTTCCGCGTGTTCGAGCGCGGTGGTCGCAATATCAACACCCAGTTCCCGGAAATCGGACTGCCCAATATTGGCGGCATCATCCAGCGACTGGAAGAACCCGGACGCCCTGATCTCAAACAGTCCAATCGCGGCCCGGGAACCGGCCTGCGCGTCGCCATTCCGGTGCTAAATATCCACAAGACCCGGCTCAATGATCCGTTCATGTGGTTCATGGGCACCAATGACCAGCCGGGCGACTATCGCCAGTCCGGCTGCGCCGGCTGCCACGTTGTCTACGCCAATGACCGCGAGCCGCGGCATAGTTCGATCTGGGCCAAATATGGCCGTGACGGTCAGACACAGACTGTCGATCCGACCATCAGAAACCTGAAAGAGGGCGAACATCGCTTCGCCAGCTTTGGTACCTATGATGCTTCCCACGGTGCAAAAGGCGCCCATGGCGAAGACGCTGCGCCAGCTGCAGAAGCGCATGGTGACGAAGCGGACCATGGCGATGATCATGCCACTGAGACGGATCCTGCGAAACGCGAAAAGGGGCATCCGATACAACATGCCTTCACCCGGGCCATCCCGACCGCCCAGTGCATGAACTGCCACATGCACCAGCCGAATATCTTCCTGAACAGCTATCTTGGCTACACCATGTGGGACTATGAATCGGACGCGCCCTATATGTGGCCCGGTCCGGACAATAAAACTCCCAAACCGGAAGGCATGAGTGACGAAGAATATCAGAAGACATATAAACAGCAGAAATATCCCGATGCGGAAGAAGTCCGCAAGGTGCTCGACAGAAACCCGGAAGGGGCTGCGCCCAAGGGGCTGTGGGCCGACATTGATTTCCTGCGTAATGTTTACGACCTCAACAGCGAAGCCAAGGACACGCAATTTGCCGACTATCACGGCCATGGCTGGAATTTCCGGGCCGTTCTGAAACGTGACCGCGATGGCAATCTGCTCGACGCCGAGGGCAATCAGGCAAGTTACGGCACCGATACCGATAATATCGTCGCCAATGATGATCCGGAGAAATTCCGCAAGAAAGGCGAAGGCAAGTTCGTCGAAGTGGGGATCAATCCCGGCAAATCGGTCCATATGATGAGCATCCATGCCGAAGTGGGCATGCAATGCGCCGATTGCCATTTTGCGCAGGATAGCCATGGTAATGGCCTGATCTACGGCGAAGTTGCCAATGCGGTCGAAATCAACTGCAAGGATTGTCACGGTACCGCCGATGCCTATCCGACCCTGCTGACCAGCAATCTGGCGGCGCGACCCAAAGGCAGCAATCTTGGCCTGCTGCGCAATGCCAATGGCGAGCGGCGCTTCGAGTGGTTCAAGGACCCCGATGGCAAGCGCGTGCTGATCCAGCGGTCCATCGTCGATCCAGAACTCAGCTGGCGCGTCAGTCTGGTCAAAAACAGCGTTGATCGTTCGCACCCTGATTTCAACCTCAAGGCGGCACGGGCGAAGCTTATGTCGAAAAGCGGAGCAGAAACGGGCAAATATGCATTCGGTAGCGGCGTTGCGAAAGACGATCGGGCGCATAAAGACGAAAATATGGTCTGCTTCACCTGTCATCTCAGCTGGACAACGAGCTGTGGTGGCTGCCATTTGCCGATCGAGGCGAACTGGAAAGCAGACAGCCACAAATATGAAGGTGGCACGACGCGGAACTATGCGACTTACAATCCGCAGGTCGCCCGTGATCAGATGTTCCAGCTGGGCCGCCATCAGACCAGCAAGGGCAATGTCATTGCCCCGGTCCGTTCGACCTCGGCCTTGATCCTGTCCTCGACCAACATCAATCGCGAACGCATCTATGTGCAACAGCCACCAATTTCCGGCATCGGCTTTTCATCACAGGCCTTCGCCCCGCATTTCCCGCACACCGTGCGGAAAACCGAGACCAAGCAATGTTCCGATTGTCACGTCAGCGAGGCCAATGATAATAATGCAATCATGGCGCAAACGCTGTTGCAGGGGACGAATTTCGTCAACTTCGTCGGACTCCACGCCTGGGTCGGCCTGGAAAAGGGCTTTGAAGCGGTCCGGGTTACGGAATGGGATGAACCACAGGCGGTCATCGGCTCCTACCTGCAAAAATATGCCTATCCCGATTATTGGCGGATGCATGTTGAGGATCATGACCGGGAGCTGATCGACTGGGTGCGCGGAGAACGGCTCGACAAGAATTTTTCCGGCGAAACCAAGGCGCTCGAAGAATTCAAGAATGTCGTTCAGGGAACGGGCGACGCAGTCCGCTGTCTGCAGCTGCGCGGCGAATATATGTTTGTGGCGGAAGGCAAAGGCGGTTTCCGTGCCTATGATGTTGCCTCGATTGGCAACAAGGGCTTTTCGGAACGCATCATCAAGGCACCATTCTCATCGCTTGGTCATGATACTCATGTCGATACCAAAAATGCGACCTGCATGGCGCTGGCTACCAACCAGCCGATTGCACCGACGCGCAACACCAAGGAACTGCGGGAAGTCAACGAGGAACAGGCTTTCCATCCGATCTATAATTATGCGGTAATCACCGATAGCGAAGAAGGCCTGATCCTGGTCAATATCAACACATTGGCCGATGGTGAATTCCGTAACAATTTCTTCAAGCGCAGCCTGACCTGGAATGAAGGCGGGGTACTTGATGGAGCACAGCATATCACGCTGGCTGGCCATTATGCCTATATTACCACCGCTGCGGGACTGACCCTGATTGATCTGGATGATCCGCTGAAACCCCGTCACGTCATCACAATTCCGATGACCGACGCCCGGGCTTCGGCGCTGCAATTCCGTTATCTTTGGGTGACCGATGCCGATGGTGTGAAGCTATTCAATGTTACCGATATGGAAAAGCCTGTTGCAGTGCCGTCAGGAACGATTCCGCTGCGCAACGCCCGGCGCCTTTATCTCGCTCGAACCTACGCCTATATCGCGGCAAAGGACGAAGGTCTGGTGATTGCGAATATCACGCGACCGGAAGCGCCAGTGATCTACCGGAAAGAAACCTTCGGTGGTGTCATGAACGATGCAGAGGATGTGATCGTTGGGTCGACCAACGCCACGCTGTTTGCCTATGTTGCCGACGGTCGCAACGGGCTGAAGGTAATCCAGTTGACCACGCCCGATAGCCAGAAAAACTTTTATGGTTTCTCACCGGCACCGAAGCCTGAACTGATAGCATTTGCCCGCACCCCGAAACCGGCCCTGGCGTTGTCCAAGGGTCTGGATCGTGACCGGGCGGTGGATGAGACCGGCGGACAGATGGCGGTCTTCGGACGACTGGGCTCTCGACCGTTCACCCGCAGTGAAATGCAGCGCTTCTACCTGAACAGCAAGGGCGAGCCCTATTTCGTCAAGGATGAGCCAGATATTGCAGACTGGATCGGACCGGTTCCGCCGTTGCTTGCCAAACCACAGAAATGATCGGGGGCCGGGCTATTAAACAGCGCCGACCCCCTGTCCCCCAATAAGCAACTCGGGGGAATTCATGACCCTGCGCACTTGGTCGCAGGGTTTTAACTGTATAAATTATGCTGCGATTGGATCAGCAGTTGCCGTCTATCGCGCGACCGGCCAATGCACCGACTGCTCCGCCGATGATCGTGCCTTCGGTCTTGCTACCGCGACCGGCGATTTCGTTGCCGAGCAGGCCACCGGCGATCGCGCCGATAATCGTGCCGCCGGTTCCACGGTCACAACCACGATAGCGGCTATCGCTATAGTTGCGATTGTCACGGTAGCTGCGCTGGTCACGATAGTCGCGACGGTCCCGGTAGCGATTATCCCGATAGCGGTCGCCGCGATAGGTATCACCACGCCGATATTCGCGATATCCGTTGCCACGCGCCTGCTCGTAATATCCGCCATTATAATAGCCGCCGCGCGCTTCTGCTGGCGCTGCAAAAGCCATGGTTCCAATGGCTGTGGCTGAAATTACCAAACTTCCCAAAATTTTGCTGATCATCTCTTCTACTCCAAAAGAATTTCTCGAAACCCAAATCAATTTCTGTCCAACGAGTGTCGGTTTAGGACCGCTGGCTTGACCGGAGACTGAATGGCAGCTTTATCTCAGGTTCATATTCAACACCTTTTTCCTGAATGAAACTCGGCGTAGCACAAGGACTAGCGTTTTAAGTCATTGCTGGTTTTGATCCCGTCCGATAGCAATTGATGCAAATAGCGCAGAGGAAAAATGATGAAATTGATCGGCAAGACAGCAGCGATAACGGGCGGCACGGCGGGCATTGGTCGCGGGATTGCCGAGGCATTTCTGGCTGAGGGAGCGAATGTCGCGTTGTTTGCGCGGAATCCGGAAAAAGGTGCTGAAGTTGTCGCGGAACTGGATGTTGGCGACCGGGCGATCTTCATTGCCGGGGATGTGATGGAGCAGGATCAGGTCGAGGGGTTTATTGACCAGACCGTCCAGCATTTCGGAGCTATTGACATTCTTGTTAATAATGCCGGCGGCGCCGGTGATCTCGCGCCTTTGGTCGATCTGACCGACGAAGCCTTTGATATGGCTATGAAATGGAACATCTATTCCACCTTCTGGGCAACCCGCCGGGCGCTGAAACCGATGATCGCGCAGCAATGGGGCCGGGTGATCAACATCAGCTCGACCGAAGGCAAGATGGGCAAGCCGACCTTCGCGCCCTATACGATCGCCAAGCACGGCATCAACGGCATGACCAAGGCAGTGGCGCAAGAAGTTGGCACTTCGGGTGTCACGGTCAACGCGATCTGCCCCGGACTGATCCTGACCGACCTGATCATGCAGGGCGGACCGGCCACGGCGGCGGGCCTGGGCATGACCTTTGACGAGATGATCGACATGTTTTCCCAGGAAAGCGCGCTCAAACGTCCGGGCAAGGTCGAGGAAGTTGCGGCGATGGCGGTGCTGCTGGCATCGGACGCCGGCGCAGGCATTACCGGAGGGACGCTGAGCGTCGACGGCGGGACATCGCAATATTGATGCTGATTGACCCGCGCCGCTGGGCCCGGATCATCACGGGATAAGCCAGGATTCTAGTTGGCTTTTGCCGCAACCGGGTTGGTGACCCTAGCCTTGCAGGCCGAGACTAACTGGCGAATGGGTTGCAGTGATCCGGCGAGATCGACAGAAAAGCGGTTCCCGTCAATCTTCAGGAACGCGCGTTTGCCATTGGCAAGCTTTTCAAACAGCGGATTGTGGGCATCGAGAACCAGATTGGGCATGTTGAAATCATTATTGCCGATTTTCAGCGAACCAATCTGCCCGAGCAATCCTTGCGACCGGTCGTTGTCGACCCGGATGGTAAAGCCAAACTGGTCATCCGGGCGCAGATCGACCGTGGTTGCGTTCAATATTACGGTTACGGGATAGGTCGGCGCTACTTTTTGATTCTGGGTGACGATATTGGCTTTTCGGCCGCAGGAAAACTGCCAGAGGAAATTGTCGGTATTGGGGGAACCATAGACCACGCTTGGCTGACCCTTGTCCGAATAGGTCCATGACATATTGAAGGCCTGGCCGACATCCGGAAACACCGCCAGCCTGGGTTGATAATCCTTGTTGGCCGAAGCGGCTGCTGCCTTCTCCAGTCGTTTGGGACTGGCCTGACCCGGCTGCGACCCTGTGGCAGCGGACGCTTTGCCGAGCGGCGCACGGGCCTGGGCGAGCGACGCCCCGCCTGCACAGAGAAAGGTCAATGAGAGCAGATAGATAGCGGTTGTTTTCATG
>NZ_JBALTF010000065.1:0-17501 GCF_036964675.1 Parasphingorhabdus sp. | reverse complement strand
GCAGTAATAGAGAGCGGGCATGGCGTGCGCAAAGGCGGCTTTCGGTCATTTGCGACTAGCGCAGGAACGTCCGAAACTGGGGCGGTTGCCGACCAGCAGCATTTGTTTCTGGAATGTCCATTTCGGCGCCCAAAGCAGACCTCTCAATTCACTGCCCGAACCCCACATCCCGCGCTCGCTTCCCCGCCTCTTTCGCCGCCGCCAGCAACGCGCTCGCCTTGGCTTCGCATTCGGCTTGTTCATAGGCCGGATTGCTGTCGGCGACGATCCCTGCGCCTGCCTGCACGTGCAGCACGCCATCCTTCACAATCCCGGTCCTGAGCACGATACAGCTGTCCATGCTGCCATCGGGAGAGAAATAGCCGACGCCGCCGGCATAGGCACCGCGGGTTTCGGGTTCGAGTTCGGCGATGATCTGGCAGGCGCGGACTTTCGGTGCGCCGCTGACCGTGCCGGCGGGGAAGCCCGCGAACAGGGCGTCGAGCGCATCCTTGTCCGGCGCCAGCTGGCCGACGACATTGGAGACAATATGCATGACATGGCTGTAAAATTCGACGGTATAGCTGTCGGTGACCTCGACGCTGTTGGCGGACGCCACCCGGCCGACATCATTGCGGCCGAGATCAAGCAACATCAGATGTTCGGCCCGCTCCTTGGGGTCGGCAAGCAGGCTGTCCCGGTTGGCCTTGTCCTCGGCTGCATTCTTGCCGCGCGGACGGGTGCCGGCGATCGGTCTGATCGTGACTTCGCCATCGCGCGCGCGAACCAGGATTTCGGGACTCGAACCGGTCAGGGCAAAGCCGGGCAGGTCGAGGAAGAACAGGAAAGGTGACGGGTTTATCCGGCGCAATGCGCGGTAGAGTTCGATTGGCGGAAGGGTGAAAGGCGTGGTGAAGCGCTGCGCCAGCACCACCTGGAAGATATCACCCGCCTCGATATATTCCTTGGCGCGCAGCACCATCTGGGCGTATTTTTCGGGCGCGAGTTTCGGGGTGAAATTGACCTCATCCAGATTGAGTTCTGGGCCATGCTGTCCTTCGACAAGCTCAGGACGAACGGATTTGGAAAGGCCACGCTCCACCTCATCCAGCCGTTCCTGTGCTGAGGCGATCTTTGTTTCGCTATCCCCATCACTCTCCGGCCATACGGGTGCGACCAGAAACAGTTCGTCGGCCAGCCGGTCAAAGATCAGGATCACCGTCGGCCGAACGAACAGCATGTCGGGCAGGTCCAGTTCGGATTGCGGCGCGCGGGGCAGCTTCTCGACCAGGCCGATGGTTTCATAGCCAAAATAGCCGACCAGACAGGCAAGCGCGCGGGGCAATATTTCCGGCACGTCCATCTGGCAGGCCTTGACCAGATTGCGCAGGGCGGCGAGGCTGTCGCCGCTTTCCGGGGCAAAAGCGGTGCGGTCCTGCAGCCAGTTGCGATTGATCGCGGCTTGCGTGCCATCGGCGCGAAACACCAGATCGGGGGCCAGGCCAATCAGGCTGTGGCGTCCACGGGTTTCCCCGCCTTCAACCGATTCGAGCAGGAAATCGCCGCGGCCTTCTTCCATCAGTTTGAGAGCAGCGGACACCGGCGTTTCGGTATCGGCAACCTGCCGCCGCCAGATCAGCGCCGGTTTGCCACTTTTCAGTGCCGCGCGTGCCGCTTCCATTCCGAAACTGCCCGCCATGGATGCGTCAATTACCGCCGAGTAGCTGGTTTTTCAGCGCGGAGAGCGTTTTTTCATTCCGTTCCACGCCGATATCCGCCTTCATCGCGTTGATGAACTGTGCGGTATATTCATTGCCGAACACCTGCTTGAACTGGGTCCTTGTGGCTTTCAGCAAATCTTCGCGTTTAGACGCATCGCCGGGATTGAGCTTGTCGAGCACGACCACGAACCAACCCTGATCACGCGGTGCTGCCAGAGATTTCGCGGTACCCTGCGCCATGCTGAACATCAGGCTGAGCGGCGCCGGCACCTGTCCCTGCTGGCTTTGCCGGGCAAGATCGGCCCGTGTCGAACTGATCTTCTGGACATTGGGCAATTTGACCCCGGCATCGGCGACTGCTTTTGACAAAGACGCGCCGCCACTGACCGCCTTGGCAATCTTGTCTGCCAGGACCTTGGCTTTCTTCGATCCCTGATCGAGCATATAGTCGCGGGTCACCAACTGCTCGATTTGCGCCAGAGGCGGCGGCGCGGATTCGGTTATGTCGGATACGTCGATCGCGGCATATTGCTGGCCAGGAATGATTTCGACGATCTGTGGGTCGGAATCCTGCTCCACCGCAAAGGCGATCGGTAATATCCGCTGCATCTCGGGGATCGGCCGATAATTTTGGTCATTCGGATTCTGGCCATTGGCCAGCAGGGCCGGGGTGGATTCCACCTTGAGCTGCTCTGCCTTGGCAATGTCGGCCAAGGTCGCTCCGTCAGCAAATTCATCCTCCAGCCGGACGGTCAGTTCGGCCATTGCCTCGTCGATTTTTTCGCGAGTCAGTTCGTTGACGATTTCGGTGCGGACCTGTTCCAGCGTGCGGGCCGGGATTTGCTTGATACCCTCGACCTTGACGATGTGCCAGCCGAGCGCGCTTTGCGCCGGTCCGGCGATGGCGCCCGAGCGAACGGCAAAGGCAGCATTGGCGACAGCCTGCGATGCGCTATTGGCAAAATCGGTCTTGCTGATCGATCCCACTTCGGCGGCAGACAGGCCGACCGATTGAGCGGCTTGCTCGATCGAGGTGCCGGCCTTGATCTTGTCGGCCAGGGCCTTGGCAGCGGCTTCGGTCGGTAAGATGATCTGATTGAGATTGCGGGTCTCACTGGCCGAATAGCGAGAATTGTTGAGACTATAATAGCCGGCGATTTCCTTCTCGCTTGGCTTGATCTTGTCGTTGAACCGGGATTTTTCGAACAATGCATAGCGGATCGTCCGGCGTTCCGGAATCGTGTAGCGGGATGCGTTCTTGGCATAAAAGGCCGCAACCGCTGCCTTTGCCGGCTTGATATCTTCGATGAAGGCGACCGACGGGATGGTAGCAATCTGTCCTTCGCGTGATTCGAGCAGCAGAGAGGCATAAGGCATAACCAGTTTTTGCGGCACCGCAGCTCCAAATCCTGCTGCCGTCAACAGCTGATCTGCAAGCAGATTGCGGGTAAAATCGTCGCGCAACTGGGTTTCATTTATACCCTGCTGCTGCAAGGCGCGTCGGAAATTCTCTTCGCTAAACTGGCCATCTGCGCCCTGAAAGGCCGGGATATTGGCAATTTCTCCATCGATCAGGCGTTTGCCGGCGGCCATGCCATATTTGCTGCCGAAATCGGCAATGGCAAAGCTGTTGATCAGCCGTTCCAATACATCGTCAAAGCCGCCGCCGTTGATGAAGGTCTTGAGATCGAGTCCGGTGTTCTCGCGCTGCTCGCCGCGAAAGGCATTGTTTACGGACTGGCCGAGTTCGGAGCTGGTCAATTTGCTATCGCCAACCTTGGCAGCCGTTCCCGAGCCAGTGACCCCGCCGAACGTGCCGCTGCTCGACACGTCGGCCGTGGCAAAGGCAAAAGCGATCAACCCGATGAAGCAAAAGGTCAGAAAAAGCCCCAGTTTCGAGGAAAAAATGCGGCGGAAAAAACTGATCATGAAAGAGATGTTCCATTGCGGGAGTTGGATTTGCGCCTGCTTTAGGCGGCTTGGCTTTTTCGTTCAAGCAAAAGACTGCGGAAGGAAATTGGCAAGCGGAAGGATATTTGTTAGCGGATGAACATTGGAAAAATAAAAAAGGCTGAGGGCATCATGGCAAACCGCAAATATATTGTCGGCAACTGGAAAATGAACGGGCTGCGAGCGCAGCTTCCGGATATAGCGGCCATTGCTGCGATCGCCGCCAATCATGAGGGTGCCGATGTCGGCATCTGCCCTCCGGCAACATTGATCGCCGCAGCCGTGCAGGCCAATCCGGGTTTCGCCATTGGTGCGCAGGATTGCCATTTTGCCGAAAGCGGCGCGCATACCGGCTGTCTGTCAGCTGCCATGCTGAAGGAAGCGGGGGCAAGTTACTCGATCCTCGGGCACAGCGAACGCCGTGCTGATCAGCAGGAAGGCGACGCTGAAGTGAAGGCCAAGGCGGAAGCGGTCCACGCCGCCGGCATGGGAGCCATTATCTGCGTCGGTGAAACCGAAGAAGAGCGCGATGCCGGACAGGCGATCGAAATTGTCACGGTACAGCTCGCCCGTTCCTTTCCCGCTGGTGCCAGCGCAGATTGGCTGACGATCGCTTATGAACCGGTCTGGGCCATCGGCACCGGCCGGGTTCCCGAGGTCAGTGATGTCGCAGAAATGCACGCCGCGATTCGGGCCAAGCTCGGAAAATTGATGGGGCAGGGAAGCGACGCGGTGCGGATACTCTATGGCGGGTCGATGAATGGCAGCAATGCGGCGGAGTTGCTGGCGGTTGCCAATGTCGATGGCGGGCTGGTCGGCGGTGCCAGTCTGACGGCAGCGAAATTCGCCCCGATTATCGAAGCGGCTGCGGCAGCCTGAATAATTTCATCGGGAGAAAGGATGTCGCCATGGCTTGGGCAGGCCAAATGATCGAATCATTGAAAAAATAATTTCCAGCATTTGGTATAATCTATCCGGCATCATCTGTTTCTGCGTTTCCCTGGCCCAAATTTTGACAAGCTTTGACCAAATTCGGCTGTTGTAGCATAGGCGATCATTGCTTGAACTCAGACGGGGCAATCGCTATGTGCGCTGCACGTTGGAGCGCATGCTCACCATATTTAGTTCGGAAAACTCATGTTTCTTTTTCTCACTGTCCTTCAAGCCATTGTTGCAGCCATGCTGGTCGGCGTCATATTGATGCAGAAATCCGAAGGCGGCGGTCTGGGTGTCGGCGGCTCGCCGTCCGGCATGATGTCGGCGCGCGGCGCGGCGGATTTGCTCACGCGAACAACGTCGGTCCTGGCGGTATTGTTCGTCGCCTTGTCGATCACGCTGGCGGTTCTGGCTGCGGCGGAAGGCAAGGTTGAGACGATTGACCAGAGCCTGCAACGCGATACCAGCGCGCCAATTTCCGCACCTGCTGACGATGTGCCCCTGGTCGGCGACGATCCGCTGGCGGCAGCCGCTGCTGCAGCGGCTGAAGAAGCACCGGCAGCCAGCTCGGACAGTTCCATTCCGCTGGACCAATAAGGCTCTTCAAGGCAACCTTCTGACTCTGTTTTTCGCAACAAAGTGACATTCGGCAATTCATGCTGAGTGAATGACCACCCGTTTGCCGGCAATTTACCAAGCCAAAATAAAATTTATTTCACTTTTCCGGATTCGTGGGATTGCCATATGTGGTGATAACGCCTTAAGCCTCTCCTCCCATGGCGCGATATATTTTCATTACCGGCGGTGTGGTTTCCTCTCTCGGCAAAGGTCTGATGGCAGCAAGCCTCGGTGCGCTGCTGCAGGCTCGCGGATATTCCGTGCGAATCCGGAAACTCGACCCCTATCTCAACGTTGATCCGGGCACGATGTCGCCCTATCAGCATGGCGAAGTCTATGTCACCGACGATGGTGCAGAGACCGACCTCGATCTTGGCCATTACGAGCGCTTTACCGGCGTTCCGTCGCTGCAATCCGACAATGTCACATCGGGCAGAATCTATCAGTCGATCATTACCAAAGAGCGCCGCGGCGACTATCTCGGTGCGACCGTACAAGTCATTCCGCATGTCACCGACGCGATTCAGGAATTTGCCGAGGACAAGCTCGACGGTATCGATTTTGTCCTGTGCGAAATCGGCGGAACCGTTGGCGATATCGAAAGCCTGCCTTTCATCGAGGCGATTCGGCAGCTGCGCAACAAGGTCGGCCGGGACAATGCAATTTCCGTGCACGTCACTCTGGTGCCTTATATTGCCGCTGCCGGTGAGCTGAAAACAAAACCAACCCAGCATAGCGTCAGGGAATTGACTTCGCTGGGTATCCAGCCGGACATATTGCTCTGCCGCTGTGAACATCCGTTGCCCGATACGGAACGGGCCAAAATCGCTCAATTCTGCAACGTCAGCAAGGAATCGGTGATTCCGGCGCTGGATGCGAGCAACATCTATAATGTGCCGCTGCAATATCATCGGGAAGGTCTGGACACTGAGGTGCTGCGCGCCTTTGGCATTGACGATGCGCCGGAGCCCGATCTGTCACGCTGGTATGATGTCATGGAACGGATTGAAAATCCGGAAGGGGAAGTGATTGTTGGCGTGGTCGGCAAATATGTCGGACTGCAGGATGCCTATAAATCGCTTCAGGAAGCGCTGTTCCACGGTGGCCTGGCCAATCGGGTGAAGGTACAGGTCCGCTGGCTCGATGCGGAAATGTTTGAAAATGAAGAAGACCTCGCACTGAAACTGGAGCCGCTGCACGCGATTTTGGTGCCCGGTGGTTTCGGCGAACGGGGCAGCGAAGGCAAGATCGGGTCGGTCAAATTTGCCCGTGAAAATGATATTCCGTTTTTCGGCATCTGTCTGGGCATGCAAATGGCCTGCGTCGAAGCGGCGCGCAATCTGGCCGGAATTGACACCGCATCGACGACCGAATTTGGTGAAACGTCGGAGCCAGTGGTTGGTCTGATCACCGAATGGATGACCGAAGAAGGCCTGCAAAAGCGTGAAGCTGGCGGCGATCTGGGTGGCACCATGCGACTCGGCGCCTATGATGCGGTATTGCAGCCGGGTTCGAAAATCAGCGAAATTTACGGCAGTTGCGAAATCAGCGAACGCCACCGCCACCGCTATGAGGTGAACAAGGGCTATGTCGAACGGCTGGAAGCAACCGGCCTGATTTTCTCCGGCATGTCACCGGATGGCGAGTTGCCTGAAACGGTTGAAAGACCTGATCATTGCTGGTTTGTCGGCGTTCAGTTCCATCCGGAACTCAAAAGCAAACCCTTTGATCCGCATCCGCTTTTTGCGTCTTTCATCGCCGCAGCGCTGGAGCAAAGCCGGCTCGTTTAAGCGTCAAGGTCGATGGACATCATTAGATTTTGATAGATGTCGAATCTGTCCAATATATTTTACTAAATGTGACTATTGTCACAGGCAAGCCGCAAAACGGGGTTAACAAAAACTTCCGAACGGGGCTGAGGGATGGTTGCAGTGAAAGCCGAAGAATTGGCAAATATATTGGCGGAGCACAGCCTGTTTGCCGATTGTGATGAAGCTGAACTGGCGGACTTGATATTGCGTGGGCATTTCATGCAATATAAAAAGGGGGATGACCTTATCATGCAAGGCGATCCGGGTAACTCGCTCCTGATATTATTGTCGGGTAATGCGCGTACCAGCATGATCGCCAGCAATGGTCATGAAGTTGTTCTCGATTATGCAGAAGCTGGACAGGTTCTGGGCGAAATCGCGCTGCTCGACGGCGGCGAGCGGACGGCCAGCGTCACAGCGATCGAGCCGACGTCGGCGCTTTCGATCACCCGCGCAGCTTTTGAAGAAATTCTGGCAAAGCACAAGAATATGGCGCTCCGTCTGCTGAAAGTCATGGCCAAACGGATCCGGATGGCAAACAGCATGATTGAGGGTGACCGTGCTTATACATCGGGGCCTCGTCTTGCGCGCTATCTGCTGCGGCTGTCCGTGGTCGGCGCAGACGAAGGACGACTGAAACTGGACTTGAGCCAGAGCGAACTCGGCAATTTTGCCGGGATGTCGCGCGAACATATTAATCGGCAGCTGTCCGCCTGGTCGGAAGGCCAGATCGTGGCAGTGGAGAGCGGGAAGGTCCGGATATTGGATCATGCAATGCTTTCCCATATTGCCGAAGCAGATTCTTGACGACAATTGGCCTTTTGCGACCCGGGCTAATTATCGTCGAGAGTGACACCAAGCGGGTGTCAGGGGCAGTCGGATCCTCATCCGGCTGCCCCATTTTATTGAACCAGTGACAAAAAAGGCAGCCAGATCGCTCTGGCTGCCCCGGTGTTTGGTTGAAAGACCAGCTTAAGCGGCCTTGTCTTCTTTCTTTTCTCGCGTGTCCGCGATCTTGGTGACATTGCCGCTCTTGTTGATGGCGATGGTCTGCGGCCGCATCGCTTCCGGAATTTCCCGGACCAGGTCGATCACCAACAGGCCATCGGCCAGTTCGGCATTCTCGACGCGGACGAAATCGGCGAGTTCGAAACGCCGTTCAAAGTTGCGATTGGCGATGCCCATGTGCAGGAACTGCTTGCCTTCATGGTCTTCGGCTTGCTTGTTGCCGGCGACGAGCAGCAAATTCTGCTGGGCGGTGATTTCGATTTCGTCATCCTTGAAACCGGCGACGGCAAGCGTGATCCGATATTGATCTTCGCCGCTGCGTTCGATGTTGAACGGCGGGTAATTCTCGGATTGCTGCGCGCGGGCGTTATTTTCAAGCAGGTCGAACAGCCGGTCAAATCCTACGGTCGAGCGGCGGTAGGGGGTAAAATCAAAACGATTCATATCTATATCCTCTTCAATTGAGCAATGTAAATTTGGACCCGCAAATGCGGCATCCGGTTCGCTGTCGTGAAACCCAATTGGCGTTTCACATTGATAAAGATATGATCAAGTTGCTGGATTTCAAGAGGAAGAAAAGTACCGGTTACCAGTGGTTTAGAAACTTTGCAGCGCAAAAAAAAACGCCCGGATGCCAAAGAGCACCCGGGCGAAAATGGTGACGAATTAATCCGCCCCCTGTTTTCCCTTCCTATTCAACGCCGCTTGTCCCCCAACATTTGGCGGAACCGGAAAGGATCCCTGAACCATGACCCGTTAATCGAGATGTTTGATTCTGTTTACATCTCTGGTCGAGTGACATAAATTTGTCATGATAAATTTGGCCCTTTCCAAAGATTGATCAGCATTTGTGGCATATCGGCAACAGCAGATTAACCACCATGCCACTTGCTTGCCCCGACCAGCGACCGTAAAGGCAGGGAAACCCGATCCAAGGAAGTCCTCGCAAGTCATGCTCCTATCCCGTTATGAATGGGTCATCGCCAAACGCTATCTGTTACCCGGCAAGGGGGAGGGATTTATTTTCCTCGTTGCCAGTATCAGTCTGGTCGCAGTCATGCTGGGTGTCGCCGCGTTGATCGTTGTGATGAGCGTCATGAACGGCTTCCGCGCTGAGCTGTTTGACAAGATCGTAGGCCTCAATGGCCATGCCGTTATCCAGGGCTATGGCGGCCGTCTGCCCGATTGGCGAGATTTGCTGGAGGAAACCCGCGAGACCAAAGGGGTGGTCTCCGCATCGCCATTGATCGAGCAACCGCTGCTGACCACGTTCAACGGACGGGTTGAAGCGATCTTGGTGCGCGGGATGCTGGTGCCGGACATATTGAATAATGAGACGCTCGATGGGAAAACCGTCGCCGGTGACTTGTCCCGTCTCGAACCAGGATCGGGGCGTGTCGGCATCGGCAGCCGGTTGGCGATGACGCTGGGCGCGCAGGTGGGCAGCCGAATCACCATCATCAATCCGCAGGGGCGATCAACGCCGTTCGGAACCGTACCCCGGGAAATTGCCTATGACGTGGCCGCGATATTTGAAGTCGGTGTCTATGATTATGACAAGGCTTTTGTGATCATGCCGATGGAAGATGCGCAAACATTGCTGTTGCTGGGCGACCAGATCGGGATGATCGAAATCAAGACCAATGATGCCGACAATGTCGGCAAGATAATCGCACCGTTGCAGTCCAAGGTGGCGGATCGCGGTGTCATCACCGATTGGCAGACGATGAATGCCTCGCTGTTTGAAACGCTGCAAGTCGAGCGGGTGGTAATGTTCGTGATCCTGTCGATCATCATTCTAGTGGCGGTGTTCAATATATTGTCGTCGCTGATCATGCTGGTGCGAGCCAAGACCCGGGACATAGCGATCTTGCGCACGATGGGCGCTTCGCGCGCCTCGCTGCTCAGAATTTTTGTCACCGTCGGCACCGCGATCGGCACGCTCGGCATAGCCGCGGGTATCATCCTTGGCCTGATCGCCATATATTTCCGCCAGAATGTGATCAATTTCGTCCAGATCATCACCGGGCAGAATCTATGGGATCCGTCGATCCGCTTTCTGACGGAACTGCCGGCGCGCACCGACCCGATGGAAGTCGTCGGTATCGCCGGGCTGGCATTATTGTTCAGTTTTCTGGCGACGCTCTATCCCGCCTATAAGGCAGCCAGTACCGATCCGGTTCAGGTGCTTCGCTATGAGTGATCTGAACAACGGAAAAATTGTCGAATTACGCGACGTGAAGCGCAGCTTTGTGCAGGGGGATGTCGTGATCGAGGTGCTTCGCGGCGTCAATCTCGACATCCAGCCGAATGAAATTGTCGCGTTGGTCGGTCCGTCCGGTTCGGGGAAGTCGACGCTGTTACAGGCAGTCGGATTGCTCGAGGGCGGCTTTGAAGGGTCGATCAAGCTCAACGGCGAAGAAACCGCACAATTGCCAGCCAGCGGTCATACCCGGATCCGGCGCGATCTGCTGGGTTTCGTCTATCAGTTTCACCATCTGCTGCCCGACTTTTCCGCGCTGGAAAATGTGGTTATGCCGCAGTTGATTGCAGGTGTGAGCCAAAAAGCCGCCGAAGTCAGAGCGGAATCCCTCTTGCGCAGTCTCGGGCTGGGCGAACGGCTGGATCACAAGCCGAGCCAATTATCCGGTGGTGAACAACAGCGCGTTGCTGTCGCCCGCGCGCTGGCCAATGCGCCGAAACTGGTGCTGGCCGATGAACCGACCGGCAATCTCGACGAAGCGACCGCTGATCTGGTGCTCGCCGAATTTATCGGGCTGGTGCGGCAGGAAGGCAGCGCCGCATTGATCGCGACGCATAATGAACGCATGGCCGCCAAAATGGATCGAGTCGTCCGGCTCCAAGAGGGAGTTTTAACCTAGGTTTATCAATTCGAAACGAGAATGGCTTTGACTTTTCTGGTGCGAGTATCAATCTGTCGGTCGAGCCAAACCTAAAAAATCAAACAATGCGGGGCGCATATGACGGTTTCTGAATTTCAGGTAAAACTAGCGGATGGATCCACGCAGGACTTGTCCAGCCATCTTGGCAAGGTGCTTTTGATCGTCAATACCGCCTCCAAATGCGGTTTCACGCCCCAATATGAGGGGCTGGAAAAGCTGCACCAGGAATATAAGGACAAGGGCCTCGAAATACTGGCCTTTCCCTGCAATCAATTCGGCAATCAGGAACCGGGCGATGCCGACGAAATCCGGAATTTCTGCTCGCTCAACTATGATGTGAGCTTCCCGTTGATGGGCAAGATTGAAGTCAATGGCAATGATGCCGACCCGCTATGGAAATATTTGAAATCTGAAAAATCAGGGCTGCTCGGCTCCCGGATCAAGTGGAATTTCACCAAATTTCTGGTTGACCGCGAAGGCAATGTTGTCGGCCGTTTCGGTCCAGCGGTGAAGCCGGAACAGCTGAAAAGCGAGATTGAAGCACTTCTCTAGGTTTGCAGTTCCGGGGCGGTTTTTCGATCCGGTCAGGATCATGGCCGATCGTTCGGGATATGTCAGGGCGATCAATCGGAAACCGCAATCCGGCGAATAGCTGTGGACAAATGGTCGATAGTTCAGATTTCGATCACCGTCAGCATATGCAAGACCCAAATGCCGCGCTAGTCTGACATCATGGCCCAAACCCCTTTCGTCCATCTTCGCACCTTTTCCGCCTATACGATTCTGGACGGAGCGATGGAGCCCGCGGTCATCGGAGCCGCAGCAAAAGAGCGCGGTTTTCGGGCGGTTGCGCTTTGCGACCGGATTGGCCTGTTCGCATCCATGGCCTTTGACGACGGCTGTCGTTCCCAGGGCGTGCAGCCGATTACCGGTTGCTTCCTGAGAGTGGCGCGTCCGGGCGGCGGCGACCCGGCCAAGCCGGTGCTGGATTGGCTCGCACTCTACGCGCAGGACGCACAGGGATATGAAAATCTCTGCAAGCTGGTTTCCGCTTCCCATCTGGATCGACCCAGCGAGCTGGAAGCGCATGTCGGAATGGACCTGCTGGGCGATCACAGCGCCGGTCTGATTGCCTTGACCGGCGGTGGCGAGGGCGCTTTGGCGCGATTGATCGCGGAAGAACAGCAGTCGGAAGCCGAGGCCTATCTGTCCCTGTTGCAGCAGCATTTTCCCGGACGGCTTTATATCGAACTGTCCCGCCGCGAGGATCCGGTCGAAATGGCAGCGGAAGCCGGTCTGATCACGCTGGCCATGGATCGCGATATTCCGATGGTGGCAACCAATCCCAGCTGTTTTTCCGAGCCCGATTTTCACGAAGCCCATGATGCGATGAAATGTATCGCGCAATCCGCCTATGTCGAAAATGACGACCGCGAAAAGCCGTCCAAACATCTGTGGATGAAAAGCGCGCTGGTGATGGAAGAGCTGTTTTCCGATATACCGGAAGCGTTGCAGAACAGTCTGGTCATAGCGCAAAGATGCGCATTCTCGCCACCCAAAAGAGATCCGATCTTGCCAAGTCTGGCCGGCGATCTGGCGGGAGAGATAGAGCAATTGCGGCGTGACGCCACAGCTGGTCTCGAAAGGCGGCTGGCGCTTCTCGACGTGTCAGACGAGGCAGAACGGAAAATCTATTTCGACCGGCTGGATTTCGAACTGGGCGTTATCGTCAGCATGGGATTTCCCGGCTATTTCCTGATCGTTGCCGACTTTATCAAATGGGCGAAAGATCAGGATATTCCCGTCGGACCGGGCCGTGGTTCCGGCGCTGGTTCGGTCGTCGCCTGGGCGCTGACCATCACCGATCTTGATCCGATCAAACTCGGGCTGCTGTTCGAACGTTTCCTCAATCCGGAACGGGTTTCGATGCCGGATTTCGACATCGATTTTTGCGAAACCCGGCGCGGCGAGGTCATTCGCTATGTTCAGGAAAAATACGGCCACCGGCAAGTGGCCCAGATCATCACCTTCGGAAAATTGAAAGCGCGCGCCGTGCTCCGCGACGTCGGCCGAGTGCTGCAAATGCCTTACGGGCAAGTCGACCGGCTGACCAAATTGATACCCAATCATCCGACAGATCCATGGGATTTGAAACGCTCGCTCAACGGTATTTCGGAACTGGCGCAGGAATATAAGCAGGCGGACGTAAAGCGGTTGTTCGATCTGGCTATGAAGCTGGAAGGCCTGCCTCGTCACAGTTCCACCCATGCCGCCGGCGTGGTGATCGGCGACCGTCCGCTCGATCAGCTGGTACCGCTGTACCGCGATCCCCGGTCGGATTTGCCGGTGACCCAGTTCGACATGAAATTTGTCGAAAAAGCCGGTCTGGTGAAGTTCGACTTTTTGGGACTGAAAACCCTGTCGGTGCTGAAGAAGGCCGTCGAGCTGCTGGCCGAACGCAACATCAAAGTCGATCTGGATGGATTGAGCTGGGAAGACGAGAAGGTTTTTGAGCTGCTCCAGCGGGGCGATACCGTCGGCGTGTTCCAGCTGGAATCGGAAGGCATGCGGCGTACACTTGCCGCCGTGAAGCCGACAAATTTCGGTGACATTATCGCGCTGGTGTCGCTCTATCGGCCGGGTCCGATGGACAATATTCCGCTGTTCGGTGATCGCAAAAATGGTCGCGCCGAAATCGCCTATCCGCATCCGTTGCTGCAGGACATTTTGAAGGAAACCTATGGCATTTTTGTCTATCAGGAACAGGTGATGCAGGCAGCGCAGATCATCGCCGGCTATTCGCTTGGCGAAGCAGATTTGCTGCGCCGGGCCATGGGCAAGAAAATCCAGGCGGAAATGGATGTCCAGCGCAAAAGATTCGTGTCAGGCGCTGCGGAAAACGGTTTGAACCCCGAGCAGGCCAACGAGCTGTTTGACTTGATTGACAAATTTGCCGGCTATGGTTTCAACAAGAGCCACGCCGCCGCTTATGCGCTGCTCGCCTATCAGACTGCCTGGCTGAAGGCGCATCATCCGCATGAATTTTACGCGGCCTCGATGTGCTTTGACATGCACCAGTCTGACAAGCTCAGCATATTTGTCGATGACATGAAACGGCTGGGTGTGGCCGTCTTGCAGCCCGCCATCAACAAGAGCCGGCCCAATTTTTCGGTCGAGGAACAGCCAGAAGCGCTGCTTGCCGTCCGCTATGCACTGGCGGGTCTGAAAAATGTTGGCGAGAAGGCGATGCAGGCGGTTGTGACCGAGCGTTCCGAGAAAGGCCCATTCTCGTCGATCGAAGATTTTGCCGATCGCATTGATCCGCGCGGCCTCAACAAGCGGCAGATTGAAAGCCTTGCCTCGGCCGGTGCCTTTGACGAACTGGAACCCAATCGGGCAGCGATTTATGACGGGGCAGACATGATCCTGTCGGTCGCCAATAGCGCTGCCGATGCACGCGAAAGCGGGCAGGGCGGTCTCTTCGGCGAGGGCAGCGCCGGTGGCGAAATGCAGGCGATAAGATTGCCGGAGGATAGCAACTGGTCGCTCAGCGAAATCATGGTCCATGAGCGGGATGCGTTCGGTTTCTATTTTTCTGCCCATCCGGTTTCGCAGTTTCAGGCGGTGACCGCCTCGCTCGGCGCGCGGACCTATGCGGCCCTGTGCAGCGAAGAGCCGATCAGGGAAGGGGTGCGTAAGCCGGCTATAATGGCTGCTTTGGTCGAGAAATTGCGCTGGCGCGACAGCCGCAGGGGAAAAAGATTTGCACTCGCGGACCTGTCCGACAGCAGCGGGCAGTTTTCTGCCAGCTGCTTTGAAGAAGACCAGTGCAAGATCTTGGAGGAGCTCGCGGCACAGGGTGGCTGTGCCTTGCTCAATGTTGAACTGGACCAGCAGTCTGAAGATGAAAATCCGCGCGTCGCGATCCGGCGGGTGCAACCGCTCGACGGGCTGGAAAAAACCACCCGGACAAGGATGGAGCTGGAGGTTCATGATATCGCGGGATTGCATGAGCTGACCAATCTGGTCGCGCCACTGGTCGGCGGCCAGAGCGAAATGGTGGCGATCATGGCCGGACCCGACGGCGATCTGGTCAAGGTCTGCCTGGGACGATGCTTCCGCCTGGATGCAGAAACGGTGGAGATGCTGGAGCGGGTTAACGGGATTGCCAACGTCCGGTTGGGTCCGGCTCGACCGATGCGGGTAGCGAAACCCAAATTAAGGCTTGTCAGCTAGCACTAAACATACCAGAAACCGGCCAAATATAACTTGTTTGGAGAGATGATATGGCCGGTGCAATGCAAGCGAGCGCGCTCAAGATTACCAATTTGATCGATCACGCCGCCAAGGAGCATGGCGTCCGCGAGATTGTCAGCTACTGGGCGGACGGAAATGTCACGCGCAGCAACTGGGCCGAGATCGGTGTTGAATCGCGCAAATTCTCTCAGGCCATGCAGCGGCTCGGCATGAAGAAGGGCGACCGGATCGCGACGATCGCGATGAACCACGCGCACCATCTGATCAGCTGGTACGGATCGGCCGGTATCGGCGGTGTCCTTCACACGGTCAATCCGCGGCTGTTCGAGGAACAGCTGGTCTATGTCATCAATCACGCCGAAGACCGGGTACTGCTGTTTGACAAGATGTTCACGCCGATTGTCGAAATGCTCAAGCCGCAGCTGAAGACGGTTGAACATTATATCCAGTTTGACGGCGAGAAAGGCGACTATCCGACCTTCCGCGAGCTTATCGATGCGGAAGACGGGGATTTCGCCTGGGTCGATGTCGATGAAAATGACCCTTGCGGTCTTTGCTATACCAGCGGCACCACCGGCAATCCGAAAGGCGTGCTCTACGAGCATCGCTCGAATGTCATTCACGCGATCACCGAGGCGCAGCCCGATGTGATGGATCTGTCAACCCGCTCGGTGATGTTGCCGGTGGTTCCGATGTTCCATGCCAATGCCTGGGGATTGCCTTTTGCCTGTGCCGCGGTCGGCGCAAAAATGGTCTTTTCGGCGAGCAACGAAGCCGAGGTTTTATGGAAATTGATCCGCGAGGAAGGCGTTACCCACAGCGCGGGTGTGCCGACGGTGTGGCTATCGATGTTTGCCGATATGGACGCCAATGGCGGTGACTATGGCAAATTGGGCGTGGTGGTGATCGGCGGCTCCGCCTGTCCCCGTTCGATGATCGAGCGACTGATGAAAAATGGCATTCGCGTCGCCCATGCCTGGGGCATGACCGAGACATCGCCAATCGGCACGACCGGCGCGCTGCCGGCCAATTGGGATGATCTGAATTTCGAGCAACAGGTCGATGTTATCTGCAAGCAGGGCCGGCCGCCATTTGGCGTCGAACTGCGCGTGATCGATGAAGAAGGCAATGTCGCGCCGCGCGACGGCAAGACCAGCGGTACGCTGGAAATCCGGGGGCCGTGGATCATCAAGCGCTATTATCGTGCCGATGAGGACGCCGTGGAGGATGATGGCTGGTTCGATACGGGCGATGTCGCGGTGCTCTATCCCGATGGCACGATGCAGATTACCGACCGAGCCAAGGATGTGATCAAGTCAGGCGGCGAGTGGATCAGTTCGATCGAACTGGAAAATGCGGCGGTCGGCTGTCCCGGTGTCGCCGAAGCGGCGGCAGTGGGCGTCTATCATCCGAAATGGGACGAGCGGCCGTTGTTGCTGGTCGTCCGGAAATCGGGCAGCGATGTTTCGGAAACCGACGTGATTGCCTATCTGGGTGACAAGGTCGCCAAATGGTGGCTCCCCGATGAAGTGAAATTTGTCGAAGAATTGCCGCACACAGCGACCGGCAAGATTCTGAAGCGGGCATTGCGCGACGAATATAAGGAATATCAGCTGAAGAGTCTGGTCGGCGCCTAGAGACCTGTCGCTAGAATAGTTCCATCTGACTGCCGCTGATCAGCGGGCGCTGGAACAGATCGGTTCTGAGCCTGATCTTCGCTTTATCCAGCCCGGCTTTGCGCGACGCGATCGCAAGCCGGGTGCGGATGAGGTCTACCCAGGGTCCCTGTCCGCGCATCCGGCTGTGGAAGGCGGGGTCATTGCGTCTGCCGCCGCGCATTTGCCGGACAATGCTCATCACTTTCGCTTTGCGTTCCGGATAATGATTTTCCAGCCATTGCTCGAACAACGGAGCGACTTCATGCGGCAGCCGCATCGGGATGAACGAGATGCTCCTGGCGCCGCAATCCGCCGCAGCGGCGACAATCGATTCAATCTCGTGGTCGGTGATGCCGGGAACCACCGGCGCGATATTGACATGGACATGGATGCCCGCTTCGCTCAATTTCCGGACGGCATCCAGTCGCCGGGCGGGCGCCGGCGCTCTGGGTTCCAGCAGGCGCGCGGTCTGCGGGTCGAGCGTGGTGACCGAAATCGCCACTGCGGTGAGTTGACGTTCCGCCAGTTGCGCCAGCAAATCTATATCTTCAACGACGCGATTTGATTTTGTCGTGATCACCACCGGGTGCAGCGTTTCCAGCATCACTGCCAATATCTGCCGCGTGATCCGATAGTCTTTTTCAATCGGCTGATAGGGAT
>NZ_JBALTF010000064.1:0-17563 GCF_036964675.1 Parasphingorhabdus sp. | reverse complement strand
CAGGTAACAGTGCGACATCTTTAAAATACTTCAATCCGCTTTTTCCATAGACATTCTCAAAAATGCAGGAGATGAACGTAATAAAATGATTGTCTTCAACCAGCCCAATTGTTTGGGCATAGCTATCACAAAAGCCATACGACCACCCGATTTGAGACCGATCGGGTTTCAGCTTTCTAAAATAATTGCGCTTAACTGAAATCATTGCAGCTATCGAAAGCGTTTTTGACGCAATGCCTATACTCCGCTCAAAAACTTCAAAATCTTCAGCATTCACGCCTCAATAAACCCGTTTCTTCGGCTTCACATATTCCGCTTCGTCGGTCAGCGTATAATCATGGACCGGGCGATAATCGATCACGACCTTGCCGCCCTTGCCGCCCCAGCCTTCAAAGGTCGAGGTGGTGTGCTTCATCCATTGCTTGTCATCGCGATCGGGATAGTCTTCCTGCATGTGCGCGCCGCGGCTTTCCTTGCGGTTGGCAGCGCTTTTCATCGTCACCATCGCCTGGCTCATCAGATTGTCGAGCTCGAGCGTCTCGATCAGATCGGTATTCCAGATCAGCGAGCGATCGGTGACGCCGATATCGGCGAGCTTGGCATTGACCTTGTCCATTGCTTCAACGCCTTCGCCGAGCAGCTTGTTGTCGCGAAACACGGCGGCGTGCTTCTGCATGGTTTTCTGCATTTCCACGCGCAGTTCCGCGGTCGGAATCGAACCCTTGGCATTGCGGAAATGGTCGAGACGTTCCAGCGCGAGATCGGCAGAATCGGCCGGCAGCGGCTTGTGCGACGCGTTCGGTACCAGCTTCTCCTTGAGCCGCAGACCGGTTGCGCGGCCAAAGACCACCAGATCGATCAGCGAGTTGGAACCGAGACGGTTGGCGCCGTGCACGGAAACGCAGGCTGCTTCGCCGACCGAGTAAAGGCCCGGTACGATCGCGTCGGGATCATCCTTGGTCGGATTGATCACTTCGCCATGATAGTTGCAGGGTATGCCGCCCATATTATAATGGACCGTCGGCACCACCGGCAGCGCTTCGCGGGTCAGGTCGACGCCAGCGAAAATCTTGCCGGTTTCGGTGATCCCCGGCAGCCGTTCGGCCAGCACTTCGGGCGCGATATGGTCGAGATGGAGATAGATATGATCCTTCTCCGGCCCGACGCCGCGGCCTTCGCGGATTTCGGTGGCCATGCAGCGCGAAACCACATCGCGGCTGGCCAGATCCTTGGCGCTTGGCGCATAGCGTTCCATGAAACGCTCGCCTTCGCTGTTGGTCAGATAACCGCCCTCGCCGCGTGCGCCTTCGGTGATCAGCACGCCGGCGCCGTAAATGCCGGTCGGGTGGAATTGAATAAATTCCATATCCTGCAATGGCAGACCCGCGCGCAGCACCATGCCGCCGCCGTCACCGGTGCAGGTATGGGCGGAAGTCGCGCTGAAATAGCAGCGTCCGGCACCGCCGGTGGCCAGCACCACGGCATGGCTGCGGAAGCGGTGAATCGAACCGTCTTCCAGACAGAGCGCGATCACGCCCCGGCATTCGCCGTCTTCCATGATCAGGTCGATGGCGAAATATTCGATGAAGAAATCCGCGTCATATTTCAGGCTCTGCTGATAGAGCGCGTGCAGCATCGCATGACCGGTCCGGTCGGCCGCGGCACAGGTGCGCTGGACCGGAGGCCCCTCGCCCATATTCTGCATATGGCCGCCGAACGGACGCTGATAGATGGTGCCGTCGTCGTTGCGCGAGAAGGGCACGCCGGCATGTTCCAGTTCGTACACAGCTTCCGGTGCTTCGCGCACCAGATATTCGATCGCGTCCTGGTCGCCGAGCCAGTCGGAGCCCTTGACCGTGTCATACATATGCCATTGCCAGTGATCGGGCGTGTTGTTGCCCAGCGAGGCGGCGATACCGCCCTGCGCCGCAACCGTGTGCGAACGAGTCGGGAAAACCTTGGTGATACAGGCCGTTTTCAGGCCCGATTCCGCTGCCCCCATGGTGGCGCGCAGGCCGGAGCCGCCAGCGCCGACGACGACGACGTCATAGGTGTGATCGATGATCTTGTAGGCAGGCTGGGTGGATTCTTCGGTCTTCATGCTACCACTCCGGTAAACGCTATTTTCGCGACCGAGAAAATACCCAGTGCCGCGCCGCCAATGGCGAAAAAGTTAAGCAGGACGATCAGGCCGAATTTGACGCCATGATCCGGAACATAATCCTCGATCAACACCTGCAGGCCGATGCGCAAATGCCAGAAGATGCTGACCAGCATCAACATCATCGGTACCGCCACCAATGGCGAGGCCAGCCATTCGACCATCAATCCATGTTCGAACTGCGGCAGCCGGATCAACGAGAATACCAGCCACAGCACCAGCAGCAAATTGCTCACTGCGGTCACCCGCTGCACTATCCAGTGATGCGCGCCTTCTTGCGCCGATCCGAGGCCGCGTACCCGGCCGATATTGGTTCCTGAACCCATGTTTCGATTCCTAACCTATAAAATATTCTTGGAAGCAATGTAGAGCCACATCGCGCCGGTGGTGATGATCGCTGCCAAAGGCACGGCGATTGACCACATTCTGTTGGTCTGCAGTTCATAGCCGGCGCCGGCATCCATCACGAAATGGCGCAGCCCGGAATACATATGCTCGAAAAAGGCGAAGCTCATGCCGACCAGGACAATATAACCGATATAGAACCAGTCGAACCAGCTGAGGAAATAATCGTAGCTCTCCGGACCGGCGGAAATGGCATAGAGCCACCAGACCAGCAGCGGCACGCCAACCAGAGCCATGCCGTCCCCGGTCGCCCGGTGCAATATGGACACCAGCATATGCGGCCCCCATTTATACACTTGCAGATGCGGTGAAAGCGGTCTGTTCGATGCTGAACCTGATTCGCCGGCCATGGTCTTCCCCTGAACAATCTCCCCGGGACATGCCGGAGTCTTTGGAATCGAACCATTCCCTTAGCGAAAACCACGTATCATGCAAACCAGATGCACTCGATTTGGATAATTTATTCGTGCAAACTTGTGCGGTGGTGATGCAATTCATGAAATTTGCATCATCCATGGACGCGCGCGCATTGTCGTTCTAGTCAATCAGACATGAGCAAAGCAAAGATACATATATTGGTGACCGGAGCCAGCCGCGGCATTGGCAAGGCGATATTCGAATCACTGGATCAGGACATGATCGCGGTCGTTGGTCAGAGCACATCCGGAGAAGACGGCCTGATCGCTGCCGATTTTTCGCAAGCTGGCGCAGCATCCGCCCTATGGCAACAGGCACTCGACCGGCTTGACGGGCGGATCGATGTGCTGATCAACAATGCCGGCCTGTTCGAACCCAATCCGCTCGCCGCCGATGACTGGCTGGAAAGCTGGAACCGGACCATGACGATAAACCTGACGGCTTCCGCCGAATTGTGCCGCCTCGCTGTGCTGCATTTTCAGCAGCGCCATCAGCCTGGCCGCATCGTCAATATCGCCAGCCGCGCCGCCTATCGCGGGGACAGTCCCGATCACTGGCATTATGCCGCGTCGAAAGCCGGCATGGTGGCGATGACCAAGACGATTGCGCGAGCCTATGCCAGGGACGAGATTTTGGCCTTTGCCATCTGTCCCGGCTTCACCATGACCGGCATGGCGGAAGATTATCTGGCCAGCCGCGGCGGTGACAAATTGCTCGCCGACATTCCGCTCGGCCGGGTCGCCCAGCCAGAGGAAATCGCCTCGATCGCCCGCTATTGCGCGCTCGAGGCGCCGGCCAGCATGACCGGCGCGGTACTCGACGCCAATGGCGCCAGTTTCGTCAGATGATCGCCCGCGAACTGCTGGATAGCGCCCCCATCCCTGGCGGCGGCGAATTGCGCCTGTTCCGCCGCGAACTCAAGGGCGCGGACGAATATTCGATCATGCTGGGACGCATCGAACTGATGAACAGCCGGCTCAGCGGATCGGAAGAGGCGCTGGCCACCCTCAGCTGCGAGCGCCTGGCGGTTAAAAATCCCCGCATTTTGATCGGCGGCTACGGCATGGGATTTACCTTGCGCGCGGCCCTGTCGGCTTTGCCGCCGCAGGCGCATGTTGAAGTGGTTGAGCTGATTCCCGCCATCGTCCAATGGGCCCGCGAGCCAATGGCGGCGCTATCGCAGAAATGTCTCGACGATAGCCGCGTGACCGTCACGGTCGGCGACGTCTGCGATGTCATAGGCAAGGCAGACCGCGACCATGATGCCATTTTGCTCGATGTCGACAATGGTCCGGATGGCCTGACCCATGAAGCCAATGACCGGCTTTACAGCATGACGGGCCTGGCTGCGGCCAAGAAGGCGCTGCGTTCCAACGGCATATTGGCGGTCTGGTCGAGCGAGGGCGATTCAAGATTCACCTCGCGCCTGCACAAATCCGGCTTCGCGGTTGATGTAAAAACCGTCCCGGCGCGCAGCAATGGCAAAGGCGCCAAACACACGATCTGGCTGGCAACGAAAGGCTAGTCGCAAGCAGGCCCGTCAGAAACGGATATCGAGCGCCACGAAACTCCATAATCCGGCGATCGCCAGCACGATACTGCTCGCCAGCAATGCCGCTACCGCCGACCGGCCATTTTTCCAGCCACCGGTGAAGCCCGCCACGCCAGCCTTGAAAATCATATTGGCCAATACCGTCATCGCCAGCACAAAACCGGCAAGGTTGGACAATATTGTGTCCGTCGGCAGGGCGCCGAGAGTTATGATTGCCGCGTCGACGTCCAGCGACCCCATGATCAATACCAGATAGGCGATCCCGCTGCTTCCGAATTTGGCTTCCGCCCAGCGCGCCGCCAATGACATGGCCGCAACCGTCAGGGCAAAGAAGAAAGCCGGCAGCAAGCGGATGGGGTTGCGCGTTTTCACGCTCTCGTCTGTCGTGGCAGCCCCACTCCGGCGCAGCAGCAGCAAACCGATGATCGCGGCGACCAGCGCGGCTGGCGCAAGGATCATCGCCAGCGGAATGACGGCAAAGTTCGCGAGTACAAAAGTCAGCAACAGCACCCGGACATACATCACCGAAGATGCCAGCGCGATACCGGCCGACAATGTCCGTATATTGCTTTCTTCCCTGCGCAATCTCTGGGCCAGCGATGCGGTTACCGCAGTCGAACTATAAGCGCCGCCAATCACCGCCGTGACGACCGTTCCGTGGGCCTCGCCAAATATCCGGTTGGCGACATAGCCGGCAAAGGACAGGCCGGTCACCAGGATGACGACAAACCATAATTGTTGCAGGTTGAACGCATCATAAGGCCCGAAATCGCGGTCCGGAAGAAATGGCAGCACGGCAAGGGCGATGAGCGCAAACCGCATCATCACGTTAATATCGACCGGCCCCAGTTTGCGCATCAGTCCATGGAGTTCGGATCGCATCGACAGCAGCCCGGTCACAATCGCCGCACCCGCCATCGCCACCGCCGGATAGTCGCTCCCCGCCAGCAGACCGAGACAGAGCGTCAACAAAGAGACCACGAAATTGGTGATGCTCCGGCCGTCCGGATCATGGATTGCCTTGAAATGGCTGACCGACAACATGGTGACCACAGCAGTGAGCAAGATGGCGGCGATGACCAGGCTGAGGCTTTGCGCAATCAACGCCACCAGACCGCCCAGGCCGGCGATCAGACCAAATGTACGAATCCCGGCAACCCGCGCGCCCCGGTGCTGGTTGCGCATCGTCCATCCGCGTTCCACCCCGATCAGCAAGCCCGCGGCCAGGGCGATCGCAAGGTCGCGGTAAATCAGCCAGTCGCCAGAGAAATCCGTCAGCATTGCCAATATAATGTCCTGTCGTGCATTCCGGTGTCCATCACTATTCTAGCCGACGTCAGTTAGAGTAGTGATGGCGATAACCTATACGTAATGCCCCATAAGCTGGCCCACAAACCGGGTCAAAGTCCCTATTACCGCCGGGCTTCAGCGCTCGCATCGCGTATTTTCTTGAATTCGGAACCATCTTTCCATTCCGGCCATTTGTCCGAATAGGCAAAGCTGTTGCCGATATCGAACATCACATTGATATCCTGCACCGCCCCGGTCAGGTCCCAATCCGGCGACCAGGCATCGCAGGCCGCGTGATAGCAATTGCCGGTATAGTCATCGATCCACTTTTGACCAGCTGGCTTGCCACCCTCCACCAGATCGGACGCGCCAGCCAGGCTCATCATCAGCAGCACCGGTACGCCGCGTTTGGCGAGAGAGAAATGGTCGGCGCGGAAGAACAGACCGCGTTCGGGCAGGCTTTCTTCGGTAACCACACGCCCCTGCAATTTGGCAAATCTTGCCAGATCGTCTTCCAATGTCCCCTGCCCCTTGCCAACCAATATGACATCCTTCGCCTTGCCGGCGGTTTGCAGGACATCGATCGCCAGATTGGCGACGGTTGTTTCGACCGGATAGATCGGCGCCTGGGCATAGACTTCGGAGCCGAGCAGTCCGCGCTCTTCTGCGCTCCATGCGGCGATCACAATCGTCCGCTCAGGCTGCGGCATGGATTTGAATTTGCGCGCGATCTCCATGATCCCGGCAATGCCAAGCGCATCATCATTGGCACCGGCGCGATAGATTTTGCCATCCTTGTCGGGCGGTCCCTCGCCATAGGCATCCCAATGCGCACCATAGATGATCGTTTCATCGGGCCGCGACTTGCCGGTAATCTTGCCAAATACATTCTGGCTTTTCACCACTTCCTGGGTCACCGGATAGCTGGCGGAGAAACTTGCCCCGATCGGCACCGGTTTGAAATCCTTGGTCCTCGCTGCAACCCGCAAACTTGCAAGATCCAGTCCGGCGTTGTCGAATAATGTCTTGGCAGTCTCACCGCTGATCCATCCTTGCAAAGCCAGACTGGTCATTTCACCGTCTGGCTTGGCAATGCCGTAATTTTCACCCTGCGGGCTTTCAACGACACTCCAGCCATAGCCCGCCGCTTCGGTTTCATGAATGATCAGCGCCGCCACCGCGCCGCGCCGCGATGCTTCTTCAAACTTGTAGGTCCAGCGGCCGTAGTAGGTCATCGCCCGGCCGCCAAATGTACCAGCCACGGTCTCATTGGCAGCGGCGGCAAAATCAGGATCATTGACCAGAAAGACCGCAACCTTGCCCTTCAGATCGACGTCCTTGAAATCATCCCATCCCCTTTCGGGCGCGGTCACGCCGTAACCGACAAAGACCATTTCCGCATTGTCGACCACCGCCCGGTCCCTGGGCTGCAAGGTCGACACATAAATATCTTTGCCGGCATTCAGCGCCGTGCTTTTGCCCTTGTTCGAGAAATTGAGCGTTTCCGGCTTGCCCAATGCCGTGTGCAACAACGGCACTGGCTGCGTCCAGCTGCCGTCAACACCGCCGGGTTCCAGACCCAGCGCCTCGAATCGCCCGATCAGATATCCGATTGTTCTGTCTTCGCCGGCGGTTCCCGGCGCACGCCCTTCAAATTGGTCCAGGGTCATGGTTCTGACCGTCTGGGTGATTTTTTCGGCGCTGATATCGATCGCCTGATCAGCGGATTGGGCGAGGGCCGGCGCGCTAGACATCATGGCGGCGGCGGACAGCAAGGCGATGGTGCGACCTGATAACAAAGCAAAACTCCTGAAAAATCAATATTGTCGGCAATATTAGTCTATCAGCCTGCATTTGCACATGAAGTTTTTTACGCTATCTTTTGCACTAATGCGCAGGCTCCGCTAACGGCTCCCCATGCTTAATTTCAGTAATATAACCGTGCGCCTCGGCGGCACTGTGATTCTCGACGGCGCGACCGCAGCGCTGCCCCCCGGCGCGCGCGTCGGCATGATCGGCCGCAATGGCGCAGGCAAATCGACCTTGATGAAGGTTATCGCCGGAATGCTCGAGCCCGATGACGGCAGCGTCGACATGCCCAAGGACGCCCGGCTCGGCTATATTGCCCAGGAAGCGCCTGCCGGACAGGACAGCCCGCTGGACACCGTGCTCGCGGCTGATGTCGAACGGGCATCGCTGTTGGCAGAAGCAGAGTTCGCCGCCGACCCGCACCGGATTGGCGAAATCCACGAACGGTTGAACATGATCGAGGCGCATAGCGCTCCGGCGCGCGCGGCGAAGATCCTGATCGGCCTTGGCTTTGACGAAGCGGCCCAGCAACAGCCGATGGACAGTTTCTCCGGTGGCTGGCGGATGCGGGTGGCTTTGGCAGCGCTATTGTTCTCGCAGCCGGAAGTCCTGCTGCTCGACGAGCCATCAAACCACCTCGACCTCGAAGCGACGCTGTGGCTGGAGAATTTCCTGACCAGCTATCAGGCGACGATATTGGTGATCAGCCACGAGCGCGACTTGCTCAACAATGTGGTCGATCATATTCTGCATCTGCAGCACGGCACCACCACCCTCTATCCCGGCGGCTATGATGCGTTCGAGAAACAGCGGGCCGAGCGGCAGGCGCAGCTCGCTTCCTCGCGCGAAAAGCAGATTGCCCAGCGCGACAAGCTGCAATCCTACGTTACCCGCTGGGGCGCCAAGGCGCATAGCGCGAAGCAGGCGCAGAGCCGGGTCAAGGCGCTCGCTCGCATGCAGCCGATTGCTGAAGCGATTGACGATCCCTCGCTGAGCTTTCATTTTCCCAGCCCGGCGGAACTGAAACCGCCGCTGATCACGCTGGATGACGCGTCCGTCGGCTACGGCGACAATATCATCCTCTCCGGCCTCAACATGCGGCTCGACCCCGACGACCGGACCGCGCTGCTCGGCCGCAACGGCAATGGCAAGACCACGCTGGCCCGGTTGCTGGCCAGCCAGCTCGAGCCGAAACAGGGTTCGATCAACAAGTCGGGCAAGCTGACCGTCGGCTATTTCACCCAATATCAGGTCGAGGAACTGGATACCTCGGACACGCCGCTGGAGCATATGACCCGGCTGATGAAGGGCGCTGCGCCAGGTGCGGTCCGCGCACAGCTCGGCCGTTTCGGCTTTTCCGGCGACAAGGCGACGATATTGGTCGGCAAGCTATCCGGTGGCGAACGCGCCCGTCTGGCACTGGCGATGATCACCCGCGATGCCCCGCATCTGCTGATCCTCGATGAGCCAACAAACCATCTCGACGTCGACGCCCGCGAAGCGCTGGTGCACGCGCTTAACGAATATAGCGGCGCCGTCATCCTGGTCAGCCATGATCGCCATATGCTCGAACTGACCGCCGATCGGCTGGTGATGGTCGATAGCGGCAAGGCCGAAGAATTTTCCGGGACGCTCAAGGACTATACCGATTTCGTTCTCGGCAAGAATCAGCCCGGATCATCGGGCGGCAAAGCCAGCGGCGGCAACCGCAAGGAAGAACGCCGCGCAGCGGCCGAACGGCGCAAACAGCAAGGGGACTTGCGCAAGACCGTCACCGCCGCCGACAAGGAAATGAAAGTCCTGGGCGAGGAAGTCTCCGCCATTGACCGCGCGATGTTCGACCCTGCCACCGCAGAACCGAAACATGCCGACCTGTCGATGACCGAGTTGATGAAGCTGCGCGCGGAAACCCAGGACAAGCTTGATAAGGCCGAAGCCCGGTGGATGGAAGCCAGCGACAAGCTCGAACAGGAAAATGTCAATGCCTGAGCGGCGCCACCGATGAGCGAAACCTGGAAGGTCTCGATCCCCTGCACAAGGGCCGAGGCGCAGGCGCTGGCGGCGGATAATCTGTTCGTCAGCTCCGCCGATACGACGCCGACCATCGTTGCCAGCGAAATGGATGCCAAGCGTCCCGATGAATGGATGATCGATGTCTATTGCGAGGAAGAGCCTGATCCGGAACTGATCGGCAATCTTCTGCTCCTGTCCCCATCGGCCCGGGACGCCGCTATCCAGCCCAGCATCGAACGGCTGCCGAACGAGGATTGGGTGACACTCAGCCAGCAGGGCCTCGAGCCGCTGCGGGCCGGCCGCTTCCATGTCCATACGTCGAGCGACCAGCCATCCGACAATCCAGGGTTGACCAATATCTGTATCGATGCCGGCCGCGCCTTTGGTACCGGCCATCATGAAACGACAATGGGCTGTCTGCAAAGCCTCGACCAGCTCAGGCGTTCCGGTCACCGGTTCCGTAATATTGCCGATGTCGGCACCGGCACCGGCCTGCTCGCCTTTGCCGCCCATCATCTGTGGCGCGACGCAAAAATCATCGCCAGCGATATCGATCCGGTTGCGGTCGATGTGACCGAATCCAATGCGCAGCTGAATGCCATCGGGCTGGGCAATGGCCGCAGCCAGATCCGGCTGGTCCAGAGCAATGGCCTCGACCATCCGGCGCTCAAACAGCGCGCGCCGTTCGACCTGATCATCGCCAACATCCTGGCCGGCCCGCTGGTCGCGCTCGCCCCGCAAATCGCCGCCGCGTCAGGCGCCGGAACCGTGCTGCTGCTCGCCGGATTGCTGAGCCGCCAGAAAGCCGAAGTGGTGCGCGCCTATGTCCGCGAGGGATTTCGCCTGAAACATTCCCGTCTCGACAATGAATGGCCCTGCCTGACTTTGGTCAAATCGAAAAAATACGGCTGGGTCCGCAAACCGCACCGCAAAAAATCACCGCTGGCGTCGGATTATTTCGGGGAGTGCTAGTGCCCCTGCGCATGGCGCAGGCGACGAAAGCTTCGGGGAAGCTTTCTAAAGCCGAGCGGTCCATCCAGGACCAGTCCGTTTAAACGCAATCCCGGGAGATGGGTACCTGCCTACGCAGGTACACAAACTCTCAAACGACCGTAGCTTCTCCAGCTTTGGAACGCGCATAATCCTGCGTTCCCTCGGTCAGCACCACATCACCCTGAACGATTTCCGCGATCTTGATGTCGGGCAGCGCGGCAATCCGGTCATAGACGGGTTTAAAATCCGTCTCCACCGTCACCCGCAGCAGCTCGTCGAGA
Organism: Parasphingorhabdus sp.; assembly: GCF_036964675.1. GTDB lineage: Bacteria > Pseudomonadota > Alphaproteobacteria > Sphingomonadales > Sphingomonadaceae > Parasphingorhabdus. Next base: position 6,642 of record NZ_JBALTF010000064.1, on the reverse strand, counting down.
CTGGGGATGACAAAATAATTCTGCTGATAATCGTCGATCCGGTACTCGGTGCGGAGCACCCGCTCGAGATCGAACAATATGCGGTTGGGGCTGGGATCATCGAGCGCAAAGACGCTCTCGCCATAGCTGGAGACAATGCCCGCGCCATATATGCGCAGGCCGTCGGCTTCCTGGATCAGGCCAAATTCCACCGTATACCAGTAAAGCCGCGCCAGCTGTTTCAGCGTGCCGAATTTCAGCGCCCGTAACCCGCCGCGCCCATAGGCCGCCATATAATCCCCGAACCTCTGGTCCGCGAGCATCGGCACATGGCCGAAGACATCGTGGAAAATGTCCGGTTCCTGCAGATAATCCAGCTGGTCCCGCCGCCGAATGAAATTGCCCGACACGAAACGCCGGTTGGCGAGATGGTCGAAAAACACATCGTCCGGCACCAGCCCCGGCACTGCGACGACCTGCCATCCGGTGGCATCCATCAATATCCGGTTGAGTTCCTTGAAATCCGGAATGCCGGGCTGCGACAGTTTCAATATATCAATGCCGTCGAGAAACGCCTGCGCCGCCCGGCCCGGCAGCATTTTCTGCTGGCGCGCGAACAATATATCCCACGTCTCATGATCTTCTGCGGAATAGGCCTGCCAGTCCTGATCAATCGTCCAGTCCGCATTTGCGTGCGCTGGCGGCTTGTCATAGACATGGGTTTCGGTTTCGGGGCTGTTGAGCATGGCGGCATCTTACAGCAGAAAAGGTTTCAATGGCAACTACGGCGCTTAAATGGTTGAAACGCGGCGTCTTTGCGCTGGGCACGGTGATCGCCCTCTATCTGCTGGCCGCGCTCGCCGGCAGTCTGCTGCCCGCCAACCAGCACTGGCAAAACCCCGAAGAGGGAATCGAATTGTTCATCGAAACCAATGGCCTGCACACCGGCATCATCATGCCGATCTGGAGCGATGTCCACGACTGGACGCCGCTGATCCGGCCCGAGCATCTGACCGATCCGTCGCTGTACGGCAGCCATATCCTGGTCGGCTGGGGCCATGAGGGCGTCTATCGCCACACCCGCGAGTGGCAGGACCTGCGGGCACGCGACGCGATCAGCGCGATTTTTGGCAGCGACGACGTACTTATCCACGTCTATCACCTGACATATCCACAGGCTTATCCCTATTACCGCCGCCGCCTGATCGTCAGCGAAGCGGAATATCGGAAAATCGCGGCGGCGATCGAAGCGCGCTTCGTGCTCGACGATCATTACCGCTCGCAACCGTCACCGGGCTATGGCGATGATGACCTGTTCTACCAGTCGCGCGGTCATTATGATGCCTTCTACACCTGCAACAACTGGACCAGCGATGTCCTGCAACAGGCAGGCATTCGCACTGGTCTGTGGACCCCGTTTCAGGGCGGCGTGATGCGCTGGTTGCCGGAAAGCCCGGAATGAGCGCCTAGTCGGCTATAAATTTTTGCAGGGCCGCTCCATCACGGATCGTCACAAATCCATAGCCCGGCTCGATCATCCCTGCCGCCTGCAACCTGCCCAGAGCCTTGCCCAGTGATACCCGCGACACGCCGACCAGATCGGCCAGATCCTGCTGGGTGACCATGATCTCAGCCCCGTCTGGCTGATCGCCGCAAAGCTTGAGCAGCGCCTGCGCCAGCCTTTGCGGCACCGACAGGTTGCGACTGGCTTCGATCAGGTTGAACGATTCCTGCACGGTCAGCGCCATGGTCTTGAGCAGCAATCGCGTGACCGCCGGATCGGCGTCCATCAGGCTCTGCAGCTCGCGGTCACCGATCCGGATCAATATGCAATCGCTGCCCGCAATCGCGTCCACCGCGCGGGAAAATTCTCCCATGAAGGCCAGTTCGCCAAATGTGTCACCGGCGCCGAGCATGGCAAACAGGATCAGGCGCCCGTCAATGCCATAGCGCCCGATCTGCACAGCTCCGCTTTCGATATACCAGAATTCCTTGGCCACATCGCCGCGTTGCTGGATGATCTGGCCCTTGCTAAAAGACCGCGCCTGCCCGCGCGCCAGCAAGTCGCGGCGCACCGGGCCGGGAAGCGCCATGACAAAGCCGGTCGCCGCCATCGGCGCCGGGCCGTTCATGCCAAATCCTGAGAATGGAAACATGTTTGCATTTGTCGAGGACTACATAAGCTAGGGACTATCTGCAAGCCATCCTCTGGGAGAGACAATATGCGGCCTGAGCTTCTAGCAATCACCGGAATATTCCTGGTCTTCGGACTGCTGGAATTTTTCCGCACCCGCCTGTTCAGCAAACCGGAACAGACCCGCGACGACGCGCTGGTCGAGATCATCGGCTCGTTCGTGCTGCTGGTCATCACCCAGCCCGCGATCATCATCGCCTCCCAATATATTCTCGGAGCAGCGGCACCGCAATGGGCCGGCGCGCTCGCCAATATCCCGCTGATCGCCGCCATTGCCCTGTTCCTGGTCTTTGACGACATGATGCAATATTTCTGGCACCGGCTGTCGCACAGCGTGCCGTTTCTCTACAATCTGCACCGCTCGCACCATAATGCGAAATATATGAGCGTCCGCCTCGTCTACCGGAACAATATCTTCTATTATCTGACCATGCCGAGCATCTGGTTCTCCGGCGCCTTGATCTATCTCGGTCTCGGCTGGGTCTATGTCGGCTACATAATCGTCAAGATGGCGGTGATCGTCGGCGCGCACAGCGATGTCGCCTGGGACGAGCCGCTGTACAAGATCAAATGGCTGTCACCCATCATGTGGCTGGTCGAACGCACCATCTCGACCCCCGCCACCCATCACGCCCATCACGGCCGCCACAAGAGCGATGGCGTCACCCATTACAAAGGCAATTTCGGCAATCTATTATTCTTCTGGGACGTCCTGTTCGGCACCGCCAAGATCACCCGCCGCTATCCCGAAAGCTACGGCGTCGAGAATCTCGCCCCGGCCACATTGGGCCAGCAACTGGCCTGGCCGATCTTTCCGGAGAACAAGCAAGGCGGCCATGGCGTGAAAGAACTGGCGGCGATGGAAGCGGCGGCCAAAATTTGAAGAGCTTGGGAGAGAGGGCTGGCGGTCGCTCGTGTAGCGCAAGAGCGACCGCCTGACTTCACCCCCCAACCAGTCATGTTACAGAGCCACGCGACGCGCTGGAATGGCGATGTTGCAATTCGGGTCTTTGCCGACCGGCATCGAACGCGACATCGGCTTGGGATATATCTGTGGACGCTGGCCTATGGACTTGTCGTGCCGATAAATTATAAGGTTCGATACATGCTATCAAAGATTGAAGGAAATACCGATATGACCGCTCAGGCGACTTTTACCAAAATGCAGGATGGCACACTCGAAGACTGGAAGATTATCGGCGCGGCCCACAAAGAGGAATTCAAGAATACCGCGGATCGTTTTATCGACATGTTGAAATCGCTTGAGCAACACACGCTCGGATTTGCCTGTGATCAGCTGCAACATTCCCTGATGACAGGAACGCTTGCCCGCAGGGCGGGAGCGAGCGATGAGGAAATCGTTATCGCGCTTTGTCATGACATTGCCAAAGCGATCAACGTTCCCAATCACGGTCCGATTGCCGCCGAATTGATGCGGCCTTATATCAGCGATGACAGCTATCACGTGATCCGGAACCACCAGGCTTTTCAGGGCGAACATTATTACCATTATATGGGCGCACCAACCGATCTCAGACAAAAATGGGTCGATGAACCATGGTATGACCTTGCGGTTAAACTCGTCGATGAATGGGATGCACCTGCCTTTGATCCCGACTTCGAAGTGGATTCACTGGAAAGTTTTGAACCCCTGATGCGCAGGATATTCCACGACAACCCAACAGCCGTCGGATAGAAAAACAGTCCGCTCCCTCGGAAACAGCATCAGATCAAATGGCTGTCGCCGGTGATGTGGCTGGTCGAACGGACCATCTCGGCGGCGGAGGCCTGAGGAGGACAGTCGCCGACGTTGCATAACGGCAATCTCAGTAATTTGACTGGAATAAAATTTTCCAGTATCTGTCAACTATGCAGCATTTAATTCAATCCTGGCATATTATCTTTATGATGATTTTTACTGTATCTGTTGTTGTGACAATGGATCCTGCAAAAGCCACGCAAGAAGCACAACAATCAGCGTCCCAGGAGGATGAAATTGTTGTCACCGGTCAGAAAAAGCGAATGGCCGAGTTTCAGAATTTGATCATCAATCATTTTCGGGTTTCCGGAGGCGGCAGGAACAATGGGCAATATGCCCGTTTCGCTCAACCCGTTTGCCCTTCCGTTGCCGGCTTGGCTGAACGGCAAAGCAAGGCGATCGAGGATCGAATCCGCGCAATCGCCGAAATGGCTGAAATAGAAGTAGCAAAGGAAGATTGCAGGCCCAATATTTTCGTGGCTGTGGTGGAAGATGGTGGTTCTGAGATCAAGCTATTGCGCAGCAAGAAGAACCGCCTCTTTGGATCACTCACTGACCGGGAAAGAGACAAAATCGAGCAAAGTGGCGGACCGGTTTATAGTTGGAAGGCAACTCAGACACTCGGTAGCGACTCCCGACATAGTGCCAATGCTGGCAGTTTGACATTTATGGCTGACGCAAATGGCTCCGGTGGAGGAGCGGCGCTCGGTGGAGCAGCGGTCAACGGCCAAGTGACGCAAGTTAAGTCCAAAATTTCGCGATCGACGGTGGAAGGTATCGGCTATTCCTATCTGTTGATTGACAGCAAGGCTTTGCAAGGTGTTTCCGCTGCGCAACTGGCTGACTATGCCGCCATGGTGTCCCTGATCGATATTCAGGTGGGCAGCGATATAGAGGTGCCGGACGGGTCCATATTGTCGCTATTTTCGGAAACCGAGGACAAGTCACTGAGACCCACCTCGCTGAGCGGCGGAGATTTGCTGCTTTTGCGCGGACTGTACAAGGTGCCAGCCAATGTGAAGGCATCGCTGCAACGCTCCGCGATGATCCACACGATGAGCGAAGGATTGAAAAACCCCGAGCGCATCGACCGGTGACTGACTTACGAATATTGAGAGAAAACCACTAGTCCTGAGCCTGTCGCATGACGCCTGTCGTCCTTAGCCGCCCTACGACAAGCTCAGGACGAACGGCGTTCTCAGCTGTAGTTCGAGATGGAACAGATCCTCCCCGCTTGCGGGGAGGTGGCAGCCGCCGCAGCCTTGGCGAAGGTGGCTGAGGGAGGGGGCGATGGCCCTGGCGCCGCGCCCAGACGTACCCCCTCTACCACGCTTCGCGCGGTCCCCCTCCCCGTGCCGGGGAGGATTTTCAGTGGTGGACGACCTGGTCGCTCGGTGCCTCGCTGCACTTCAGCGTCAGACCATATTCCTCCAGCCAGTCAGCCTCCGTCGGCAGCAGATATTGCAGCGCCTCGGGCAGCAGGCCGTGCAGCGTATTGGCATGGGCCAGGTCCGTGCGCCGGTCGGCAAAGCACAGGTTCGGCCCGGCATTTTCGACAAGGCGCAGCACACCCTCCTCGGTATCCCCGCCTTCATCTGCCAGCGAGATAAACAGCGGCGGACGATCTTGCCGCTTCATGGCAGCCAGGCTGTGCGACAGAGCCTGACCGTTCCATTGCAGGCTCGGCGACAGGGCCGCATAGCCATCGAACAATTCCGGCGCGATCGCCCAGGTTTCGGCGACAAAATGCCCTGCTGCGCTCTCGCCTGCCAGAAAGGCGCGACCGTCGTCCCGATATTTTTCCCTCAGCAGGGGCAGGATCGACGCCGCCAGCCACTGGCGAAAGGCCGCGCTCTCCCCCGCCGTGGGATAGCGTTCCTGTTCGGCCTTTGCCCCGGTCGGCGGAAGCAATTCCCGCTGGCGATCGACGGTTTCGACGCCGACAAAGATGACCGGCGCGCTGCGCTGCCAGAGCTGGTTCCAGCGCTCCATGCCCAGGGTCAGGAAGAAATCCTGGTTCAGCCCTGCATCCAGCATGATCAGGATGGGATAGGTCTGATCGCTCTTCTCATAATCGGGTGGCAGCACGACATGGATGCGCCGTTCAGCCTCATGGGTCGACACCGAATAGGATGTTCCGATAGTCAGCGGCTCGGACGCGATGATCGCTTGTGCCTGCAGCGGGGAAAGGCCCGCTATTAAAAAGGCCATAATTATCGCCAGAAATTTCAACTGCTTTCCTTTCATTACCCAGCAGCCTTCACAATCTCGGCCCAGGCCGCCTCGTCAATAACCTCGACACCCAGTTCCGCCGCCTTCTTCGCCTTCGACCCCGCGCCCGGCCCGGCCACCACCAGATCGGTTTTCGCACTGACCGAACCGGAAGCCTTGGCGCCCAGAGCCTCGGCCTGCGCCTTGGCTTCATCGCGGCTCATGGTTTCCAGTTTGCCGGTGAAGACAATGGTCTTGCCGCTCACCGCGCTGTCCCGCGTTTCGACGACATAATCCGGCGGCGAGACTTCGCTCAGCAGATCGTCCCAGACCGCACGATTATGGGGTTCGTGAAAGAAATCGGCCAGCGCCTGCGCCACGGCAGGACCAACGCCGTCAATCGAGGTGATTTCCGCCCAGGCAGCATCACCCGCTTCATTGGTGTCGAGTTCTGATCCGTTCGTGTCGAGCGAAGTCGAGACACCCGTCTCCGCCTCAC
>NZ_JBALTF010000063.1:0-17938 GCF_036964675.1 Parasphingorhabdus sp. | reverse complement strand
CGTCCGTCGACCCGTAATTTCGCGCGGTCGGCGGTCAGGCTGATCAGGTCCACCGCGACCCCGTCTTCCCCGGCGCTGACGCGATAATGGCCGGGCCTGTCGACATGGACATGGATGGTCTGGGCATCCTCGCCATCGGCATATTGTGCCACTGTTTCCAGCGCGCCGGTGTTTGACCAGTCGAGCATTTCCGGATTGACGTTGAGCGCCAGCCGGTGCGCTGCCTGTTGCCGCAGCTTGTGATGAATCACCGCCGCAATCGCATAGGATGAAAAATCATGCGGCCCGAGATCGACACCGTCTTCTCCGTAATTTTCGGCGATGAAGGCGGTGGTCGCCTCACCGTTCACAAAATCCGGCCGGTCGAGCGCATCAATCAGGAAATCGCGGTTGGTCTTCGGACCGAACAGGGCGGTTTCCGACAGCGCCTTGATCATCCGCCGCCGGGCTTCGTCGCGGGTAGCGCCATGGGTGATGATCTTGGCGACCATCGAATCGTAAAAGGGCGAAACTTCGCCGCCGCTTTCAATGCCGCTGTCGACCCGCGACAGGCCGGATGGCTGCCACAAGTGGACCGGGCCGGTGCTGGGCAGAAAATCATCCGCCGGATCTTCGGCATAGAGCCGCACTTCCATCGCATGGCCGTTCAGCCTGATGTCCGATTGCTCGAGACCCAATAAGTCGCCTGACGCAACTTTCAGTTGCAGCGCGACCAGATCAAGACCGGTGACTTCTTCGGTCACCGGATGTTCGACCTGCAGCCGCGTGTTCATTTCCAGAAAATAAAAGCCGCCCGACTGGTCGAGCAGAAATTCAACCGTACCGGCACCGACATAATCAACCGCCTTGGCTGCCTCCACCGCAGCCGCGCCCATTTGCTCGCGCAATATTGGCGTCATGACGGGACAGGGCGCTTCCTCGATCACCTTCTGGTGCCGCCGCTGCACAGAACAGTCGCGCTCGCCGAGATGGATCGTGTTGCCGTGGCTGTCGGCAAAGACCTGGATTTCGACATGGCGCGGCTTGATGATCGCCTTTTCGAGAATCAGCTCGCCATTGCCAAAGGCATTTTCCGCCTCCGATCGCGCCAGCTTGATCGCATTGGGCACGTCTTTCAGATCATGGACCAGCCGCATGCCGCGACCGCCGCCGCCGGCTGCCGCCTTGACCATCAGTGGCACGCCGATCTTGCCCGCTTCGGCGATCAGCACATCGTCCGCCTGATCATCGCCCTGATAGCCTGGCACGCAGGGCACGCCGGCGGCGATCATCGCGCGCTTGGAGCGCGCCTTGTCGCCCATTACGTCGATCGCTTTTTCCGGCGGGCCGACAAAGATGATATCGGCGTCGGCGCAGGCCTTGGAAAAGGCCGCATTCTCCGAGAGAAAGCCATAGCCGGGATGAACCGCGTCGGCGCCCGTATCCTTTGCCGCCTGGATGATTGTGTCGACCAGCAGATAGGATTCATTGACCGGAGCCGGCCCGATATGCACCGAATCATCGGCCATTTTGACATGCGGAGCGTTGGCATCGGCGTCGGAATAGACCGCTACCGTGCGGATGCCCTGTGCCTTGGCCGTGCGCATTATCCGGCAGGCGATTTCGCCGCGATTGGCAACAAGGAGTGTGTTGATTCTGGTCATGTATAAACCTCGTCATGCTGAAAGTGTTTCAGCATCTTGTGATGGGATGAAATGGAAAGATCCTGAAACAAGTTCAGGATGACGATTATGGAACCGGCCTGATTTCTCATTCCGGTTTCACCACCCAATTGGGTTTGCGCTTTTCGAAGAAGCTGGCGACGCCTTCCTTGGCCTCGTCGCTGACCATCCGGTCGGCAAAATTCTCTGCAGCCAGACGGATCACTTCCTCGCGCGGCTGGCCAGCAATCTGGCCGAGCAATTCTTTGGTTGCAGCCACCGCGCCCGGCGCAGCGCCAAGCACCTGTTTGCGCAACTGCATCTCAATCGCTTCGAGGCCCGCTACATTATCAGCGATAAAATCGGCAAAGCCGAGTTCATGGGCTTGCGTGCCATCAAAGCGGGCGGCGGTCAGCATCAGCCGGCGGCCGGTGGCATAGCCGAGCTTCTGAATCACAAAGGGGGAAATCTGCGCCGGTGAAACGCCGATAGCGGTTTCGGTCATCGCGAAGCGCGCGCCGCTTTCGCAGATCACGACATCAGCGCAGCAGGCCAGCCCAAATCCGCCTGCCATGGCCGCGCCCTCGATTAGCACGATCACCACCTGCGGCGCGGTGTTGACGAGGTCGAAAATTTCCGCCGCGCCGCTCGACATCTTGATGATCGCCGCGCGGTCGCCGCTTTGCTGGAAATTCTCCTTGAAGTTCTTGAGATCCGCTCCGGCGCAGAACACGCCGCCGCGACCTCGCAGAGTGATGCCCCGCACCGTGCGATCATCGCGCACGCTTTTCAGTACATCACCGAGCTCGGCCACCAGCGAGTCACTCAAGGCATTTCGATTATCCGGCTGGTTAAACCAGATGGTGAGCCAGCCTTGCTTGAGCTCCAGCTCTAGAGTTTCTGTTACGGGGAGATCGGTCATATCCGCGCCACCCCGAAAGCATTGGGATGGAGCGTCCGGTTCTGCGCCTCGAAGATGGTCTCCAGCGCGAAACCAAGAACCTTGCGGCTGTCGCGCGGATCAATCACGCCATTGTCGAGCACCCGGCCGGAGGTGAAGAAGGCGCTTTCCTGCGCTTCAAAAATATCCTTGATGCGCTGTTCCTGTTTGGCAATCGCCGCTTCGTCGGGTTCAACACCTTTGCGTTTCGCCTGCACCCGGGCGACATGACTCATCGTATTGGCTGCCGAAGCGCCGGCCATCACGCCGGTCTTGGCATTGGGCCAGCTGAACAGGAAATCGGGTTCGAAGGCGACGCCGCTCATCCCGTAATTGCCGGCACCAAAGCTGGCGCCGATATAGAGCGACAGTTTCGGGACCCGGACATTGGACACCGCCTGGATCATCTTGCTGCCCAGCTTGATCATGCCCTTATGTTCGGACTCGGTGCCGACAATATAGCCGGTGGTGTTGTTGAGGAAGATGATCGGCAGCTGAGACTGGTCGCAGAGCTGGAAGAAATGGGTCGCCTTGGCCGCCGCTTCGGGATCGAACGGGCCGTTGTTGCCGATCAGCCCGACCGCATGGCCCATGATGCTCGCCTGCATGCAGACCGTCCCGGGACCATAGCGCGGCTTGAATTCCTCGAAATCAGAACCGTCGACAATCCGTGCCGCGACTTCGCGGACATCATAGGGGATGGTATAGTCGGTCGGCACAACCCCCGCAATTTCGTCGATGTCATAGATCGGTTCTTCATAGTCATTGCGGCGGATCGGAGTGGTATTCTTGTTCCAGTCGAGACGACCGATGGTCTCGCGGGCAATGGCAATACCATGGGCATCGTCATCGGCGAGATATTCGACAGTGCCTGTGGTCGAGGCATGCATTTCGGTGCCGCCCAGCTCGCGGTCATCGGCGACTTCGCCGGTCGCCGCATGGACCAGCGCCGCGCCGCCGAGCGCCGCCATCCCATTGTTGCGGATGCCGATAACATAGTCCGACATGCCCGGCATATAGGCGCCGCCGGCAGTGGATGGTCCGTGCAGCACCACCATGGTCGGAACACCCGCCGCGCTCAGCCACGCGAGATTGCGGAACAGCATCCCGCCATGGGCCCAGAGCTCGACCTTATATTCCATCAGGTTCGCGCCGGCGCTTTCGACCAGATGGATGAATGGCAATTTGAGATCCTGCGCGATTTTCTGCGCGCCCTTGCTGGCATCCCAGCCACCGCTTGTCGCGGCGCCCGCCCGGATGCCGCTATCATCGACCCAGATCATGCAGCGCACGCCTTTGACGAAACCGATGCCCAGGATCACGCTGCCGCCGGGAATGCTGGTGTCGGGGTCGCTATCCTCGACCATATAATTGGCCATATTATATAGTTGCAGCCAGGGCATGCCAGGATCGAGCAGGCGTTTCAGCCGTTCGTGCGGGGTCAGCTGGCCGCGCTTTTCAAATGTCGGCCGCCGTTTTTCCGATGCTGCTATGGCCCGGTTTTCAAGGCTGCGCAGATGATCGATCAGCGCCAGCATATTCTTGCGATTCTGAGCAAAGCTCTCCGAACCGGTGGCGATCTTGGATTTAAACTGGGGCATTGGTGCAGCGCCTCTTTCCGATTTTACCGAATGGACTATTCGCTATTTGACACAGCGAGTCCACAAAGGCTATTTGAATAGCACTCGGTATTTTCGAGTCAAGCTCAATAAAGGATGGATTTTGGCGATCAAGACGGTCAATCCGGAAACCCAGCGCATCAAGCTGGAGCGCAAGGAACGTGTGATTCTGGAAGCGGCGCGCGCCGTTTTCGTTGAGCATGGCTTTGACGGTGCCCGGATGCAGGAAATTGCAAGGCGCGCCGGTATCGGCGAAGGAACCATCTACAGCTATTATGAATCCAAGGCGGAACTGATGCTGTCGGTGCTGCAGCAATTCTGGGACGGACTGACGCTGGAAGCCGAAGGCGTGATGGCGTCAGTGCAAGCCCCGGATTTCTTTGGCGGACTGCGGGCGCTGGCCCAATATCATCTGAACACGGTGATACTGAACTCGGACTTCATCAATCTGACCTTTGCCCTGCGCCGCAACAACAGCGAGGTTAGCGTCTCGCGCGACCATCTGCGCCATTATGTTGCCGTGTTCGACCGGTTGTTTCTGCGCGGACAGGATCGCGGGGAATTACGGGCGGATGCGATACTCTGGCAGGCGCGGGACGTGTTTTACGGCAGCCTCGAATATAGCGCGCGATCGATCGAAATGACCATGGAAGCCGAGCGCAGCGCGCGCGAACAGGGGCCGGTTGTGGAAGATATGGTCGCTCTGTTTCGCTCGCATTATGGGGCGGTTCAAACGACTGAGGCCGGCGATCATGCTACGGTCGAGCTATTGTCTTCAAAACTCGACCAGCTCTCCGAGAAATTCGACGCGCTCGCCAAGCGTCTATCGTAGCAGACAAAAAAAGAGCCCCCGAAGGAGCTCTTTTTCCTATATTGTGATTTAGCTTAAGCCGCCTTGTAAAAGCTTTCACCCGCATCTGCTTTGGCGCGGAAGCTCATCGGCGGTTTGAACCGCTCGCCATATTTCTGCGCCAGATTGTCGGCAATGCGGACAAAATTGTCGACACCGATCGTATCGATATGGCTCATCGGACCGCCGGTCCACGGCGCAAAGCCCCAGCCAAAGATTGCGCCGAGATCGGCGGACTGCGGATCGGAGACCACGCCCTCGTCGAAACATTGCGCGGTGGCGATCAGCTGGATGTACATCAGTCGCTGTTTGACCTCTTCGACATCCGGCTGTTCTGCGGCCAGCGGGAAATGGTCGGCAAGGCCAGGCCACAGCTTTTTCGAACCATCATCGGCATATTCGTAGAATCCGCCGCCAAAGCGCCGGCCGCGCCGGTCGATCTGCTTGACCATGATGTCCATCAACTCTTCGGTGCCGGTCGGGACATAGGCATCGCCCATTTCTTCCTTGGTTGACGTCATGATATCATAGCCGAGTTGCAGGGTTGTTTCATCAACCACGGCGAGCGGGCCAATTGGCATGCCCATGGCGATCGCGGCATTTTCGATCAGTGCCGGTTTCACGCCTTCTGCGACCATCAGCATCGCTTCATTGGCATAAGGCGGGAACACGCGGTTGGTGTAGAAGCCGCGGACGTCCTTGACGACAATCGGGACCTTGCGGATTCTGGCATTATAATCGAGCGCTGCTGCCAGGGCCTTGTCGCCGGTTTCGGCGCCGGGGATGATTTCCAGCAGCGGCATTTTCTCGACCGGCGAGAAGAAATGCATGCCGATAAACTGGTCAGGCCGCTCGCTGTTTTTTGCCAGACCGGTGATCGGCAGGGTCGAGGTATTGGAGGCAAAGACAACATCCTTGCCGATAACCGCTTCGGTTTTCTTGATCACATCGGCTTTGATGTCGGGGCGTTCAAACACCGCCTCGATGATCAGGTCGACATCTTTCAGATCATCATAATTGTCGGTTGGCTTGATCCGCGCCATGAAGGCCTCGGCCTTTTCCTTGGTCATCTTGCCGCGCGACACATTTTTGTCGACGATCTTCTGGCTGTAGGCAATCGCCTTTTGCGCTTCTTCCATGCTGCGATCGAGCACGATCACATTCATGCCGCCCTTGGCGGTGACATGGGTGATGCCGGAGCCCATCAGGCCGGCACCAAGCACGCCAACGGTTTTAAGCTCGGTTGGCGGCACGCCTTTCGGACGAGCCGCGCCCTTTTCCGCTGCCTGTTTGTTGATGAACAGGGTGCGGATCATATTCTTGGCTTGCGGGCCGGAAAGCAGCTTGGTGAAATATTTGCTTTCGACGCGCAATGCGGTGTCGATCGGCAGCATCGAGCCTTCATAGAGGCAGGACAGGATTGCCTTGACCGCTTCGTAATTGCCCTTGCTCTGTTTCAGCGCGATGGCTGAGGAACCGAGATAAAGCGGCACGGCGCGGGGATCCATCGATCCGGCACCGCCGGGGAATTTATAGCCTTTCTTGTCCCATGGCGCGGACGCCTTGGGATTGGCCTTGACCCATAATTTCGCCTTGGCGACCACCTCGTCAGCGGGAACGACTTCATCGATAAAGCCCTGGGCCTTGGCCGTCTGTGGATTGGCAGGGCCGCCCATCATGATCATCATGCCTGCGGCCTGCAGACCGGAAAGGCGCGGCAGGCGCTGGGTGCCGCCGCCGCCGGGTAAAAGGCCAACCTGCACTTCGGGCAGGCCAAGCTGAATCTTCGGATTGTCGGCGCAAACGCGATAATGGCAAGCCAGCGCTAGTTCGAGACCGCCTCCGAGCGCGAGGCCGTTCAATGCGCAGGCTACCGGCTTGGCGTGGGCCGTGCCCTTGAGCAGGTCCTTGGCGCTGTTGCCGCCGGTTTCCATCCGGCGCAGCAGGGCGTTCAATTCCCATGCGCTTGCAAACGCCTCGGCCATGCTGTCGGCTTTCGACGCGCCGAGCATATTGAGATCAGCGCCCGCCAGAAAGCCGGATGGCTTGCCCGATGTAATCACTGCGCCCTTGATCTCGTCCTTGCTGATCAGCTCTTCGATAAAGGCTTTGAAATCGGTGATCAGCGCCTGGTTCCAGACGTTCATCGACTGGCCGGGCAGATCGATGGTGACTAGGGCGATGCCGTCGCTGTCCAGATCGACTGTGAGTGTTTCGTAGGTCATGTCTTTTCCTTTCATGTTCTCCTGCCAAGGCAGGAGTCCATCTCCAACTTGCTGTGCATGGCACGAACGGGAGATGGGCCCCTGCCTGCGCAGGGGCACTGCAATGCGTTGCTTCTAGTTCACCCGCTCGATGATCGTGGCGATACCCATGCCGCCGCCGATGCAAAGCGTCGCGAGAGCAGTGGATTTGCCGGAACGTTCGAGTTCATCGAGCGCCGTGCCGAGGATCATCGCTCCGGTCGCGCCGAGCGGATGGCCCATGGCAATCGCGCCGCCATTCACATTCATCACGCTATGGTCGACGTTCATCGCATCCATGAAGCGCAGAACCACAGCGGCGAAAGCCTCGTTCAATTCCCACAGATCGATATCACTGGCGGTCATGCCGGCGCGCTCGAGGGCCTTCTTGGCGGCAAATTCCGGACCGGTCAGCATGATCGTCGGTTCCGAACCGATCGCGGCCATCGAGATGATCCGTGCCCGCGGTTTCAGGCCGTGCTTGTCGGCATAGTCTTTCGAGGTGATCAGCAAGGCCGCCGCACCATCGACAACGCCGGAACTGTTGCCGGCGTGATGCACGCCTTCCCATTCCAGATCCGGATAGACACGCTGGATCTGCTTGGCGAAGGTCACGCCATTGCCGAGATCAAAATCCTTCAGCGCGGCAAAGCTTGCCTTCAGTCCGGCGAGTCCTTCGGCGGTTGTCTGCGGGCGCGGGAATTCTTCATGATCGAGCGCGACGCTGCCATCCTCGTTATAGACCGTGATCAGGGATTTGGCGAAACGGCCCTCGGCGATGGCATGGGCTGCCCGCTTCTGGCTTTCCAGTGCCAGCGCGTCGACCGCCTCGCGGCTGATGCCTTCCTGCGCCGCGATCGCATCGCCGCAGACGCCCTGGTGCGATTGCGGATGAATGGCATCGAGTGCCGGATTGCCCGAGCCCATGCCGAGTGGCGTGATTCCGGCGTCCGCTTCCTCGGCTCCGACCTGGGTCGTATAGCTCATCATCTCGGTGCCGCCGGCGATGACGCAATCTTCCATACCCGACATCACCGTCGCGGTGGCAAAATTCACCGAGGTGATGCCGCCGCCGCAGAAGCGGTCGAGCGTGGTTCCCGATGCCTTGGTGTCATAGCCGGCAGCCAGCGCGGCCATCCGGCCCATGTCGCCGCCCTGCTTGCCCTTCTGGGTCGAGGTCGACCAGATGATATCGTCCACACTGGCGGTGTCGAGATTGTTGCGCTCCTTGAGCGCTTTCAAAACCGTGGCGGCAAGATGCTGCGGATGGAGGTGCGACAGCGCGCCCTTGCCAGGCTTGCCAATGCCCCGGGGGGTGCGGACGGCGTCGATGATATAGGCTTCGGTCATGATATAATTCCTTTTGTTCAAACTGGAATCTGGTTGCAGGCGACACCCTTGTCCGGACGATGGTGCTGGCGCAGGCCAAGAATTTTTTCGGCAATCCTGTTGAGCAGCATGTCGTCGGCGCTACTTCCCTAGATATCGTCGATCATCTCGGCCAGCGTGGCCAGACATTCGCGGGCCAGCGAATTGCAGCGCTCGGGGGACCAGCCTTGCTCTGCGTCGGGCAAATTGCGATTGTCCTTGAACGGCATTTCCAGCGTCATCGCGACCGCGCCGAAGCGTTCGGCCAGCTGGTTGGTCGACATCGACAGATTGGCCTTGCCCTTGGCGGCGGTGGGATAGCCGAGTGTGGTCTGGAAATCCGGCGTGCGCTGGGCAAGGCGGTTGCGGTAGCCGTGATAGGTCTCCAGCTGCGTGTCGGTGATCGAGGGAATGCCTTCGAAACCGGCGATGAAAACCGCGGGAATTGCTTCGTCCCCATGGACATCCATGGCAAAGCTGACGCCGCTTTTGTCCATCGCATTGCGGACGCACAGCACTTCGGGAGATTTTTCGGCGCTCGGTTCATGCCATTCGCGGTTGAGATTGGTTCCGGCAAAATTGGTTCGTAAATGGCCTCTCCGCGAACCATCCGGGTTCATATTGGGCACGATATGGAAGCGGCAATGCTGCAACAGCAGCCGCGCATTGGGATCGGCGGGGTCGGTCAGCATTTCCAGCGCGCCTTCCATCCACCATTCGGCCATGCTTTCGCCGGGATGCTGACGGGCGTATAGCCAGACCTGCTTGTCGCCGCTGCCGATTTCCACGCAGTCTATCGGCTGACCTTCTAGGCTATGGCCAAGCGTCTGCACCGTGACGCCTTCAAAGCCTGCGGTTTCGGCGATCAGATCATGGTGGCGTTCGATGCTGTAGGGCGCGAAATAGGCAAACCAGATGATATTGCTGCTCGCGGTATAGCGAATCGACAAGGTGCCGCTTTCCTCGTCATAGCTGCTCGGGGCGCGACCCCAATATTCGCGGTCCTCGCTGACGCAGGCATTATAATCGGGCCAGCCTTGCGGATAGGCAGATTCTTTCAGACCGCCAATGTTCAGTTCCAGTTCGTCGCCAATCTGGCAGGCCACCCGGAAATGGAACCATTGGAAAAACTCGCTGTCCTTGTCCTTGCGGATCGACAGTTTTGCGGTGGTGCCTTCGATGGCATGGACTTCGATATTGCCGCTATCGAATGCGCTGGTGATTTTTATGCTCATGGCACCCTGATAGTGGTTCCGGACTCTCCGGGGAAGTCCCTGAATAAGGCTTCGGCCAATTTCGCGGCTGCCAGGCCGGGCTGGGACGCCGGTGACCCCTGCTTGGCCTCGACCGATGCGCGGCCTTCCCAGACGACATTGCCGTCATCGCGCCTGGCAATGCGGACCGACAATTCGGTGACGATCTTGTCTTTCGGCTGGCCGCCGAGATTGATGCCAATGCCCAGACCGACGCCGGAGCCATAGCTGCCGGTACTGCCGCCGACACCGACCGAAATCGGTGATCGTGATCCACCAGCGCTCAACACCGCTCTATCGATCGTGTAGCGGGCGACATATTCGCTATTTTCGGCGTCATCGCGGGCTTCGGTGAAGCCGACTCGCTGCAATTCATGCAAGATGGCGGCGGAATAGGTCGTATATTCGATGCTGCGGCTATGGCCTTCGTCGGTGACATTGGCCTTGATGATGACACTGCCCGGCACAATCGGAGCGACTTGCGCGTTGTGAAACCGGGTGACCTCCACCGGCGGGGTCATCGCCGTGCATCCCGACACGAGCAATGCTGCCAATGCTACTGTCGCAAATGATTGAAAACCGGCCATAATAGTCACTCCTAAACTCGCCCCGCAGCATATTAGCGCATAATCACTGTGACTGCGGCAAAAAAATTGTATCCATCGGCGACCGCGTTTAACCGGTTGGAGACACCAGAGCATTATACAGCCGATGACGAACATTATGGGGATTTAGAAAACATGGCGAAACCCTTCACCATATTGGTAACCGGCGGGGCCGGTTATATCGGCAGCCACGCGGTGCTGGCCTTGCGGGATGCCGGCTGGCCGGTTGCGGTGATCGACAATCTGACCACCGGCTTTCGCTGGGCGGTGCCGGAGGATGTTGCCTTTCATGAAGGCGATATCGAGGATTCCGCCTTGCTCGCCCGGATCATCGAGGCCGAAAATATCGGTGCGATCATGCATTTTGCCGGTTCGATCATCGTGCCCGAATCGGTCGAGAACCCTCTCAAATATTATCATAACAACAGCGCCAAGAGCCGCAGCCTGATCGAATCGGCAGTGACTGGCGGCGTGCATCACTTCATTTTCTCGTCGACCGCCGCGACTTATGGCATCCCCGAGGAAAGCCCGGTCAGCGAGAGCACCCCTCAGCGGCCAATCAATCCCTATGGCATGTCCAAATTGATGACCGAACATATGCTGCGCGATGTTGCGGCGGCGCATGACCTGAATTTCTGTGCCTTGCGCTATTTCAACGTCGCCGGCGCTGACCCGCGGGCGCGGACCGGACAATCCACCGCTGGAGCGACCCATTTGATCAAGGTCGCGGTCGAGGCAGCGCTGGGCAAGCGTGACAGCGTCGCTGTCTTTGGCACGGACTATGATACGCCCGACGGCACGGGGGTGCGCGACTATATCCATGTCTCCGACCTGGCCAATGCTCACGTGCTGGCGCTAGACGCGCTGATCGCGGACCCGAATCGCAATCATCTGCTCAATTGCGGCTATGGTCGCGGTTTTTCGGTGCTCGAGGTTCTCGATGCCGTCGACCGGGTCACCAACATGCGAATCGAACGGAAAATGGAAGGCCGGCGCGCTGGCGACCCCGATTCGCTGATTTCCGACAATCGGGCGATCATGGAACGCTTTCCGTGGCAGCCAAAACATGCCGATCTCGACGAAATTGTCGCCCATGCACTGGCGTGGGAGCGCAAACTGATCGAAATTCGCGGAGAATAGCGCTGGTCGCTTGACTTTGGCGGCTGCCGACCTTAATTGCCCTGCTCAACGCAGCAAGGCTGCTTTCAAGAAATTCAGATAATCAAGGCGTGGTACCAAAATGAAAGTCCGCAACTCTTTGAAGTCGCTTAAAAACCGTCACCGGGATTGTCGCGTAATCCGTCGCCGTGGTCGCACCTATGTGATCAACAAGACGAATCGCCGGTTCAAGGCACGCCAGGGCTAATTGCGCTCTGCGCTGTTTTGGTAGGGACAAGCTACCATTGCTAAAATCGACACGATAATCTTTGATGTGGGCAATGTGCTCTATCAATGGGATTTGCGCTGTCTGTTCATAAAATTGTTCGACGATCCGCAGGAGCTGGAATGGTTTCTGGCGCATGTTGTCACGCCGGAATGGCATTTTGAACATGACGCCGGCCGGGCGCTTGCCGAAACGCTGCCGGAGCGCATTCGATTATTCCCGAAATATGAGTCCCATCTCCGGGCCTATGCGGCGCGGTTTAACGAGACGATTCCAGCAGCGGTCCCGGGATCGCTTGATCTGGTACACCGGCTCCATCAAAATAATGTCGCCATCTTCGGCATAACCAATTTCGGATCCGAGTTCTGGCAGGGTTTTCGTCCGCATGCCCCGGTTTTCGATTGCTTTCAGGATATTGTCGTCTCTGGTGATGAGAAGCTGGTGAAGCCGGATCCGGCCATCTACCATCTGGCACTGAACCGCTTTGCTCGCGAACCGGAACAATGTCTGTTCGTCGATGATCGTCCAGAGAATATAGCTGCTGCCATCGAACTGGGGATAGCGGGGCATGTATTTGAAACGGCCGCGGAACTGGAACAGGAATTGGTCGCGCTGGCGTTGCTTTAGGTTCGTCTAGGTCCTGACCCTAGCGGCGCTTGAGCTCGTCTCCGGTCAATCGCACGATATGCAGCAAATTGGTGGACCCCGGGGTACCAAAGGGAACGCCGGCACAGACAATCAGTCGCGATCCCGCTTCGGCCATCTTGTGGCGCAGGGCCATGCGCTTGGCTTTGCCGATCATTTCCTCGAAATTGGTGACGTCGCGGGTGACCACGGCATAAGCGCCCCATAACAGACCCACGCGACGCGCGGTATGCCGGTTGGGGGTGAGCACCATCAGCGGCACGGAGGGCCGTTCGCGCGCCATTCGGCGGGCGGTCGAGCCGGAAGAGGTATAGCAGACAATCGCCGACGTCTCGATCGTGCGGGCAATATTATAGCTCGCCGCCGCCAGCGCGTCTGCGGTCGTTTCATCGGGCACGGTTTCGGTGAAATGCACCCGGTCAGCATATGACGGATCATTTTCTACCTGCGCGGCAATCCTGTCCATCATCGTTGCCGCTTCAATCGGCCAGTCACCGACGGCGGACTCGGCTGACAGCATGATGGCATCGGCGCCGTCATAAATGGCGGTGGCGACATCGGACACTTCGGCCCGGGTCGGGGTCGGAGATTTGATCATCGATTCGAGCATCTGGGTAGCGACGACCACCGGACGGCCCAGCTTGCGAGCGGCGGCAACGATTTTCTTCTGCAGTGGCGGCACCTGTTCCGGCAATAGTTCCACGCCCAGATCACCGCGCGCCACCATCACCGCATCGGAAAGTTCGAGTATCTCGTCGAGCCGGTCGATTGCCGCGGGCTTCTCGATCTTGGCGAGCAGTGCCGCCTTGCCGCCGATCAGACGCCGCGCCTCGGCTACATCTTCGGGGCGCTGGACAAAGCTCAGCGCGATCCAGTCGACATCCTGTTCCAGCGCGAAGGTCAGATCCTTGCGATCCTTGTCGGTAAGCGAACTCACCGGCAGCACCACTTCCGGAACATTGACGCCCTTGCGGTCGGAAATTTCGCCGCCGACGATAACTTTCGTCTCGACGCTCTTGCCATCGGCCTTTGTCACCTCCAGCCGGATTTTGCCGTCGTCCAGTAACAATGTATGTCCCGGCTGCAGCGTGCCCAATATTTCCTTGTGGGGCAGGCTGACGCGCGTCGCATCACCCTTTTTCTTGATCATGTCGAGCGTGAAGCGGGCGCCCTCTTTCAGCATCACCGGCGGTTTGGCAAAGGTGCCGATGCGCAGCTTCGGCCCCTGCAGATCGGCGAGGATGGTGATCGGTCGGCCAATTTTCTTTTCCAGCGCCCGGATCGACTTCACATTGGCGGCATGCGCCGCATGTTCGCCGTGGCTCATGTTCATCCGGAAGGCGTCAACGCCGGCGCGGTACATT
Source organism: Parasphingorhabdus sp. (assembly GCF_036964675.1). Taxonomy (GTDB): domain Bacteria; phylum Pseudomonadota; class Alphaproteobacteria; order Sphingomonadales; family Sphingomonadaceae; genus Parasphingorhabdus. The sequence continues at coordinate 4,027 of NZ_JBALTF010000063.1, read as the reverse complement.
TTTTCGATCATTTCCGGGCTGCCGCTGGACGGCCCGAGCGTGGCCAGTACCTTGACTTTGCGATTGCGGGAGAAGATCGGCGATGCCATTTACAAATTCCTTAGTGGCGCTTTACCTGCGCGTTGCCTAACCGTAATTCATGACAGGTTAAAAACAAAAAACAACGGAAACGAACATGACCGACCAAATATCTGATGCCGCCGCCGCCGCTGCCTTTCGCCGTCTGGTAAACCATCTTCAGCACCGCCATGATGCGGAAAATATCGATTTGATGGGGCTGGCCGGTTTCTGTCGCAATTGCCTCGCTGACTGGGTGATGGAGGCAACCAACGATGCTGGCGGCTCGATGACCAAGGATGAGGCCCGCAAGGCAATTCACGGCATGCCGGTCAACGAATGGAAGAAAAAATATCAGACCGAGGCGACGCCGGAGCGGCTCAAAAAGATGAAGGAAAGCGTGGCCAAAAACGCCGTCGCATCTTAAGGACGGGGTTCGAATCCGAACACAATATTTCAAAGGAATGTTAGAATGAGCGAAGGCAATGTTGCCGCAGACCAACTGCGTCTGTTTATTGAACGTATCGAGCGGCTGGAAGAAGAGAAAAAGGGCATGGCGGACGATATCCGCGATGTATATTCCGAAGCCAAATCACAAGGCTATGACGCCAAGATCATGCGTCAGATCGTGCGCTTGCGGAAAATGGAAGCGCATGACCGGCAGGAAATGGAAGCCATTCTCGACACCTATAAAGCGGCGCTTGGCCTGGCCTGATGATCGAGATTCGGTCCGCGACGGTCGCCGATGCGACACGCTGTGCCGAAATCTACGCGCCGTTCGTCAACAACAGCTGGGTCAGCTTTGAGTTGAACGCGCCCGACGCTGCAGAAATGGGCGCCCGCATTGCCAAAGCGCTTGATTCGCACGACTGGCTGGTTGCGGAAGCGGATGGAGTGGTGATCGGCTATGCTTATGGTTCCGAGCATCGCACGCGAGGCGCCTATCAAACCAGCTGTGATGTCGCTGTTTATGTCGATTCCGACCACGAGCGCCTCGGTGTCGGACGGAGCTTGTATGAAGCGCTGTTGCCGCGGCTGAAAGCCAGAAAGATGCACGCCGCTTTCGCGGGAATAGCCTTGCCAAACAAAGCCAGTATCGCATTGCATCAGGCAATGGGTTTTGAACTTGTCGGCACCTATAAGGAAGTGGGCTGGAAAATGGACGGCTGGCGCGATGTTGCTTGGTTTCAGCGGTTGCTCTAACGGCCGCAGGCGATTAACAGCAGTGGGTTAATGGTTCGGAATTTGAAGAATATGACAAACAACATGATCGTCACCACCACACCATCTATCGAGGGTCACGCGATTCGCGACTATCGCGGGATCGTTATCGGCGAGGTGATTGTCGGGGCAAACCTGTTCCGCGATCTGTTCGCCAGCATCACCGACATTGTCGGCGGGCGCTCGGGCAAATATGAAAATGTTCTGAAACGCGCGCGCGATGAAGCTTTGGCGGAGATGGAAGCAGAGGCGGCGAAGGTCGGTGCCAATGCGGTGGTCGGCGTCGATCTTGACTATGAGGTTGTCGGCGACAAGGGTTCGATGCTGATGGTATCAGCATCGGGAACCGCGGTAATCGTAGAATGAGCAAATTGGGAATTTGAGGTAAAATGGCAGGCCATAGTAAATTTAACAATATCAAGCATCGCAAGGGCGCTCAGGACAAGAAGCGTGCGGCGCAATTTTCGAAGCTGTCGCGCGAGATAACCGTGGCGGCCAAGTCGGGCATGCCGGATCCGGATTTCAATCCGCGTCTGCGGCTCGCAGTCAACAGCGCCAAAGCGGTGTCGATGCCGAAAGACAATATCACGCGCGCCATCGAAAAAGCGACGGCGAACGAAGGCGATGACTATAGCGAGATTCGCTATGAAGGCTTTGGCCCGGGTGGCGTGTCGCTGATCATCGAGACGCTGACCGACAATAATAACCGTACTTTTACCAATGTTCGTACAATTATGTCGCGAAATGGTGGCAATTTGGGCGAAAGTGGTTCGGTTTCGCACGGTTTTGACCGGGTCGGCTATATCCAATATCCGGCCAGCGCCGGCGACGAGGAAAAGGTCCTCGAAGCCGCGATGGAAGCAGGCGCCGAAGATATTTCTTCCGATGACGACGGCCATGAAATCTGGACCGCGATGGAAGATCTGCACGAAGTTTCCACTGCCCTGGAAAAGGCGCTTGGCGAAGCGGCCAGCGTGAAGCTCGCCTGGCGGCCTTCGGTTCAGGTCGAAGTGGATCAGGAGCAGGCCGAGACCTTGCTCAACCTGATCGACATGCTGGAAGAAGATGACGACGTCCAGACGGTCTGGGGCAATTATGACGTGTCCGACGAGATCATGGAAAAACTGAACGCCGAGTGATGTGGGAATTTGCCGCCAAGGCCGCACTCGCAGGAGTGATCGTGGCTCTGGTGGCAGCTATCGCCCAGCGCCAGCCCAGTTTTGGGGCGCTCGTCGCCTCACTGCCCTTGATCTCGATATTGGGCATGATCTTTCTCTGGTATGCGCGGCCTGACGCGGAAAATATGGCGCTGCATGCCGAGGCGACTTTCTGGTATGTGCTTCCATCTCTTCCGATGTTTCTGCTGATTCCGATGCTGTTGCGCAATGGTGTCAGCTTCTGGCTGTCGCTGGCGGCGGGGTGTTTGCTGACGATCAGCCTCTACATGATCATGGCCTATGTCGGTCGCCGGATCGGCCTGCCGATCTGATGCGGCCGATCTGAGATGATCATTCTCGGCCTCGATCCCGGACTGGGTACCACTGGCTGGGGCGTGATCGTGGCGGATGGCAACCGCCTGTCCCATATCGCCAATGGCCAGATCAAGACCGATCCGAAAATGGCTCTGGCCAGCCGCTTGCTCAAGCTCGACCTCGAACTCACCGACCTGCTGCTGGAATATCGGCCGGATGGCGCGGCGGTCGAGGAAGTGTTCGTCAACAGCAATCCGCAGAGCACGTTGAAACTGGGCCAGGCGCGCGGCGTGGTGCTGCTCGGCGCTTCGCGGACCGGGATCGAAGTCGGCGAATATTCGGCGCGTACCGTCAAGAAATCCGTGGTCGGTGTCGGCAATGCGGGCAAGGACCAGGTGCAGGCGATGTTAAAGATCCTGCTGCCCGGCGTGAAGCTGGCCGGCGCCGATGCCGCCGATGCCCTCGCCGTGGCGATCACCCATGCGCATCACCGGAAACGGTAAACGATCCAATCACCGTTGGTCCTGAGCCTGTCGAAGGACCATGGAGCGCGCGAATCCGTACTTCGACAAGCTCAGCACGAACGGGTTCTGCTCGCACGAAGACACAAAGCCACCAAGGCAGGTGTCCGACGCGGTAAATCCCGTTGCTTCGTCATCCTGAACTTGTTTCAGGACCTCGTTCGTCACAACGAAACTCTTGCCAAGTCGCCCGAGATGCTGAAACAAGTTCAGCATGACGAAATGTAGAACATGATCGCAAAACTCACCGGGACCATCGACGAAATCGGCACGGACAATATTGTGCTCGATGTGCAGGGCGTTGGCTATCTGGTCTTCTGCTCGTCGCGCACCATCGGTGCGATCGGCGGCAAGGGCGATGGCGCGACCATCTATACCGAGATGCAGGTCAGCGAGACCGACATGCGCCTGATGGGCTTTGCCAGCGGCTCGGAACGCGACTGGTTCCGCTTGCTGATCTCGGTGCAGGGCGTCGGCGGCAAGGTCGCGCTGGCGATATTGTCGGCGCTGGAGCCAGGCGAGATTTCGCGCGCCATAGCAATGGGCGACAAGGCGATGGTCAGCCGCGCCAATGGCGTCGGACCAAAGCTGGCGCTGCGGATTGTCAATGAATTGAAAGACAAGGTCGGCGGCATTGCGGTAGACCCGGTGATGGGCGCGGGCGGCGCAATCCACGCGCCTTCAAGCAACAGCGCCGACGCGGTCAGCGCGCTGCAGAATCTCGGCTTTAAACCGGCGGATGCGAGTGCCGCTGTC
>NZ_JBALTF010000062.1:16422-18089 GCF_036964675.1 Parasphingorhabdus sp. | reverse complement strand
GGAGGAAGCCATTCGCGCCAATCCGCGGGCAACCAATGATCCCCTGCTGATCGCGGTTCTGGGTGCGCGAAAAGCGTTCTGACCCATGGCTTCAGAAGTGATAGGTCATCCCGGTAAGCGCCACGTGCAGCATCCGGTCTTGACCGGTGCGGGGAACGTACAGCCCCAGATAGGCTAGCGAGATATCCAGATGCTTGGCGAGCGGTGCAGACAGGCCAGCCTTGCCGCGGATAGAATTGATTCCGGCGGCCTGGCCGCTGGATGTCCGGTTCAGGTTGAACAGAAATTCTCCGCTGAAATCCGGCCGGATGCTGCTGCTGCCGATCGGTGCGCCCCGAAAGCTGATCCGCTCGCGCAAACGGACATCCAATTGGGAAGATCCGCTGAACATCCGTTCTTCCAGCCGGGTCCGGCTACTCCAGTCCCCGCCTAGAGTCTTGCCGATTGCCCAGTTGAGCTGCTGGAACGGGCGCTCCTCGGTGCCGGTTCTGCGCTGCGCCTGATAATTTTGAAAATGACCATAGCCGATGGCGAGCGACAGATCGTCGGACACCGCAACCTGAACCGAACCCCGCGCGAAGATCTGCGCAAGCCCGTCCGCACTTTCGCTATACCGCACACCGCCCTCGGCAATGGCAGATATGTCAGATGTCAGCGGTATTTTTGCAGTCGGCAAAATCCATAGCTGGGCCTCGTCATCGCGAGCGCTGACCGGATCAAAAGCAACCATTTGTGAAAAGAGCAAAATCGCTGGCACAGCAATTAATTGACGAAGCACTGGCATTGCTGACCCTTATGGCGATAGAAAGACTTCTCCTAATCAGCAAATTGGATTCGCACCATATGAAATTCTTCGTTGATACCGCCGATACTGCGGAAATCGCTGACCTTGCTGCGACCGGCATGGTCGATGGCGTCACCACCAATCCTTCGCTGATCAAGAAATCGGGTCGCGATATCATGGAAGTGACCAAGGAAATCTGCGGTCTGACCGATGGGCCGGTTTCCGCCGAAGTCATCGCGCTCGATCATGCAACGATGATGAAAGAGGCAGAAGTGCTGCGCAAGATCGCTGACAATGTCTGCATCAAGGTGCCGCTGACCATAGACGGGCTGAAAACCTGCAAGGCGCTGACCAGCGAAGGGACGATGGTCAATGTCACGCTCTGCTTCTCGGCCAATCAGGCGCTGCTCGCAGCCAAGGCCGGTGCCAGCTTCATCTCCCCCTTCGTCGGACGCCATGATGACAATGGTCTGGACGGCATGACCCTGATCGAAGACATCCGGCTGATCTATGACAATTATGCTTTCGACACCGAAATCCTGGTCGCCTCGATCCGCCATCCCATCCATGTACTCGAATCCGCCCGCATCGGCGCCGATGTCGGAACCATGCCACCCAATGTCATCCGCAACCTGTTCAAACATGTGCTGACCGACAAGGGGCTTGAAGGCTTTTTGAAAGACTGGAAAGATACCGGTCAGAATATCGGTTGATCCGACAATCGTCTGCCAGAACAGGATCGTCATCCTGAATTTATTTCAGGACCTCCAAAGGCCGCGCGCTAACTCAAGGGGTCCTGAAATAAATTCAGGATGACGACGATTTTTATCAAAAACCCTTTGGTGCCGGATCAATCACGACAAAGCTGCCGTTGCGGATTTCC
>NZ_JBALTF010000062.1:0-16322 GCF_036964675.1 Parasphingorhabdus sp. | reverse complement strand
TTCAGGATGACGACGATTTTTATCAAAAACCCTTTGGTGCCGGATCAATCACGACAAAGCTGCCGTTGCGGATTTCCTGCACTTCCAGCGCACGCTCCGAAACGCCATCGGCCTTGAACCGGAAGACGCCGTCGAGCCCGATGAACCCGCCTGGATCGGTCAGCTGGTTGATCGGAAACGGCGATCCCACTTTCCAGTTGCGGGCGACCTTGACCGTCAGCAGTACCGAATCATAGCCGAGGCTGGACAGCCGGAACGGGGCCTTGCCATAGCGGGCGCGATATTTGTCGGCATATTGCTTGTACAGGCTATCGGAAACGCTGGCGAACCAGGCCCCCCGGATCGCCGGCGCACCGGCCAGATTGCTGCTCGTATTCCACAGGTCCGTGCCAAGGATTTTCGCCGTTTCACTGGCATTCTTGCGAATATAGGGAGCCGCCTTGATCGCCATGTCGCCATTGTCGGCGAGCAGGACCGCTTCGAAATCACCATTTTGGGCGAGCTTCTTGGTAGCGGCCTCCATCGATTTGGAATCGCGGTTGAACGTCTGGATCGACACCACGGTACCGCCGGCATCCTTGACGCTGCGCAGCAAGGTTGAGGACGCGCGCTGCCCGTAGACGCCATTGGGCACCAGCGCCGCAAAGCGCGTCATGCCTTTCGATTTGGCATAGCCCACGACCCGGTTGATCGACTGCGAGGGGATATGGCCCAATATGTAGACATTATTGCCCGCGACTCCGCTATCATTGGAAAAGCTGAGAATCGGCACGCCGGCCGGCCGGGCAATATTGGCCGCCGCCACGACATTGTCGCTGAGCAAGGGGCCGATAATCAATTTATTGCCATCGCGGATGGCGCTCTGGGCCGCCGCTGTTATGCCTTTGGCCGTGTCATAGCTGGTCATGCGGATATTCTCCGCCTTGGTATCGAGCAGCGCCATGGTGGTGGCATTGGCCAGCGACTGGCCGATCCCGGCATTTGTACCGGACAGCGGCACCAGCAAGGCAATGCGATGATGTTTCTGGTCGTCGGGCAGCCCGGCGGTCACCGGCGGCGGTGCTGGCGTGTCGGTCCGCACCGGTTCTGCACCGCGCGGGACAACGGTTGCGCAACCCGCGAGGAAGACAAATGCGGACACACCCGCCCACTTCAAAATGCCGCGCCGTCTGCTTTGATCTTGTCCTAGATGCACCTTGTCTGCCATGACCGTCATATGTCCACTCCTGCCCAATCCGGTCTCTATATCGTTGCCACCCCTATCGGCAACCTTGGAGATTTGTCGCACCGCGCCGAAGAGATACTTGGCAGCGCCGATATCGTCTTGGTCGAAGACACAAGAGTCACCGGCAAGCTTCTGAATCATATCGGTAAAAAGGCGAAGATGATGGTCTATAATGACCATAAGTCTGCCGCCGATCGCGCGTTCATTTTGGATGCGATACGGTGCAAAATTGTCGCACTGGTCAGCGATGCGGGCACCCCGCTGATCTCCGATCCCGGTTACAAGCTGGTCCGCGACGCGCAGGCGGCGGATCTCTATGTCACCACGATTCCGGGTCCCAGCGCCGTGATTGCCGCCCTGACCCTGTCCGGATTGCCCAGCGATCGCTTTCTGTTCGAAGGCTTTCTGCCGAGCAAAACCAAGGCCCGCAGCGAATCGCTGGCTGCGCTGAAGACGCTCAACGCCAGTCTGATTTTCTACGAAAACGGCTCTCGGCTGGGCGCGATGCTGGCCGATGCGCTGGTGGTTCTCGGCGATCGCAAGGCGGCAGTGGTGCGCGAAATCACCAAGAGATTCGAGGAATGCGTCGCCGGCTCGCTGAGTGAACTGGCGACCCGCTATGGCGCGGAAAAGCCGAAAGGCGAGATCGTCGTGATTATCGGCCCTCCCGGCGCACCGGAAGCTGCGAGCGAGCAGGAGGTTGAAGCGGCGCTGCGCGAAGCACTGGTCCGGCTTCCGGCCTCCAAGGCAGCAGGAGAGGTAGCGCGCGCCTATAACACCGACCGCAAGGCGCTCTACGATCTGGTCAATCGCTGGAAGGCGGAAGAATGAAGGCCTGTCGGGCCTACACCGTTAGCCCTGAGCTTGTCGAAGGGCGCTTCCCGTTGAGAGGTGCTTCGACAAGCTCAGCACAAACGGCATTCCCAAAATGAAGCGCGAGGCTGCAGAGAAGCGCGGCCGCCAAGCCGAAAAGACCGCGGCTCGTTTCCTGCGCCTGAAAGGCTGGCGGATCCTGGGCGAAAGGATACGCACACCCCGCGGCGAGGTCGATCTGGTCGCCAAGCGCGGCGGACTCGTTGCCTTTGTCGAGGTGAAGGCGCGGACCAGGCTGGAAGATCTGGCTACGTCGATCGATCTGAAACGTCTCCAGCGCGTCGCCGATGCGGTAGAAATCCTCTATCCGCAATATTGCACCAAGGGCGAAGACGCGCGCATCGATGTGATATTGGTTGCGCCAAGACGCCTGCCTGTCCATTTGACCAACGTATGGCACGGATTCTAGAATCCGGGCGGTAGACCGTTAGTCCTGAGCTTGTCGAAGGACGCTTATAGGCTATAGGCGTGGTTCGACAGGCTCACCACTAACGGCCATTGGCCCATTGATTGCAAAACGAGAACAACATGACCCTGAAAATCGCCGTACAAATGGACCCGATGGAAAGCGTGAATATCGCCGGCGACAGCAGCTTTGCGCTGATGATCGCTGCGCAGAAACGCGGCCATGAGATATTCCACTATGACGTCATGGGCCTGACCCTGCACGCCAATGGCCGCCTGACCACGCCCGCCCATCCGGTGACGGTGCGGCCGGTACTCGGCAATCACTATACATTCGGCCACCCGCTGAATCTCGATCTCGGCAGCGATGTCGATGTCGTGCTGATGCGGCAGGACCCGCCCTTCCACGTTGGCTATATCACCGCGACCCATCTGCTCGAACGGATCGAGGGCGAGACTCTGGTGGTCAACAACCCGGTCTCCGTCCGCAACGCGCCGGAAAAAGTCTATGTGCTCGATTATGCGCAGTTCATGCCTCCGACCCTGATCACGCGCGACCTCGACGAGGTCCGCGCCTTTCAAAAGCAACATGGCGGCATCGTCGTCAAGCCGCTGCACGGCAATGGCGGCAAGGCGATCTTCCTGGTGCCGGAAGATGGCAGCAATCTCAGTGCCTTGTTCGAGGTATTTAACCAGACCTGGCCGGAGCCGCATATGGTCCAGCCGTTCCTCCCCGAAGTGCATCAGGGCGACAAGCGCATCGTGCTGATCGATGGCGAATTTGCCGGCGCGATCAACCGCAAGCCCGGCGAAGGCGAATTCCGCTCCAACCTCGCGCAAGGCGGCTATGCCGAAGCAGCAGAGCTGACCGAGCGCGAAAAGGAAATCTGCGCCGCCATGGGACCGGACCTGAAACGGCTCGGCCTTATCTTCGTCGGCATCGACGTGATCGGCGGCAAATGGCTGACCGAAATCAACGTGACCTCGCCGACCGGGATTGTCGCGATCGACAATTTCAACGGCACCGATACGCCCGGGATGATCCTGGATGCGATCGAGCGGCGTCTTGCCGCTCGATAATATCGCGCCGGAACTCGCGCGTTGAGCAGCTGGATTGCAGACCTGATCGCCCAGGGCGGTTACTGGTCAATCGCGTTTCTCATGGCCCTGGAAAATATCTTCCCGCCGATCCCGTCCGAGCTGATCATGGGCCTGGGCGGCGTTGGTGTGGGAGAGGGGAAGTTCCACCCGGCGGCGCTGGTACTGGTCGGCACGATCGGCTCGCTGATCGGCAATTATTTCTGGTTCATGGTCGGCCGCCACTGGAACGAGGATGATCTGCGCGGCTTTGTCCGGCGGCACGGCCGCTGGCTGACGCTCGATGTCGCGACGGTCAACAAGATCGACCGGATTTTTGACGAACGTGGCCAGTGGGTCGTGTTTTTCGCCCGCTTCATTCCCAATATCCGCACCCTGATCTCGGTCCCGGCCGGCCTGTTCGGCATGTCGCACAAACGCTTCATCCTCGCCACCAGCGCCGGCGCCGCCGTCTGGAACAGCGCGCTGGTCTTTGCCGGCTACCAGCTGCAACAGAATGTCGATCATATCGAGCAATATCTGGCGCCGGTATCGCTGGGCGTGATCGGGTTGATCGTGGTGGTCTATGTCTGGCGGATTATTTTCTGGCGGCCAAAGGAGCGTTGAGGTCGGGCGTTAGATCGCGGATTGCCGGTTCATATTGCCCGGAAAGTATAGGCCGGACAGCAAGCGCTGGTCCGGCCTAATATGATCAACGGGAGAGTGCTGATCAAAATTTGAAAGCGGCTTCGACAAACAGCTGCCGACCGCGGTTCTGGGTCACGACGCGGTCATCGCCACCAGGCGGCAGGAACGGCCTGTCACCCGCCGTATTGGCCCAGATTTCGTTGGTCAGGTTGACTCCGACCAGCGACAATTTCCACTTGCCATCCGGGTGGCCGACAGAAATTGATCCATCCAGTGTGACATAATCTGGCTGGACATAATCGTTGAACGTCGTGTTCGATGCGAAATAGGAACCGCTGTAGAAAGCGTTTCCGTTCAGCCCGAACTCGAGGCTGTCACTCATCGGGATGGTCCAGTCAAAGGCGATGTTCCCCGAAATTTTCGGCGCGCGCGCCGCTCTGCGGCCATCCAGATTCACATCATCGGCGGTGCCCGGCAAACTGTCCGGCCCGTTTGAGGAAATGAACGTATCGGTGAATTTGGCATCGGTATAGCCAAACGTGCCGGAAAATCCCAGGCCCTCAACCGGGGTCTGCCAGGCCCAGTCCATATCAAAGCCCTTGGTCGTCACCTGACCCGCGTTCACCGTCAAAAACCGCACCGCAGCGCCATCAAAATTCTGGACCTGCAGATCGTCAAACACGAAATAATAGAGCGAAGCGTTGATCCGGAAAGCACGGTCCGCAAGCATCGCCTTGACCCCGATTTCGCCGCCCTTGGCCGTTTCAGAATTGTAGATGATCGAATCCAGAGCGGCCTGACGTTGCGCATCGGTACCAAAGCCGGCTTTTACAAATTGCAGTGCCGCAGTCGGCAAGATACTGTTATCGACGCCACCGGATTTGAAACCGGTCTTGTAGGATGCGTAGAAGTTCAGATCGGGCGTGGCCTGATATTTGATCGTGAGTTCAGGCGAGATATTGCTGTCAGAAAACTCGATCGGCCCGGTCTGGAAGCCTTCCGGAACCACCAGTCCAATCCCGCCGACAATGCCGTTCAAAAAGGTCAGAGCATTGTGCAGGAATGGAAAGTCCGTCCTGTGGACCTTCTGCTCATCGGTCCAGCGCACACCGCCGGACAGTTCCAGCTGATCCGTAATATCGATGCTGGCGCTGCCGAAAAATGACAATGCTTCACTTTTGGTCGCCCTGTTCGCTACCCAGTCATAGCCAATGCCCCGGGAATCAGGGAACAGGAACGAACCGATAAAGGCATTTTGCGATGTCTGCAGCGGTTGGCTTCGGCTCTCCCAAAAACCACCGACCATGAAATTGAATATGCCGTCATAATCGCTGGTGAGGCGCAGCTCCTGGGTATATTGCTTCAGCGCATCGGAAAATGGGGCAGGGAGACCGCCCGGGTCGCCATTGGGCAGGATGCCGACATAGCTGAAATGGTCGGCATGTTCATTTTTTAGATTCAAAATGCCGGTAACGGATGACAAGGTCAGGCTGTCATCAAGCTCCAGATCCATCGCCAAACGACCAAAAAACGTGTTTGTTTCGTTATAGGACTGCCCCTTGTAACGATCCGCACCGGTTGTTCCCGGCGCGATAACCTGCAGGGCGGGATGGCCATCGGGATGAGGATAGAGTCCGTCCTGAATGTCGCATGCCGCATTGGAGGCAATGCGCACTCCGGATAGCGCCAGGAACACATCGTCCGCGACCCCATTGGCCCCGCAGCTGATATCGGAATGGCCGAGCAGGCTGTCGCCGAAATTGTGATTATAATTGAGTTTCAGGTTGGCGGAGAAGCGGTCCGAAGGATCCCATTGCAGGGTTACCCGGCCGACAAAATTCTTCAGACCTTTTCCTGTGTTCAGGAAAACAGAGGGTGTCCCGGCTTCGAGCTCGACATATTTGTTGATGTCCTGATATTGCGCCGCCACGCGAACACCCAGCGTATCGCTCATCGGACCGGAAATATATCCGCCGACGGTATAGCCTTCTTCTTCAAATTCATAAGAAGCCTTGCCGCCCATTTCCCAGTCCTGCGTCGGGTCGGCGGATCGCACCGAAAATACGCCGGCCGAGGCACTTTTCCCAAAGAATAGCGATTGCGGGCCTTTGAGCACATCAATTTGCGCGACGTCGAAGAAGGATGCCTGGACCAGACGCATGGTGCTGATCGACACGCCATCGAAATCAAAGGCAACCGCCGAGTCAAACGCAGCCGAAATATTGGTTGTGCCAATGCCGCGCAGACTGATCTGGCCGCCCGCGCCAGAGCCACCGACCTGGACGTTCAGCGCCGGAATGCGGCTGACAACATCGGCGACTTCGTTGACCTGAAACTTGTCCAGCGTATCGGCGCTGATCGAGGTTACGGTGACCGGTGTTTCCTGCAGTGTTTCATCCTGCTTGCGCGCGTTGACGATGATGATTTTGTTGCTGTTCTCATCTTCGATCGAATCCTGGGCAAAAGCGGGTGCGCCAAAACTGAAAGCACCAATGGTCACTGCCGAACTCATGAGCGCCGTCACTAGTTCTTTTCGTGTAAAAATGGATCTGTTGCGATATGTTTCCTTGTTCATTTCAGACTTCTCCCCTGATGCAGATAAAACAGTCCTTGTTTCAGTTCACATATTCTCTTTTTTAAACGGAATTATGGGACTTGCTCGGCCCGCTGATAATGAATACCGCTACGGAATCCGCTACTAACTAAAGAATTAGGCGCTCGCGTAAAACGTCCTGCCAATGGCGGTTTTACGCTAGCGATTCTGACAGGGCAGGTTGAAATTCATCGCGCAGGCCGATCAGGACGAGTCACAATGAAGAAACCGGTCGACTGCCATGCGACGTCATTTGCTCGCGACCGAATGTCCGTTTTTTTTTACGTCCGCAGCTGGGAATGAACTCTGAATATATTCAACCCGCGCGCGGATGGGCGTTCTGATAGACATCCAGCAAATGCGCCGCATCCACCGCCGTATAGACTTGCGTCGAACTCAGGCTCGCGTGACCCAGCAATTCCTGCAGGCTCCGCAAATCCGCGCCGCCGGCCAGCAAATGCGTGGCAAAGCTGTGCCGCAAGGCATGCGGGGTGGTGGTGTCGGATATGCCGAGCCTGGTGCGCGCCTGTTGCACCACCCGGCGGATCATATTGGGCGACAGCGGCCCGCCGCGCTTGCCGCGGAACAGGGGCGAACCGTCGATCTTGTCATTCTTGCAGCGGGCGAAATCCTGAGCAATCGGATAGGGGCAGAGATCGATATAATGTTCGATCGCCTCGCGTACCTTGGGCAGCAAAGGAACGATCCTAGTCTTGTTACGTTTGCCGGTGACCCGCAAAGTATCGGACAGGGGCAGGGCTTCGCCGGTCAGGTCGAGCGCCTCGCTGATCCGCAGCCCCGAACCGTAGAGCAGCAGCAGCACCGCCCAGTCGCGCGCACCGATCCAATCCTCGCTGGCACTGTCCTGGGCATCGCCGGCCAATGCCAATATGTCATCGGGCGAGGCCGGGCGCGGGACGCCGCGCTTGACCTTCGGCCCCTTGATCTTGGGTATTTGCGCCTCATCGCCGCCGACAAATTTCAGGAACGCCCGCAAGGCCGACAATTCCCGCGCCGCGCTGTTGTTGGTCAGGCCGTCTCCGCGCCGATAGGCGAGATAGGAGCGGATATCCGCCTGCTTGAGCGCGCTGATCTCCGCTGCATCAATGCCGCTGCCGATATGCTCCATCAGAAAGGCACAGAAGCGCTCGGCGGTGATGACATAGGCACGCACCGTATGCGGCGACCGCCGCCGGTCATCGCGGAGATGGGCGGAAAAGGCTTTGATGATGGCGGCGGTGGTGTCCATGCGAGGAATCTAGCAGACCCGGAATCAATCTTCAAACATCCTTTCCCATAGGGAGAGGCAACAAGCCTTGGCAATTTATTGCCTTAGGCGCAGTCGGTGAGGGGTTGTAGCCCTCTCGTCCCGTTCAGTCCCTCACCGGGTTGCGCTAGCCTGCTCGCTGTGGGAGAGCATGATTTAGCCCAATTCCGGTCTCGTCATTGCGAGCGTAGCGAAGCAATCCAGAGTCGCGCGCACCGCTCCGGATTGCTTCGTCACTTACGTTCCTCGCAATGACGGCGATGCCTGAGCATGTGATCCGGAGATGGACCCCTGCCTGCGCAGGGGCACCATATTTACTCTGTCCATGGCAGAAGCAATCAAACCGTCAATTTCCGAAAACCAGCCGCTATAACCGATATTCACCCGACAATATTTTCCCGTGTTCCGCCTCGGTCAGGGCTTCATAGACCTCCGCGCCCGGCCTGCCGAACCAGATCGGGTCGCTGATCGTGGCGACATCAAAGCCTTCCTGGACCAGTTCGACCTTGCGATATTTGAACGTGCCGGTGGTCTGCGCCTCCGGCTCGATCCGGATGAACAGGGGCACCGCATAATGCGGCATTTCCCGGGCCAGAAACGCCCGCAGTCCCGAAATATCGAAATCATCCGCGACGGTCAGCGAGGCCATGCCGGCGCGGCCATCGGTGCCGGGGACTTCGACGCCATAGACATTGGCGGTCCTGATCCCGGGATATTGCGACAATATTTCGGAGACTTCATTGGTCGCGACATTCTCGCCTTTCCAGCGGAATGTGTCGCCAATCCGGTCCTTGAAATAAATATAGCCGGAGCGGTCGCGGCTCATCAGGTCGCCGGAGCGGAACCAGGCATCGCCTTTTTCAAACACGTCGCGCAGGATTTTCTTCTCGGTCGCTTCCTTGTCCTGATAGCCGGAAAAATCTGAGGGGCTGTCCGCGAAAATTCGTCCGATCAGTTCGCCCGCCTCATCCCAGTCCGCCTTGATGCAAAAGCCGTCGTCGCCGCGCACCGGCTGTTCCTCGGCAATATCGAATTTCACGATCCTGGTGTCGCCGAACTGCTTTTCGAGATATTTGGGAATCCGGCCAACCGCGCCGATCTTGCCATCGAAATTCATCAGGAAGATATTGCCCTCGGTCGAGCCATAGATTTCCAGCAGCTTCGGCACTTGAAAGCGGTCGACAAATTGCTGCCAGATATCGGCGCGCAGGCCATTGCCGATGCCGACCCGGACTTTATGCGCGCGCCCCTTGGGATGTTCCGGCTGATTCAGCAGATAGCGGCACAGCTCGCCAATATAGACGATCACGGTTGCGCCATGGTCGGCGACATCATCCCAATATTGCGAGGCGGAAAATTTGCGCCGCAATATCACCGATGCGCCGCTGAGCAAGGCTCCGCCCTGACCAATGAACCCGCCGGTCACATGATAGAGGGGCAGGGTGACGTAAATGCGATCCTCCGGCGTCAGCGGGCAGGTCGAGATGGCGATGCGAAAGCTGCGCCGGGCGCGGGCATGGGAAATGCGCGCTGCCTTGGGCAGGCCGGTGGTGCCGGATGTATAGACATAGAGGAACAGGTCGTGGCCGGTCATATGGGCGCGGTGGCTTTGGTCGGGGCGATCATCGGGCAATGCGGCGAGGGCGCGGTTGAGATTTTGCCCGACTTCTCCGTCCCAGTCCCACAGCGTCGGTGATCCTTCCAGCTGGGCCGCGATTTTTGTGACGCGCGGTGCCAGATCGGCGGTGGTGATAACCGCCCTGGTTGCGACAATGTTCAGGCAATGGGCCAGGCCGCCACCCTCCAGATTGCTGTTGATCAGCGCGGTGACGATCCCGACCTTGGACAGGCCGAACCAGGTGGCGACGAAATCGGGCGCATTTTCCATGAACAGGGCGACCGTGTCTCCCGCCCGATAGCCTTGCGCCAGCGCCCAATGGGCGATCCGGTTGGCGCGCGCTTCAAACGCGGCATAGGTGATCGTATCCCCTTCAAAATAAAAGGCGATATTGTCCGGATAGGTGGCGATCGTGGCTTCGATATCATCGGTGATCAGCAGATGGGCATCCGGATCAATATCCTTGACCTGTGCCATCACGCTTTTGAGCGAACGGGTAAAACTGACCTCACGCTTGATGACGCTGAATATTCCCATGGCTTCTCTCTCCGGATTTTCGAAGATTGTGACATCTAAGCCGATAGAATTCAACGCCCCTTAAGCGATAGAAAAATGCGTGCGCATTCAGATGTCTGCGATGATCTTTGGCAACAGCGCATCCAGCAGCGGCATGCCCTTGGGCGAAATGGTGAGCCGCCCGTCGGCTGCGTTGAGCAGGCCCAGTTCTGTCAGGTGATCCACGGCCTGCTGATCCACCATGTGCGAAACCGCCAGACCGGTTTTATCTGCCAGCGCGTGCAGATCCAGACCCTCCGCCAGCCTCAGCCCCATCATCAGCGCTTCCATCGCCCGCGTCTCCGGCGACAGCGCCTGTTCGACCTTCAGTCCAGTGCCGTTGCGCTCGACCGCAGAGAGAAAATTCTCCGGCTTCTTGTGCCGCTCGGTTGCGCTTGCCAGCCGCCGGCCGTGCGCGCCGGGGCCGATGCCGACATAATCCTCGTAGCGCCAATAGGTCAGATTATGGCGGCTTTCCTGACCCGGCCTGGCATGGTTGCTGATCTCGTAGGCTGGCAGGCCGGCTGTGGTCATGATGCTGCGGTTCAGTTCGAACAGGTCGGCGCAATGATCATCATCGGCCGGGATCAGTTTGCCGGTGCGCACCAATGTCTCGAAGCGCGTGCCGGGTTCGATGGTCAGCTGATAAAGCGAGAGATGCCCGGTGCCAAAGCTCAGCGCACGCTCCAGTTCCGCTCGCCAGTCGGCCAGCGACTGGCCGGGACGCGCGTAGATCAGATCAAAGCTGACCCGCTCAAACGCCTGCTGCGCGGTATCCAGCGCCGCGAGGCCTTCGCGGACATCATGGGCGCGCCCGAGAAACTGCAGCGTCTGGTCGTCGAGCGATTGCAGGCCGAGCGACACCCGGTTCACGCCCGCCCTGGCCAGATCATGAAAATTCGCCGCCTCGACCGAGGAAGGATTGGCCTCCAGCGTGATTTCGATATTTTCGGCAAAGCCCCAGTGACGCTGCGCTGCCGCGATCAGTGTCTCGACCAGCGCCGGCGGCATCAGCGAAGGCGTACCGCCGCCAAAGAAGATGCTCGACAGCTTGCGCCCCGGCGTCAGCGCCGCTTCATGCGCCATATCGGCGAGCAGCGCCGCCTGCCAGGCCGCGACATCCACTTGCGCGCGGACATGGCTGTTGAAATCGCAATAGGGACATTTGGAGACGCAGAATGGCCAGTGGATATAGAGCGCCAGCGGCCCCGTATCTGTCCCGTTCATCTTTTCTGCGGTAGAGGCCAGTTCATGCATATTGTCCGCGCCCTTAGCGCCATCCTTTTGATCACGCCAGTCATTGCGGCCTGTTCCCCGGCACCCTCGCACGGCCCGTCGCCGACAACGGTCGTCGAACAGCGGACCAGCATGGAGCCGGAACCGCGCGGCGACAGCCGCTTGCAGAGCGCGATGATGCGGGCGCATAATGAAGCGCGCGCGAAGGTCGGTGCGCCGAAACTGGTCTGGAACACCGAGCTGGCGAAAGATGCCGCGACCTATGCCGCCAGTCTGGCCCGCACCGGAAGTTTCGCCCACGACCCCCAGCAAGGACGCAGCCCCCGGCAAGGCGAGAATCTCTGGATGGGCACCCGGGATGCCTATAGTTACGGCGAAATGGTCGGCGCCTGGGTCGACGAGGACCGCTATTTCAAACGCGGCCTGTTCCCCGACAGCAGCACCACCGGCACATGGGGCGATGTCGCCCATTATACCCAGATCATCTGGCCGACGAGCCAGCGCATCGGCTGCGCCACGGTGAGCAACGGGCGCGATGATTATCTGGTCTGTCGCTATAGCCCCGCCGGGAATGTCGTCGGACGGGATCCGTTAAAGGGGTGAGTTGTCATGCCAGCGCAGGCTGGCATCCAACCCGCCTATGTGAGTCTCGCCACCTTCGGTATAGGCCCCAGCCTTCGCTGGGGTGACAAACTAAAAACAACCCGCAACCAATTTCCGAAACGCATCAGCCCGATGGCTCATCGCCTGCTTCTGCTTGGGATCAAGTTCGGCAAACGTTTGCTCCATGCCAACCGGCTGGAACACCGGATCATAGCCGAAACCCAAAGTCCCCCGCGGCGGCCAGACCAGATTGCCCTGAATTCGTCCTTCAAACACTTCCGAATGGCCATCCGGCCAGGCCAATGCCAGCGTCGCGACAAAATAGGCGCTGCGGTCGACGTCCGGCCCTTGCTCGGCCAGCAGTCCCTCGACCTTGCCCATCGCCATATACCAGTCGCGGCCCGGCTCGCCCTCGAACCATTGCCGCTCGGCCCAGTCGGCGGTGTAGACCCCCGGCTTGCCGCCCAGCGCCGCAACGCACAGCCCGCTGTCATCCGCCAGCGCCACGCAATTCGCGCCCTCGGCGCTCGCCCGCGCCTTGAGTAGCGCATTTTCGGCAAAAGTCGTCCCGGTTTCTTCCGGCTCCGGCAATCCCAGATCGCCCGCCGACACTGGCTCTATCCCGTAAGGCTCGAGCAGCGCCCGAATTTCCCGTACCTTGCCCTGGTTATGGCTGGCGATGATCAGGCGTCCGGGGACGAGTTTGCGGTGGTTGGTCATTGTTCTTCGCTATCCAATCATCCTCTCCCATAGGGAGAGGCAAGTGAAACTTGCGAGCTTGCTCGCTAGTGGAACTCGGTGAGGGGTTCGAACCTTTGAAGGGATTAACCCCTCACCGACTGCGCCTAAGGCAATAAATTGCCAAGGCTTGTTGCCTCTCCCTATGGGAGAGGGTCAATTTCCGTTCGCCCTGCGCCTGTCGAGCTGAAAGCCAAGCGCAGCTTAACGGCTGTTCTCGTCCAGAGGTGCTTCGACAAGCTCAGTACGACGCCCTTTTTCTACTTCCTAACCAACCGCCTTGTCCTGCGCCTCGAAAATCTGGCCGCAACCGATTTTCGCCAGCCGCATCAGCCGCATCAGCCCTTCGTCGTCAAAGGTCTGGCCCTCGGCAGTTGCCTGTGCCTCGGCGATATTGCCATCATCGGTCAGCACGAAATTGGCGTCGGCACCGGCGTTGCTGTCCTCGTCATAGTCGAGATCGAGCACCGGCGTGCCGTCAAAAATGCCGCAGCTGATTGCTGCAATCTTCTGCTGGATCGGGTCTTCCTTGAGCACTTTCTGGTCGAGCAGTCCGTTGACCGCCAGCCGCAATGCCACCCATGCACCGCTGATCGACGCAGTCCTTGTGCCGCCATCGGCCTGAATCACATCGCAATCGAGCGTGATCTGCCGCTCGCCGAGCATTTTCAGATCGACGACCGAGCGCAAAGAACGCCCGATAAGCCGCTGAATTTCCTGCGTTCTTCCCGACTGCTTGCCACGCGCCGCTTCGCGCGAACCACGGGTATGGGTCGCGCGGGGCAGCATCGAATATTCGCCGGTGACCCAGCCGGTACCCTTGCCGCGCATCCATGGCGGCAGGCTCGTTTCGATACTGGCGGTGCACAATACCCGCGTATCGCCAAAGCTGATCAGACAGCTTCCTTCGGCATGTTTGGTAAATCCGGTTTCAATGGAAATGGCGCGCATTTCGTCCGGCGCACGGCCCGATGGTCGCATGTATGATTCCTTTTTTTGAGTTGAGGCGTCCTTATCCTCTCGCACTGGGCGAGGCAATCCCTCCTCCTCTCCCCTTGAGGGACAGGATACCAAAGCCTTACGAGCTTGCTCGTTAGGCGACGTTGGTGAGGGGAGGCGGCACAGCGCAGTCCCTTTTTTGAAGGCGACGGTGTTCCTCATCCTCTCCCATAGGGAGTGGCAAGCAAGACTTCCCCGGATTTAATCCGGGGTTAGTCGCGCTCGGTGAGGGGTTACGCCCTCTCGATAGTGAAAACCCCCTCACCGACCTGCGCTAGTCATCAAAGATGCCAAGCTCTGGTTGCCTCTCCCTATGGGAGAGGAGTAATGCTGGAAACCTCCTGACAATTCACCTATCTATCACCCATGACCAACACCCCAATCACCGAAATGACCACCCGCGCACGGGAGATTTTCCGCGTCGTCGTGGAATCCTATCTCGACAATGGCGCGCCGGTCGGTTCGCGCACCATATCGAAAGCGCCGGGCCTCGAACTTTCCCCCGCCTCGATCCGCAATGTCATGCAGGATCTCGAGGAACTGGGCCTGCTTGCCGCGCCCCATACCAGCGCCGGGCGGGTGCCGACCGAACTCGGCCTGCGGCTGTTTGTCGATGGCATGATGCAGGCGGCGGTCCCGACACAGGAAGAGCGCGACGCGATCGAGAGCCAGATTACCGAACAGGGCCCGGTCGAGGATGCGCTGCGCGCCACCACCTCGATCCTGTCCGGCCTGTCTTCCTGCGCCGGTCTGGTGCTGGTGCCGAAACGCGAGCCTTTGCTCAAACAGTTCAACTTCATCAAATTGTCCGAAGGGCAGGGGCTGGCGATCCTCGTCTCCCAGGACGGCGGTGTCGAGAATCGCGTGCTCGATCTGCCGCCCGGCGTATCGGAATCGGCGCTGGTCGAAGCCGGCAATTATCTCACCGCCCGCTATGGCGGCATGACGCTCAGCCAGGTCCTGTCAACCGTCGGCGGGGAAATCAGCGCCGGCGAACTGGCGATCGACAAGGCGTCGGAAGAGCTGGTCAAGGCGGGCATGGTCACCTGGAGCCGCGATCCCTCGGACCGGCCGGTATTGATCGTCCGCGGACAGGCCAATCTGCTGCAGGACAATAGCGCGCTGGCCGACCTCGACCGGGTCCGCCGGTTGCTCGATGAACTCGAGGGCAAGCAGGAAATTGCCCGGCTGCTCGACAATGCCCGCGATGCCGAAGCGGCGAAGATATTTATCGGCGCGGAGAATAAATTATTCTCGCTTTCCGGCTCATCTGTGATAGCGGCGCCCTACAAAGACGGCGACGGACAGGTGGTTGGCGTGGTCGGCGTGATTGGTCCGACAAGGTTGAATTACGCGCGCGTCGTACCCATGGTAGACTTTACCGCGCAAACCTTGTCGCGTTTACTGTCGAAATGATGAAAATAAAGTGACCCAAGCAATGAGTGATAACAAGCAGAATCCCGGCCAAGACAATGGCGACGCAGCGGCAGCCGCCGAGCTTGACGGCGTGCCGGAGTCGTTGAAAAGCGGCGAAGCTGACGCGCCGCAGCCGGAAAATTCCGACAACCGTATCGAAGCGCTGGAAAATGAACTGGCCGAAGCCCAGCAGGCAATACTCTATGCCCAGGCCGAGACCCAGAATGTCCGCCGCCGTCTCGAAAAAGACGCGCAGGACGCCCGCGCTTATGCCGCCACCGGCTTTGCCCGCGACATGCTGTCGGTAATGGACAATATGCAACGCGCCCTCGAAGCCATCCCCGCCGAGGTCAAGGACGAGGAAAAGTGGAAGGGCCTGATCAACGGCATCGAAGCCACTGGCCGCGAGCTGCAATCCGCCTTCGAGAAAAACGGCATCAAGCGCGTCGCCGCCGTCGGCCTGCCGCTCGATCCGAACCAGCATCAGGCCATGATCGAAATCCCGACCGACGAGCATGAACCCGGCACCATCGTCCAGGAAATGCAGGCCGGTTACGTGATCAAGGACCGGCTGTTGCGGCCGGCATTTGTCGGGGTGGCGAAGAAGCCTGAAGAATAGGGCTCTTCCGGCTGAATGGGCTAAGCCTTCACAGAAGACTTGATCAGATTTCGTCATGCCAGCGCAGGCTGGCATCCAACCCGCCTGTGTGAGTCCCAGCACCCTTGGTTTAGGCCCCAGCCTTCGCTGGGGTGACGGGTGATTTAACTGACTCGTTAGGGCTGTGATAAAGCAGGCGGAATGACTTTTCCGGCTGAACATGCTATATTCCCATTTCGTTCCTTTGGCTGCGGCCCGCATAATTCTCCTCTCCCCGAGGGAAAGGGCAACGAGACTTAGCGCCGAAGCTTCAGCGAAGGTGGTTAGTCGCAGTGGGTGAGGGATTAAAACCGCCAGCAAAGAAATGGCCATGAGTTCGTCATGCCAGCGCAGGCTGGCATCCAACCCGCCTGTGTGAGTCCCATCACTCTTGGTTTAGACCCCAGCCTTCGCCGGGGTGACAGACTTTGT
>NZ_JBALTF010000061.1:0-18348 GCF_036964675.1 Parasphingorhabdus sp. | reverse complement strand
AGGCCTGAAAACAGTCTATTTGGCTTTTTCGATAAATAGGGTATAGTGTTGGCCTACTATTGTACGGGAGCAAACTTCCGGCGATGGTTGGGGATGATATTCTGAGGGGAATGGAAATGGTCGCAACAGCGTCTCAAAAATCGGTTAGCAAGCATCGCGCGCGTCACGACGTGCAGCATATTGGCGTCCGCTGGGACAAGAAAATGAGCAACAATTGCGCTGCTGCCTTGCTGGTCTACACTCTGGCGCAGATATTCTTCGTGCTTGGCTTCATCGAAGCCAAGGGCATGTCAATCGCCCCCTATTTCGGTCTGGTCCTGCTGGTTGCCGTGATCATTCCCTTTTGCCGCAATTTTGAAAAGCGCTGGGCCACCATGAGCAGCAGCGGCTTGTCGGAGCAAAGCCTTGCCGCAAAATTCCGGTCCGATCAGGTGGTACTGTGGGTATTGGCTCTCGGCCTGCCATTGGTTTTTGCCGGTTTGATCAAGACTTTTGGAACGATGTTCTAAAACCGGGCTCTGAAAACCGGCTATCGTTTCTTCACCATTTAGCAGCCGATCGTTGACCTTGCAGGGTGTCGCACCTATGTCCGGCTCATGCTAAAACCTTCTGAAGCGCAGGATCGCGCCGACTCCCTCATTTCCCTGGCCAAAAAGGCCGGCGCCGATGCCGCTGACGCCATCTATGTTTGCGATGCCGCAACCCAGGTGCAGATGCGCCTCGGCAATCTCGAAGAGGTCGAGCGTTCCGAAGGCGAGGAAATCGGCCTCCGGGTCTTTGTCGGCAAGCGTTCGGCAACCGTGTCCTCCTCCGATATGGACCCGCAAATATTGTCCGCTCTGGTCGGACGCGCCCTCGACATGGCCAGAGAGGCGCCAGAAGACCAATATGCCGGCCTCGCGCCGGAAGAATTGCTGCTGAAAACCGAACCGCACCCGATCGAAGGCGATGACGAGCAGGACCCGGAACCCGAGTTGCTCCGTGAACTGGCGTTACAAGCAGAAGATGCCGCGCGGGCGGTCGAGGGTGTCACCAACAGCGAAGGCGGCGGCGCCAGCGCCGGTCGCAGCATTGTTGCGCTGGCCACCAGCCATGGCTTTTCCGGTGCCTATTCCACCAGCGGCTATAGCCTGTCGGCGAGCGTCATCGCCGGAACCGGTGACGGCATGGAACGCGATTATGCCTATGACAGCGTCCGCTTTCTCGAAGATATGCAATCACCGGAGAAAATCGGCCGGGAAGCGGGAGAGCGCGCTGTTGCCAGGCTCAACCCGGTCAATTTCAAATCAGGCGCCATGCCCGTCGTTTTCGACCCACGGGTCGGCAACAGCCTGCTGGGTCATTTCCTCGGCGCGATTGCGGGCAGCGCCATCGCGCGCAAAACCAGCTTTCTGCTGGATGCACTGGATACCCAGATATTTGACAGCGCCCTGACCATCATTGACTGTCCGCATCGCAAGCGTGGCCTCAGGTCCAAGGCATTTGACGGCGAAGGTCTGCCGACCAAAAAAACCAAATTGATCGATAATGGGCGGCTGACCCAATGGCTGATGGAAAGTGCATCGGCTCGCCAGCTCGGCTTGCAGCCAACCGGCCATGCCTCGCGCGGTATCGGCGGAGCACCGGGCGTGAGCGTGACCAACCTGCATATGGGCAATGGCTCGGTCAGCCAGGCGGATCTGATCAAGGATATCAAACATGGTGTCTATATCACCGAACTGATCGGCATGGGCGTCAATCCGGTAACCGGTGATTATAGCCGGGGAGCCGGCGGTTTCCTGATTACCGACGGCGAGATCGGCCCGCCAGTTTCGGAAATCACCATTGCCGGCAATCTGAAAGACATGTTCAGGAGCCTGATCGCTGCCGATGATCTGGAATATCACTATAGCATGAATGTACCCACCCTGCGCACCGACAGCATGACGGTGGCGGGTGGCTGATCAAATCCGTTAGTGGTGAGCCTGTCGAACCACGCCTAACGGACTAGAAGCGCCCTTCGACAGGCTCTGGGTGAACGGAGAAACTCGTGGCTGACATAGATTTTGATCGGGTCATTGCGATCGCCGAACAGGGCGGGGCCCTCGCCATGCGTGACTGGAAACTGGACAAGCTGGCCGCCAAGACCTGGGAAAAATCACCGGGACAGATTGTCAGCGATGCCGATCTGGCGGTCGATCGCTTTTTGCGCAGCGAACTGGAAAAGCTGGCTCCTTCCGCCGGCTGGCTCTCCGAAGAAACCCATATCGATCAGAGTGGTGCCGGTGCTGAACTGACCTGGGTGGTCGATCCCATTGATGGCACAAAAGATTTTGTCGCCGGCAAGACCGGCTGGTGCGTCTCGGTGGCGCTTGTGCACGGGGATGACCCGATTTTCGGTGTGCTTGTCGCTCCGGCCATGCAGGAAGTCTGGGTCGGTAAAGCGGGCAGCCATAGCGAGATCAACGGCAGGGCGCTGCACGCCAGCCAGCGACGTCAATATGACGGATGCCGTATTCCGGCGGAAATGCTGCCGCCCGAACTCAATCTGACAGCGGTGCCAAAGCCGAACAGTATCGCGCTCAGAATGGCGATGGTCGCGGATGACCGGGCGGATGTCGTCGCGTCCACTCGCTGGGGCCATGAATGGGATATCGCAGCGGCCCATGTCATTGCCGTCGAAGCGGGGGCGAGCGTCACCAATGCGCTAGGCGAAACTTTGGTCTATAACGGCACCCACGGCAAGGCCCTTGGCGTGCTGTGCTGTTCGCAAAATCTGTTTGACACGGCAGTGCAACGCATTGGCAAATATGTCACCGAACATGGTGCCAGCCACTAGGCCGGACGGGTCGCGCGGGCTCTTGTCCACAATCCCTGACGGTCGCGCCGGGCTGAGTTGATCAGCGCCTGCGCAAAGGCTTTCAATATCCAGCCCAGTTTTTTGCCCTTGCTGGTGAATATTCGCTGCTCAAGCGAGGCGCCGTCGCTCTGCTTGATCGCCCGGGCGATATCTCCGTAAATCCCGGCTGCCGCCAGCACTGCCCAGCGGGACCGGAACGGCAGGCTTGATGCGCCGACGCGCGCCGAATCTTCATAATCTCCCGCCAGGTCGCAAAGCCGGTTGACCAGCGTGATCAGCGCAGCCCGATTGGCTGGATCCATGATGTGATCGGGATCAATGCGGGCTTCGGCGAGCCAGCTTTTCGGCAAATAGCATCGCCCGGCCTGTGCATCCTCGGCCACGTCGCGCGCGATATTGGCAAGCTGGAACGCCAGCCCCAGATCACAGGCGCGGTCCAGCACCTCCTGATCCCTTGCCGAAACGCCCATCACGATCGCCATCATGCAACCGACCGCTCCCGCGACATGATAGCAATATTGAAACAGATCATCCTCGGTTTCCGGTCGCCATCCGCGGGCATCCAGCGCGAAACCGTCGATCATGTCATCTGCCAGCTTTTTCGGAATAGCGCATTCCTGCGCGACCACACCAAAGGCGTCGAACGGGGGATTGCCGGTCTGTTCGCCGCCATGCGCGCGCGTGGTCATCATCCGCATGGCCGCGATGGTTTTTTCCGGATTGGCGATGGTCGACATCCCGTGACCATGATCCTGACCGTCAGCCAGATCATCACAGGCGCGGCACCAGTAATAGAGCAGCCAAGCCCGTTCGCGGGTTTGCCGGGCAAAGAGTTTCGAGGCACGGGCAAAGGATTTCGACCCGCGTTCGATACTGGTTCTGGCGTGAGTGACGAGATTAGCCCGATTCATGAAATTATACCGTTCGTCCTGAGCTTGTCGAAGGGCGTCGCTCGGCAAGGCGGATCAGTTTGACAGGTTTGCAAATGCGGAATTGTTTCACCCCATATCCTCCAGCATCAGTTCAGCCGTCGCCTTGGCACTGCCGACGACGCCCGGGATTCCCGCGCCCGGATGGGTGCCGGCACCGACAAAATAGAGATTGTCGATCACGTCATCGCGATTGTGTACCCGGAACCAGGCGCTTTGCGTGAGCAGCGGCTCAAGGCTGAACGCGCTGCCGAGATGCGCGTTGAGGTCACTGCCGAAATCCTGCGGCGTATAGTGAAAGCTGGTGACAATGCGGTCGTGAATATCGGGGATCAGCCGATGGCCGATTTCGTCGAGAATCCGCTTCTCGTAAATCGGTCCCATTTCCTTCCAGTCGATCGGCAGCTTGCCCTGATGGGGCACCGGTGCCAGCACATAGAATGTGCTATGGCCTTCGGGTGCCATTTCCGGATCGGTGACCGTTGGATGGTGCAGATAGAGCGAAAAATCGCTCGGCAGCACGCCATTGTCATAAATATCCGCGAGCAGGCCTTTGTAGCGCGGACCGAACAGGATCATATGGTGCGGAATGCCGGGCCAGCTGCCTTTCAGGCCAAAATGGACGACAAACAGCGACGGCGAATATTTTTTCTTCAGCAGCTTTTCGCTGACCGTTTCGCTGCGATGCTTGTGGCCGAGCAGGTCGCGGTAGCTGTGCACGACATCGGCATTGGAGGCGACGGCATCAAATCGCTCGCTCCAGCCGGATTTGCAGGTGATACCGGATGCCCGGTCGCCGATCGTATCAATTTTCGTCACCGGATCACCCAGTCGGATCACCCCGCCAATCCGCTCGAAATGCTTGACCATGGCGCTGACCAGCATATTGGTCCCGCCCTTGGCAAACCAGACGCCGCCGAGCCGTTCCAGCTTGTGGATCAGGCCGTAAATCGCGCTGGTTTTCATGGGGTTGCCGCCAACCAGCAGCGACTGAAAGGACAGAAACTCGCGCAGCTTCTCATTTTTTACAAAGCTGGAGACCTTGGAATAAACCGAGCGATAGGCTTCATATTTCATCAGCGCAGGGGCCGCCTTGATCATCGACTTGAAATCGAGAAACGCCTTGGTGCCCAGCTTGACATAGCCTTCCTCGTACAGCCCGCCGCTATATTCGAGGAATTTCTTGTAGCCTTCGACATCATCGGGCTCGATCGCCGCAATATTGGCGTAAAGCTCTTCGGGATCATTGACATAGTCAAAATTGGTCCCGTCCGGCCAGTTGAGCCGGTAGAAGGGTGATACCGGCATCAGCTCGATGTCTTTCGCCATATCATTGCCGGTAAGCTCCCACAGCTGCGACAGGCAATCCGGGTCGGTGATGACCGTGGGGCCGCCATCGAAGATAAAGCCTTCCTTCTCCCAATAATAAGCGCGGCCACCGGGCTTGTCACGGCTCTCCAAGATGGTCGTCTGGATACCGGCGGACTGCAGCCGGATGGCCAGTGCCAGACCGCCGAAGCCGGAACCGATCACGGCTGCTTTCTTGAACAATTCACTCTGGGATTTTGCAAGGTCACTCATGGGAACATCATACTCATCTATATTTCAGCAAAAGCGGGATGGCGCGGGAAATCGGGATGGGTGGCTTGCCGGTCAGCAGATTGGCCTGATCCATCCGGGTGGATTTGCCTGCATAGAAGCGGGCGAGCAAATTTTCGTCTTTGCTATAGGTATGTTCCAGCGTCTTGTAACGCTGGTCCGGGTCCGCACCGAGAAACAGGAAGGCGCAAAGCATCCGATAGAATTTTCCGTTCTTCCAATGTTTCTGGGCCAGATTGCGCAGCATCTTGTCAAGTGTGCCCTGGCTGATCTCGGGCATTTCGGCAATCATGATCGCGGTCTTGACCGCCATCGGCAGCGAGTAGCTGGTGATCGGCTGGATCAGCGCCGCCCTGGCCCCGGCCCGCGCATCGACGCCCTTGTTGGCCTGCCAGAAAGCCTCGAAATCGCCGCCGTAGATCACCGGAAGCTGGCCTTTTTCCTCGCTGAGCACCGCTTCGATGACCCATCCCTGAGCCGCCGCATAATCGGCAATCCGGCCATACGATGTCGCGCTGTCGAGGTCGGCGGTATCGGCATAATAAGTGTCTTCGACGAAAATTTCGGTGTCGCTGAACGGCAGGCAGTAAACGAACCGATAGCCATCAATCTGCTCGACCGTGGCATCCATGATCACCGGACGCTCCAGTCCGTGGGGTTGTTCCAGTTTGAGCATCTGGCCACAAAATTTCTGCCAGCCGACATCCAGCGCGGAAATATCGCCGCTGCCGCGCACATCGAGCACTGCCAGCGCCGTAATTTCTGCCCCATCGGCCAGCTGCACCAGCCCCTTTTCGACCTTTTTGGCTTTCTGCCCCGTTTTCAATGCCCCGGATGGCAGCCGCTTCCGCAATTCTTTGTCAAGATTTTCCGATTGAATCGAGCAGTAGCCGTTGCTCAGGCTCCGGCTATATTTGGGGAAATGCACATCATAGCTGTCCCACTGGCGGGAAATCAGCGGGTCGACCAGCCAGCGATGCTCCGGTTCGACGTCGCTCTCGAAAAAGGACCAGATATGATTGCCGCCAAATTGCTCATCTGCCTCGATCAGGGCAATATCCAGATCGGGTCGCAATTTCGCCAGCGCCAGCGCCACCAACCCGCCGGCCAGACCGCCGCCAGCGATAGCCAGATCATACTGGTTTGAAGGACGTCCCTGTTTCGGCATCATTTTGCCTTAGCCGATGGTGGGGGCATGGGAAAGCCTGTCTGAAAGCATGTAGGCGATTTATGCTTTAAGCCTTGCTCCCCGGTGATCCGCACCATATTCCCCTGCCATGGAATTTGCCGCTGCTATATTGATCTCGGCCGTCGCCATGACATTGATCGTCGGCGGACGGTATCTGCTGACCAGCGGCTTTTTTGCCTGGTTGACCAATCGGGTGCGACCGGGCCAATATGACAGGCTGAAACCCCAGATTGGCCGTGAAATCCGCTGGTCGCTGCTTTCCGCCGCTATCTACGGCGTCCCCGCCGGAATCGTCGCTTGGGGCTGGCAGAATGAAGGCTGGACCAAGATTTACACCGATCCGGATAACTATCCTTTGTGGTATCTCCCGCTATCGCTGTTCCTCTATCTTTTCCTTCATGACACATGGTTTTACTGGACCCACCGGTTGTTTCACCGGCCACAATGGTTCAAGGTCGCGCATGCGGTTCACCATGACAGTCGGCCGCCAACCGCCTGGGCGGCGATGAGCTTTCATCCGGTCGAGGCGATCAGCGGAGCGATCGTGATTCCGGCTCTGGTCGTCGCAATACCGATTCATGTCGGCGTTTTGGGGCTGGTTTTGCTGGTGATGACGATTATGGGCGTGTCCAATCATATGGGTTGGGAGATGTTCCCGCGCTGGCTTGTTCAGGGCAGGTTAGGGAAATGGCTCATAACCGCGACCCATCATGAAAAGCATCATGAATCATACAGAGGTAATTATGGCTTATATTTTCGCTTTTGGGACAAGATCTGCGGCACGGATATCGGCCTTGCCGATATTGGCAGCAACTTCGGTGCTGCTGCTCGGAGCAAGCGCGTCCGCGAGTGAAGCACCGGTCGTGGCGGTTGCGCCGGCGATCGCGGCCTCGATTGATCTGGCCATCACCGGTTTGCGCTCGGAAAAGGGCGATGTGCTGGTCTGTCTGAGTGCAAATCCAAAATATTTTCCGGACTGCAGCAAGGACAAGAACGCTCGCAAGATGAAAGTTTCGGCGGTCCAGGCCGACGCCATCCAGATTGCCAATGTGAAGCCCGGTACCTATGCCGTGGCGTTGATTCATGACGAAAATGCCAATGGCAAAATGGATTTGCGGCTGTTCTTGCCACGCGAAGGCTTTGGCTTTTCCCGCAATCCCAAAATCGGAATGGGCCCGCCGAAATTCCAGTCGGCTCAGTTCACTGTTGGCGCGCAGGATGCACATTATGCGGTGCACATGAAATATATCCTGTAATCTGGCGGATATTAACCGTTCACTAGTATTCTGGCGGCATCCTGCTGTAACAGACTAGGAGTAACGGCAAATGTATCAGGCCAGAAATGCAGTTTTCAGCCAGAATGACAGTATCGGGCAATCGCGGTTGTCAGAAATCCTCGGTGCCTTTTCTTACGCGCTGGACCTGACCGAAGGACAGCCCGCCGGCCACAGTATCCGGTCCTGCTGGATCGGAACGCAAATCGCCATGGCTCTGGGCTTGAAGGGCGACACGTTGCGGGATGTCTATTACGCGGTATTGCTCAAGGATCTTGGCTGTAGCAGCAACGCTGCCCGCGTCACCGAGATGCTGGCCGGAGATGACCGCAAGCTGAAATATGATTTCAAATTAATTGGTCCGCGCCCAGAAGACCTTAGTGAATTTCTTGCCAGCGCGGTTGGCATGGATGCGGATGCCGAAGTACGCGCCCGGGCACTTTCCAACCTGTCTGAAAATGGCGAGGCGATCCTGACCGATATCATTGCAACCCGCTGTTCGCGCGGTGCCGATATCGCCCGGCGTTTGCGTTTTTCCGAAGATGTCGCTCAGGCCATTGCCCATCTTGACGAACATTGGGAAGGGGGCGGCTTGCCGCTTGGCGTCGCTGGCAGCGATATTCATCTGGGTGGCCGGATCGCGCTCCTGGCCCAGGTGGCCGATGTTTTCTATAGCGCCCTGGGTAAAGAGGCCGCACTTGCAGAGGTCCGCAACCGGGCGGGAAGCTGGCTTGATCCGCAGCTGTGCGCATTATTTGAAAAATTGTCCGAGGCCAGTGGCTTCTGGGAGGAACTGGCGCTCGAAGATCTGCCCGAACAATTATGGGCGCTCGAACCGGCGGCGCATTATGTTGTCGTCGACGAGGATTATCTCGACGATATCAGTTTTGCCTTTGGCCAGGTCATTGACGCCAAAAGCCCTGACACGGCCGGCCATAGTGCACGGGTGGGGATGATCGCTGACCGGATTGCCGAAATATTGGGAATGGAAGCAGATCACCGCCGGGTGTTGCGCCGCGCTGCCGTCCTGCATGATATCGGAAAATTGGGCGTAAGCAGCACGATTCTCGAAAAGCCGGGCAAGCTCGATGCCGAGGAATGGGAAATCATGCGCGGCCATGCGGCCCTGACGACCAATATTCTCGGACAAATTGGCATAATGGGCGATATGGCGATGGTCGCCGGCTCGCATCACGAACGACTGGATGGAAAAGGATATCCATTCGGTCTGGATGAACGCAGTATTTCGATGGAATCCCGGATCATCACGGTGGCCGACATATATGATGCGCTGATAGCCGATCGGCCCTATCGGCCGGACATGTCATCGGAAAAGGCCATGGTCATTTTGCAGAGCGAAGTGGGCAGTGCGGTGGATCAGCAATGTTTCGCAGCCCTGCAGACTGTTGTTGAACAGGGCCTGACTGAATAGCTTTGCTTTGCCAAAGGGAAAATGGGCTACTATACTGGAGAAGCAACTGTTAAGCCGTCCCCGCGTTTAACCGTTACGCAACCAGTTGGGAATCAGTCGTGAAAAAATTGAACATATTTCGGTACGCCGCCTTATTTCCTCTCGGTCTCTGCATATCTTCTCCGCTTCTGGCGCAGGAAGACCCGGCACCCATGCCGGTCGAACGGTCGGTCTTTGATGGCGATTATCTGACCGCAGGCATCGGAATAGCGGTTGGTCCCAGCTATGAGGGGTCGGATAATTACACGATTTCGCCGCTGCCGG
The DNA here is from genome assembly GCF_036964675.1 of Parasphingorhabdus sp. GTDB lineage: Bacteria > Pseudomonadota > Alphaproteobacteria > Sphingomonadales > Sphingomonadaceae > Parasphingorhabdus. Next base: position 8,783 of record NZ_JBALTF010000061.1, on the reverse strand, counting down.
TTGTTCTCGGCAGTCTGGGCGGCATAGATTTTCAGCCGCGCGGTCCGGGCATTGCCTTTGATGTCATTCCCGATCGCAAGGGAGCGAAGGTCGATTTCGTCTTTGGCCCGGTCGTCCGGGCCCGGTTTGATCGGCAAAATTCGATCAAGGACCCTGTGGTCAGTTCTCTCGGCAAACTCGACTTCGCCATCGAAGTGGGCCCTTTTGCGGGCATTCAGGTCAATCGCGTCCTTAATCCCTATGATTCGCTGACGGCGCAGGTCGATCTGCGCTGGGATGTCGCCGGCGCGCATGACGGTATGGTCATCTTCCCCAACATGACCTATTTCACCCCGCTCAGCCGCAGCGTCGTCACCAGTCTGGCGATCAGCGGCGAATATGTGGATGATAATTACGCCGATTATTATTTCAGCATTTCACCTGCTGGCTCGGCGGCCAGTGGCCTGCCGGTCTTCACCGCCACCAGCGGCTGGAAAAATGTCGGACTGACCACGCTCACCGCCGTCGATCTCGATGGCGATGTGACCAACGGTGGCTGGGGCCTGATTTTCCTCGGCAGCTATTCACGGCTGCTCGGTGATCCCAAACGATCTCCGGTCACATCGATCCGCGGCAGCGCCAGTCAATTTTTCGGCGCGATAGGTGTGGGCTATACGTTCTGATGGTTGGCCTGATCCGAACGGGCAAACTTCACTCTAGACCCGCTCTGCCGTTCGTCATAGTCTCCAGCTATCCCGGATAGGCTCTTTTCCCACTGGGACAGAAGGAAAAACGATATGGGCAATGCAGGCAATATTACCGGCTGGATCACCTTCTTTGTCGGTCTCTATGCCGTTGCCGCAGGCATTGGTGAATTTCGGCGACCCGGTTTTTGGGCCAGGATGGTGCAGGAATTTCGCGAAGGCACGGCGCTGCAATTTGTCACCGGCATGGTCACCCTGGCGCTCGGAGCGACCATTTATCTGGTCAATCCCTGGAATCCCGGCGACCTGCTTGCGATATTGATCACCGTGCTGGGCGCCTGGATATTCATCGAAGGCGCACTGATCCTTGCGGTTGGCGACTGGTTTCTGAAGTTCGCCAGCAAGTTTCTGCGCGGGTCCAATCGTCTTTGGGCTGGCCTCTCGATTGCCATCGGTCTCGGTGCCATATTTGCTGCGCTGGTCCGGCTGCAAATGGGCTGATCGCGATCAATCGTAGCAATCGATTCAGGCTGGCTCCATCACTCTGAAATATTGTCGCAAGGCGGCCGCGATTTCCTGCCGGGCTTCGTTCGCGGTCGGGATTACCCCTACCGCCGCGAAGGACGTATGGATCTGGCCCGGATAGGTGATATTGCGCGCCGGCGTCCCTGCCGCATCCAGCGCTTCGGCATAAGCCTTGCCCTGATCGCGCAGCGGATCAAATTCGCCGGTGATGATCAGCGCCGGCGGCAGATTGGAAAGATCTGCAGCGAGCAACGGCGAGGCTTTGGGGTCTGTGCGGTCCGCGGGATCGGCATAATGATCCCAGAACCAGTCCATCAGCGCCCTGGTCAGCACAAAGCCTTCACCATTGTCGGTCATCGATGGGCTGTCGTCTCCAGCATCGACAACCGGCGTGATCAGAACCTGACCCCGGATTTCGGGGCCACCGGCGTCGCGGGCCAGCTGGCAGACCACGGCGGCAATATTGCCGCCGGCGCTCCAGCCGCAAACCGCCAGTTCACCAGCGGTACCGCCGAGCGTCTCGATATTTGCGGATGCCCATTTGACCGCAGCAAAGCCGTCATCCGCTGCGGCGGGGAAGGGCGCTTCCGGCGCGTGGCGGTAATTGGCGGAAATGATGATGCTATTGGCATTCACGCACAAGTCGCGGCAAAAAGCGTCGTCAGAGGTGTGATCGCCAAACACCCAGCCACCGCCGTGAAAATAGACCGTGACCGGATGCGGGCCGGGGCTGTCCGGCCGGTACAGGCGATAGTCGAGCAAACCATCTGCTCCGGGAAACTGCCCGTCTATAACTTCACCGACCGCCGGACCCGGAGGATTGCCAGCGTTCATCGCCACCGAAGTGGCGCGCGCCTGTTCCGGCGACATGCTTTCAAACGGCGGCAGTTCCATATCGGCCAGCATTTCCAGCAGCGCGACCACGTCGGGCTGCTGACGCCGGATCAGGCCGTCATTGCTGCGCGAACCGCCCGGACCGTCAAAGCGGAAGCCGAGATAATCCTGCGCCGCGACATCGTTGCAGACCCGGCGATAGGCGGCAACACCACCGACATAGGGCAGGCATACGCGTGGTTTTCCGGGTACGTTGGCGCCCATATACCAGGATTTTGCCAGCGGAAAGAGCGTCATGTCGCTGGTCGCCGTGCCATATTCGACCCAGCCGGTTTCTGCTGTCGCGGTGGCATCGATAACGGTGAGATCCTCTCTCCGCATATAGTCCAGGCAATCGGCAATCCATTCGACATGCTGCTCGATCGACAGAATCATGTTCGACAGGACCGACGGGCTGCCAGGGCCGGTAATCATGAAGAAATTGGGAAAGCCCGAGACCGTCAGGCCGAGATAGCTGACCGGGCCGTCGGCCCATTTGTCTTTCAGGCTCTGGCCATTGCGGCCCCGAATATCGATGGCCAGCAGCGCGCCGGTCATCGCGTCAAATCCGGTGGCGAAGACGATCGCATCAAAGGCGAAATTCTGATCCTGTGTCGCGACCCCGGTTTCGGTGATCGAGACGATCGGATCCTTCTTGATGTCGACAATATGCACATTGGGCTTGTTGAATGTCTGATAATAATTGGTGTCGAGACAGGCGCGCTTGGTGCAGATCGGAAATTCCGTCGGGGTCAATATGTCGGCGACATTGCTGTCCTCGATAACCGTGCGAATCTTGCTGCGGACAAATTCTGCCAGCGTGTCATTGGCCTCCTCACTGAGCATGATGTCGGCAAATTCGGAAGCGAGATGGGGTATCGCGCCTTTGGCCCAAAGCTCTTCGTAGCGCTGTTGCCGTTCTTCCTCCGACACTGTCAGCGCAAAGTCCATTGCCTCCTTGCCCGGCACGCCAGACTTGGTCCAGCGGGCTTCGTTCCGATAATCCTGATAGCGCTGCTTGATCGCCAGCTTCTCTGCCGCAATCGGGCCGTTGCGCGCCGGCAGGGAATAGTTGGCGGTGCGCTGGAACACGGTCATGCTGTCTGCCTGTTCGGCAATCAGCGGAATCGACTGGATGCCCGATGATCCGGTGCCGATCACCCCGACCTTTTTGCCGGAAAAATCGACGCCGTCATGCGGCCAGCTATGGGTGCGGTAAATCTCTCCGCTGAAACTGTCGATACCAGCAATATCGATATCCTTGGGCTGGGACAGGCAGCCGGTCGCCATGATGAAAAACCGGCTGCTGACCGTCTCGCCCTTGTCGGTGGTCACCGTCCATTGCGATCCATCCTCATCCCAGACTGCTGTTGCCACCCGCGCGCCAAAGCTGATGTCGCGGCGCAGGTCAAAGCGTTCGGCAACATGCTGGGCATAGCGTAGGATTTCGGGCTGAGTCGCATATTTCTCGCTCCATTCCCATTCCTGTTCCAGCTGCGGATCAAAACTGAACGAATAGTCGATGCTCTCAATATCGCAGCGCGCGCCCGGATAGCGGTTCCAGTACCAGGTGCCGCCAACATCGTCGCCCGCCTCAAAGGCGCGGGCCGAAAGTCCCATCTGCCTGAACTTGTGCAACAGATATAGGCCAGCAAAGCCTGCGCCGACAATGATTACATCCAGCTGTACCTTATTCGATTCCGTCATGTTCCGCTCCATATTGCGCCTCTGCGGGCGTTGTCGAAAAACTAGCAGATCGTTTCGCGGGAGCCTAATATAAATCTGCAGCACCGCCAAAATAATGCCGCTTGGCCAAAGTCCAGAATTGGCATGACATCCGGTCGCCAAGCCTCTAGCATTGAGTCATCCCCGGGGAGTCGTTTGACTGAGAGGCAGGTGTAACGCCCTGCGACCCGCTGAACCTGATCCCGATCACACGGGCGGAGGGAGGGAGCGGTTTTCGACAAATCCCGCCCTCGTTCTGCAATGACAAAGGAACGAAGATAAATGGCTGACCTTCCCGCAAAAACCGAAATTGGCGTAACCACCGGCGCGATCCGCGGCTCGAAAAAAGTCCATGTCGCGGCGCATAGCGGCTCCGGCATCCGCGTCGCGATGCGCGAGATTCATCTCGAGGGCGGCGAAGCGCCGATCCGGGTCTATGACACGTCCGGCCCCTATACCGACCCTGAAGCGCTGATCGATATCAACACCGGCCTCAACGAGTTGCGCAGCCCGTGGATCAAGGCGCGCGGCGATGTCGAGGAAGTCACCCAGCGCGAGATCAAGCCGGAAGACAATGGCCAGCTCGGTCCCGACCGCAGTGGCGGCGTCGCCCCGTTCCCCAATGTCCGCCGCAAGGTGCTGCGCGCCAAAGCGGGTGCCAATGTCTCCCAGATGCATTATGCGCGTCAGGGCATCATCACCCCGGAAATGGAATATGTCGCCGAGCGCGAAAATCTCGGCCGCGATCGATTGAAGGAATATATCCGCGACGGCGAAAGCTTTGGCGCGTCGATCCCCGACTATGTCACGCCGGAATTTGTCCGCGACGAGATTGCACGGGGCAGGGCGATCATTCCGAACAATATCAACCACCCGGAATCCGAACCGATGGCAATCGGCCGCAACTTCCTCGTCAAGATCAACGCCAATATCGGCAACAGCGCCGTCGCCTCCGATGTCGCCAATGAAGTCGACAAGATGGTCTGGTCGATCCGCTGGGGCGCCGACACGGTCATGGATCTTTCCACTGGCCGCAACATCCACGACACCCGCGAATGGATCATCCGCAACAGCCCGGTTCCGATCGGCACCGTGCCGATCTATCAGGCGCTCGAAAAAGTCGGCGGCGCTGCCGAAGAGCTGACCTGGGAAATTTTCCGCGATACCTTGATCGAACAGGCCGAGCAGGGCGTCGACTATTTCACCATCCACGCCGGTGTTCGCCTGCCCTATGTGCCGATGGCGGCCAAGCGGGTTACCGGCATCGTTTCGCGCGGCGGCTCGATCATGGCGAAATGGTGCCTCGCCCATCACAAGGAAAGCTTCCTCTACGAACATTTCGACGACATTACCGAGATCATGAAGGCCTATGACATCGCCTACAGCCTCGGCGACGGCCTGCGCCCCGGCTCGATTGCCGACGCCAATGACGAAGCGCAATTCTCCGAACTCTATACGCTCGGCGAGCTGACTCACCGCGCCTGGAAGTCGGACGTCCAGGTGATGATCGAGGGCCCCGGCCATGTGCCGATGCACAAGATCAAGGAGAATATGGAAAAGCAGCTCGAAGTCTGCGGCGAGGCGCCCTTCTACACGCTCGGCCCCCTTACCACCGACATCGCGCCCGGCTATGACCATATCACCAGCGGCATCGGCGCCGCCCAGATCGGCTGGTATGGCACCGCGATGCTCTGCTATGTCACGCCCAAGGAACATCTTGGCCTGCCCGACCGCGACGATGTCAAGGTCGGCGTGATCACCTATAAACTGGCCGCTCACGCCGCCGACCTCGCCAAGGGTCATCCGGCCGCCCAGGTCCGCGATGATGCGCTGTCAAAAGCCCGCTTCGAGTTCCGCTGGCGCGACCAGTTCAACCTCAGCCTCGACCCCGACACGGCTGAAGAATATCACGACCAGACGCTGCCAGCAGAAGGCGCGAAAACCGCGCATTTCTGCAGCATGTGTGGCCCGAAATTCTGTTCGATGAAAATCTCGCAGGAAGTCCGCGACTTCGCCAGCAAACAGAACCAGAGCGCCGAGGGCTTTCTCGCTTCGGAGAAACTGGGCGCGGACACCGCGGCGGCCAGCAAGGCGGCGGCGGAAGCGGGGATGCGCGAGATGAGCGAGAAATACAAGGATATGGGCGACCGGCTCTATCTGCCCGCGGACGAGGTGGAAGAACCGGCGGAGTGATCCACTGAAAGCCCCTCCCCTTCAGGGGAGGGGTTGGGGTGGGGCCTGTCCTAAAGCACCGCTGGAAAAGCTCGCTGCCGCGACGGGGAGCAAGCTTAGAATCACGCTAGAGGAGGATTAGGCAGACAATGAAGGATCGGCAATTTGTTGGACTTGATACGTATTCGCTTTGCACATCCAAACTGTCTATTTATCGACATGATCGTCCAGCGGACCCGGTCGAGTTAGCGATTGGGACTGGTTTTTTCTATAAATATGGGTCGCAGAGATATTTGGTTACAAATTGGCATAACGTTACAGGAATAGACTTTCAGTCCGGAAAGTCCATTTCGTCTACTGGTGCTAGACCGACAAACTTTGCCGTTCGTTTCGTAACGAACGATAGTAGAGCAACGCTTTATCTGAACCTCGGACTGTATGATGAAAAAGGCGATCCGGCCTGGTTGATCGATCCAAACTCTAGCCGAAAAGTTGATGTCTTAGCTATTCCACTCCCAACCTGGCCGAAGGATTCAATCAACACTTTCATCGGCGATATCGAAGAGCGGGATTTGCAAATTTCAGTGGGGGTTGATGTATTTATCATTGGTTTCCCTCAAGGGATTGATCGCGGACTCGCTCCTTTGTGGAAAAAAGGCTCTCTCGCTGTTGATCCGGACACGGCCAATAATTTGTCAAAACCTTACTGGTTGATCGATTGTGCATCTAGGAAAGGAATGTCCGGCTCTCCTGTTGTCATACGAAGGTTTTCACCTTTCGAAGACGAATCAGGAAATGTCTTTTCTCGCGGTCACGGGACGCGATTTATTGGTATCTATTCAGGTCGCTTTGAAGATAAAGACCCTCTTGGTGCTCATTTGGGGATTGTTTGGCCACGAGAACTACTCCAAGAAATTGTAGTTGCGGGCGTCTTTGATCGGTCATTGAGCCGATAATTTTACTTCGTTCCGTCTTTCGCTTCAGGATTACGATGGCAGTGCATTTGATCTATTCCCATGTTAAAAAAATCAACTTTCTTTAACATATAATCCTGATATGTTAGCATATCTGCTAATTCCCATCATGGTCGCCGCAATATGCTCAAACCCACCTATCAAATCCCTAATCTGCCGCCTCCCGGCGAACTGGAAACCAAGCCCGTTCTCAAATATGCAGCACTGGCCCATCGCTTCCTTGCCGAACTCAAGGGCCGGACGGCCACCATTCCCAACCAGGGCATATTGATCGACACGCTTTCCCTGCAGGAAGCCAAGGCGAGTTCGGAGATCGAGAATATTGTTACCACGCAAGACGAGCTGTTTCAGGCGGCGCTCTTTCCGGAAAATCCGTCATCACCCGCCGCCAAGGAAGTCGCGCTCTATCGCGATGCGCTGCGCAGCGGTCTGAATGACCTGCACAGCAAGCAGGGCGTGATTTCCAACAATTCCATCATTGCGATGTTCCAGATCCTCAAGCGCACCGATGGCGGCTTTCGCAATTCGCCAGGCACCGCGCTCAAAAATGACCAGACCGGAGAGATTGTCTATGTCCCACCGCAGGGCGGCCATGAAGTTGTAGCCGATATGACGGCGCTGGAAAAATTCATCAATGCCGACGATATGAGGCATCTCGATCCGCTGGTCAGAATGGCCATCATTCACCATCAGTTTGAGAGCATCCACCCCTTTCCCGATGGCAATGGCCGGCTGGGACGGATCATCAATGCGCTGTATCTGACCCAGCAGGGCTTGCTCGACATCCCGATCCTCTATCTCAGCCGGTACATCACCCGGAACAAGGGGGACTATTACAAATTGCTGCAATCCGTGCGCGAGACCGGCGACTGGGAACCGTGGCTCATCTATATGCTCACGGCAGTCGCAGAAACCTCGGTTCAAACCATTGAACTCATCGGCGGCATTCGCGATCTGATGGCAAGATACAAGCAGGAAATTCGGTCCGAGCATGGCAGGATATATTCCCAGGATTTGCTCAACAACCTGTTCCGCCATCCCTATACGCGGATCGATTATCTGGTGAACGACCTTGGCATTTCCCGCCAGACCGCGGCAAAATATCTGGATCAACTGGCGGACGGAGGGCTTTTGGTGAAACATCAATCGGGGCGGAATGTCTATTTCATCAACGTGCCCTTGATGGACTTGTTTCGGACCGGAGAGGCGGCAGATATTTCCAGACAACCACAGATTGATTCTGTTTCGTAGATCACCACCGACTGACCCGGGATTACGGGGATTTCTTTGACAGTTTACTAAATGCACAAAATTCGAATTGCGCTGACAGTGCGATGTATCCCTTAATCAGGCTTCCCCAACTACATCCCACACCCAAGACACCCCCCCGGTCGACCCGCAATACATCCTCTTCGAAAACCAGTGTCCGGCACAACTACCCCCTCCTAAGCCCCTCCCATCAAAAAAAGAGGGGGACCCACGCACATGAAATCAAACCACACGCCGCGCCTCCGGGCCACACTGATCGCCACTACCATCACCGCACTCACCGCCTTCGCCCAGCCCGCGCTGGCACAGCAAACCCCCACCACACCCCAACCCCCATCCTACGCCGCCATCACCACCGCCACCGCGCCCGTCGCCGACGCCTATTTCACCGCCTATATCGCCAACGACTGGCCCGCGCTCGAACCGCTGCTGGCCGAGACCGCGACCTTCCAGGACCCGACCGCAACGCGCGTATTCGGCGGGGTCTTGTCCGAAGGGCGCGCGGCGATGATGGAGCGGTTCCGCACCGGCTATGCCGGCATCTCCCATATGGAATTCGTCA